>NZ_QUES01000005.1:0-254410 GCF_003478085.1 Eisenbergiella sp. OF01-20 | reverse complement strand
TACTATTTGTGCCGCGCCCGAAGGCGCGCGGAATGGAGATTTTTATGAAAGAAAGGCAACTGTTCAGCAGGTCTGCGCATGTATTGTGCAGACCATAAAAAAAGATACCGCAGAAAAGCATAAATCCACCGCCTAAGGTGATTTGGCATGGATTTATGTCCTTAGCGGTATGAGTACGGAACCGTTACGAAGAAAGGAAAACAGAACCATGAAATTTACCTACTGCCCGGACTGCGGCACGAAACTGATACAAAAGGAGATCGGGGATGAAGGGCTGGTGCCCTGGTGTGAATGCTGCAATAAGCCCTTTTTTGATATGTTCTCCACCTGCATTATCGCCCTGGTGGCTGATGAATACGGGGAGGTAGCCCTTCTCCGGCAGGGCTACATTTCCCATAAATACTATAATCTGGTTTCCGGCTATATGAAGCCGGGGGAAACAGCCGAATATACGGCGGTCAGGGAAGTGGAGGAAGAAATCGGTGTACGGGTGGAAAACCTCCGTCCGGCAGGCACCTTTTGGTTTGGCAGGAAGGATATGCTGATGATTGGCTTTCTTGCGGAGGCGAAAAAGAAGAAACTGGAACTTTCGGGGGAAGTGGATGATGCGGTGTGGGTGGATGCTTCCCGGGCGCTGGAGATGGTGCATCCGGAGGGAAGCGTTTCTTATACATTGGTGGAATCCTATTTGAAGGAACAGGAACACAAACGGCAGAAGGGAAGCTCTTTATGAAAATAGACCGTCTTATGGCAATCCTGACCATCCTCCTGCGGCAGGAAAAAATAACGGCGCCTGAACTGGCGGACAGGCTGGAGGTGTCCCGCCGGACCATCAGCCGGGATCTGGATGCGTTATGCCGTGCCGGGATACCGATAGTGACGGAGCAGGGATACGGCGGCGGAATCTCCCTCGCGTCAGGTTTTAAAATCGATAATTCCCTGCTTACGGATAAGGAAAGGGAGGCACTGCTCACAGGCATCCGGGGGCTTGACAGCGTGGCGGCATCGTCTCTGGAGGACAGTCTGCGAGAGAAACTGCGGATGATTCCGGATAAAGATATGGCCCCGCAGGAAACGGTGAATATTGATCTGGCCTCCTTTTATAAGGACAGTCTTACCGGGAAGCTGGATTTACTGAAGGAGGCTATCCGGGAACACCGGCTGGTTTCCTTTCTGTATTATTCCCGTACAGGAGAGGGGAGAAGGCTGGTGGAACCGTACCGGATTGTTTTCCGCTGGTCCTCCTGGTATCTGTTCGCCTATTGCAGGGAACGGCAGGATTTCCGCATGTTTAAGCTGAACCGGCTGTGGAAACCGGAAACCGAAAAGGAATCTTTTTCTCCCCGGCCCGTGCCAAAGGAAAAACTGGACTTTTCCTCCGGCTTTACGGATGAGATAAGGCTGCGTGCCAGGTTTTCGGAACGTGTCAAATACAGGCTGATAGAAGAGTATGGCCCCTCCTCCTTCACGTATATGGAGGATGGGTCACTTTTGGTAGAGGATCTGGGGTTTACCAATTATCCGGTGCTTCTGGAATGGGCGTTGGGGTTTGGGAGCAGCATGGAAGTGCTGGAACCGGAACGGCTCAGACAGGATATCCGTAAGGAAGCGTCCCGGATACTTGGGATGTATGACAGGAAAGATTCGGAGTACTAAGGAACGGCCATGAAATATCTCCGTTTTATGCCGGACGCTCCCGACGCATCCTGTACTGTAAAGCGCATCCGTTCAAACCAAACAGATTCTAACAGGACAGACTGTTGTCCGGTTACTCATGTTATTATGTTAGGCAAAAAACAGGAGATACAGACATGACAACTGCAGAAAAAACAGGGGATAATTGGGAAAAACAGGTAATTGCCCTCCGGATGGATCGACAGCATTTGACTAAGCCGGCGGATTGGGAAGCATATGACAGCCTTTACCGGGATTTGTCACCGGGGCTGAATGTATATTGGCATGGTTTTGGGGAGCCGCCTTGCCTTGTTTTCCGGGCCGCCTTTGATGACTTGGAATATAACCGGGAAAGGCAGCAGAACAGGGAACTGGTAAAAGGAAGATTCCAGAAAGGAAATATCGGGTTTATCCGGGAAGCGGATATGGAGCTTTTTGCCGGACTTTACCGCAAACCCGCAAAGCCGGATGATATCCAGGAAACCATCCTTGCGCTGATAGACAGGGAAGGACCCCTGAATATCGGGCTGATCAAAGAAATGACAGGGCTTTTGGTGAAACAAATCACACCTGCCCTGCACAAACTACAGGAAGCATTCCTTTTATTTGAGGATCAATTCGACGGGGAGTGGGACCGGGAATGGTACCGCTTGGAAGAAATGTTTCCGGATGTGGATGTACAGCGCTATACCAGGGAAGAGGCACTTAAAATCCTGCTTCCGCGGTTCCTTTTCCGCTATGTGGCAGCCTCCGTTAAAAATATGAAGGACTTTTACGGAATACCGGAGCGTGAACTGAAGGCAGCAGCGGATGGTTTGGCGGCCCGGGGAGACTTTGTTCAGCAGGACGGGAAATACTATCTTGCCGCAGACTTTGCGCTCCTGCAGAAACAGGCCCGGGAACCTTTCCGCAAAGTTCTGCTTCTGCACCGGAATGATTGCCTGGTGCGCTGTGAGGAACATCATCTGAAGCAGGAGTACAAGAGGGATGGGATGGATATTCTCCAGTACCTGCTCATTGACGGCACTGTCAGAGGCGCTGTGCTGGGGCATTTCAAATACGGCCCTTATCTTATGGAGGATGTGTGCGTCAGACTTCCGGAGGAGGAGGCGATGGCAAGGAAACAGGAGATCTTGGATGCGATTTATGAGGTAAATGGGAGAGAAGAACCTGTGAAGCATTATATGGGTGTCCCAATATAAGGAACTGTCCGGAAATAACCTGTACGGTTCCCGGGAAAGACAGTCCGGCGCAATTACGGAAAAGGAGCGCCGGATTTTTGTTTTTTGTCAAGAAAAAATAATTTTTTTGAAAAAAATAAAAGGATTCCCGGAATCGGCGCAGAATATAAAAGATAGCGAGCTTATTTTTGTCCGGATACAGGATCCGGGAATGGATTCTGTTATTCCGGCATACTCTGATTAAGCCGGCAGGCAGAAAGGGGACGGATGACAACAATTCGGGAGAATCTGGAGAAGTGGGAAGAGGTGTATTTAAGCCCTTATGCTACGCTGAGCAGGAATTCCTTGGGAAGGCTGAAGGAGGAGGAACCCTGTGATATCAGGCCCGTATTCCAGCGGGATCGGGACAGGATCCTGCACTGCAAGGCATTTCGCAGACTCAAGGACAAAACCCAGGTTTTCCTCACTCCGGAAGGCGATCATTACCGGACTAGGCTGACCCATACCCTGGAGGTTTCCCAGAATGCCAGGACGATTGCCAAAGCGCTGCGGCTGAATGAGGATCTGGCAGAAGCGATAGCGCTGGGGCATGATTTGGGGCATACCCCCTTCGGCCATGCGGGAGAGCGGGCTTTGGACCGTGTCTGTCCCTATGGCTTTGAACACAGTGATCAGAGCGTGCGGACTGTGGATATTCTGGAGAAGGACGGCCAGGGTCTGAATCTGACCTTTGAAGTGAGGGACGGGATCCGCAACCACCAGACCAAAGGGAATCCGGCCACACTGGAGGGAAAAATCGTCAGGCTTTCCGATAAGATTGCTTATATCCATCATGACTGTGATGACGCTGTGCGGGCCGGCATCCTGAGAGAGGAGGACATTCCGGCATCGGTGCAGGACGTGGTGGGAAGGACCACCGGCGAGCGTCTGGATCATTTTATCCATGATATTGTGACGAACAGCTTCGGCAGGAATGATATTTGTATGTCCCCTCCGGTGGAGGAGGCTATGAAAACGCTGCGGGCTTTTATGTTTGAGCGGGTATATACCAACAGGCAGGCAAAAAGCGAAGAGAGCAAGGCGGAACTGCTGGTGGAAACACTGTATGATTATTATCTCCATCATATTGATAAAATATCCGCAGAACTTTTGGAATTAATGGAAAGAGGGGAAGCGAAGGAAAGGATTTGTTGTGACTATATAGGGGCAATGACGGATCGGTTCGCCATTGCACAGTATGAGGAAATTTATATTCCCAAATGCTGGACGGTGAAATAAGCAGGCGAGGTGAGTTAAGGCATGTATTATCCCGATGAGCTGATTGAAGAAGTCAGGATGAAAAATGATATTGTGGAAGTGATTTCAGGCTATGTGCGCCTCCAGAAAAAGGGGGCTAATTATTTTGGCCTGTGTCCTTTCCATAATGAAAAATCGCCTTCCTTTTCCGTATCTCCCGGCAAGCAGATGTACTATTGCTTCGGCTGCGGCGCGGGAGGAAATGTGTACACCTTTATCCAGGAATATGAAAATTATACATTTCCGGAGGCCGTTAAAATGCTGGCGGACCGGGCGGGCGTGAACCTGCCGGAAATTGAGTATTCCGAAGAGGCAAAAAAGGCGGAAGGCAAACGGAGCAGATTGCTGGAAATCAATAAGGAAGCGGCGAAATACTTTTATTTCCAGCTGCGGGCCAGACAGGGAGAAGTGGGATACAGCTATCTGAGGGGCCGTCAGCTGACGGATGAAACCATAAAAAAGTTCGGCCTTGGCTTTGCCAATAAGACGAGCAATGATCTTGTGCAGTATCTGCGCAGCAAAGGTTTTACCCCGGAGCTTATCCATGAAGCGGGGCTGTGCAATGTGGATGAAAAGCACGGGATGTATGATAAATTCTGGAACCGGGTGATTTTTCCCATCGAGGATATCAACCACCGGGTAATCGGGTTCGGCGGCAGGGTGATGGGGGACGGAAGTCCCAAATACCTGAACTCTCCCGAAACGCCTGTTTTTGATAAAAGCAGGAATCTTTACGGGCTGAATTTTGCAAGAACCTCCCGTAAGGGGAATATTATTCTGTGTGAAGGATATATGGATGTAATTGCCATGCACCAGGCCGGTTTCGACCAGGCGGTGGCATCCCTGGGAACTGCCTTTACCATGGGACAGGCCGGTTTGCTGAAGCGCTATACCAGGGAAGTCCTGCTGTCCTATGACAGCGACGGCGCCGGTGTCAAGGCGGCGCTGCGGGCTATCGGTATCCTCAAGGAGTCCGGGCTGACAGGAAAGGTAATCAACCTGGAGCCTTACAAGGATCCGGACGAATTTATGAAAAACCTGGGAAAGGAAGCGTTCCAGGAACGGATCGACCAGGCAGAAAACAGCTTCCTGTTTGAAATCCGTATGCTGGAAAAAGAATTCAATCTCTCCGATCCGGAGGACAAGACCCGGTTCCACAGGGAGATTGCCAGAAAGCTTTGCGATTTTTCCGAGGAAGTGGAACGGGAAAATTATATAGAGGCGGTGGCGGACAAGTATCATATCGGGTTTGAGAATCTGCGGAAGCTGGTGGGAAGCACCGCTGCCAAGACCGGGCTTGCCAGGCCGGTGGAACGTCCCAAATCCGGCATACAGAAAAAAGTGACGCCCGAGGAAAATAGCAGGCGGACACAACGGCTGCTGCTCACCTGGCTGGTAGAGGAGCCTCAGGTTTATCCGAAAATATCCCGGTTTCTGTCTGCGGAGGATTTTACGGAGGAGCTATACGTAAGGGTTGCACAGAGGCTGTTCGCAGGCCTGGAAAAAGGTGAATTAAACGCCGCGTCAATCATCAGCCTGTTTCCCGAGGAGGAAGAGCAGCGGGAGGTTGCCTCCCTTTTTAATACAAAGCTGATAGAACCGGAGACACAATCAGAGAAAGAAAAAGCCTTTCATGATATCCTGGTTTCTGTAAAAAGAATCAGTTATGAATACAATACCAGCCGTCTTGGAACGGATGTAGAAGCGTTAAACCGCGTCATTGAAGGAAAAAAGGCGCTGGAAGAACTTAGCAAAACGCATATTTCCCTGAATTAAGGATAACAATATTAACATGCGCAGGAAGGATGGACTAAGAATGGGCAAAAAGACACAGGAAAAAGCGGATGAGGCAAAAAAGACGAATAACCAGAATGAAAGCGAGCTGACCCCGGAAGAGAGAGCCGCGGCGGAAGCCAAATTTCTGGAAAGAGTAAGAGGCCTTATCGGCGTTGCCAGAAAGAAAAAAAATATTCTGGAATACCAGGAGATCAGCGATTATTTTGCGGATCTGCAGCTGAATGAGGATCAGTTTGATAAACTGCTGGAGCTGCTGGAGCAGAGCAATGTGGATGTGCTGCGTATCACCGAGGATGACGATGATATTCCCGATGAGGAAATCATCCTGTCCGAAGAGGACGAAGTGGATATGGAAAATATCGACCTTTCCGTTCCCGACGGCATCAGCATTGAAGATCCGGTGCGTATGTATCTGAAGGAAATAGGCAAGGTGCCCCTGCTTTCTGCGGAAGAGGAAATCGATCTGGCGCAGAGAATGGAAGTCGGTGATGAAGAAGCCAAAAAGCGTCTGGCGGAAGCCAATCTGCGTCTGGTGGTCAGCATAGCCAAACGATATGTGGGAAGGGGTATGCTGTTCCTGGATCTGATTCAGGAAGGAAATCTGGGCCTTATCAAGGCGGTGGAAAAGTTTGACTATACCAAGGGGTATAAGTTTTCCACCTATGCTACCTGGTGGATCCGCCAGGCGATCACCAGGGCCATTGCGGATCAGGCGAGAACCATCCGTATCCCGGTGCATATGGTGGAAACGATCAACAAGCTTATCCGTGTGAGCAGACAGCTGCTGCAGGAGCTGGGGCGTGAACCTACCCCGGAGGAAATTGCAGAAGAAATGAGCATGCCGGTGGAAAGAGTCAGGGAAATCCTGAAAATATCCCAGGAGCCGGTATCTCTGGAAACCCCTATCGGTGAAGAGGAAGACAGCCATCTGGGTGATTTTATCCAGGATGATAATGTACCGGTGCCCGCAGACGCGGCGGCATTCTCCCTGTTGAAAGAGCAGCTGAACGAGGTGCTGGGCACGCTTACGGAGCGGGAGCAGAAGGTGCTGCGCCTGCGTTTCGGGCTGGATGACGGCAGAGCCAGAACCCTGGAGGAAGTGGGCAAGGAATTCAATGTTACCCGCGAACGTATCCGCCAGATTGAGGCAAAGGCCCTCCGCAAGCTTCGTCATCCCAGCCGCAGCCGTAAGCTGAAGGATTATCTGGATTAAGGAAAAAGAATATGGAATTGTCAAAAAGACTTCATATGGTCGCATCTATGGTGGAAAAAGGAAGTACCGTTGCGGATGTGGGATGTGACCATGGGTATGTGGCGGTGTATTTGATCCGGGAGGGGATTTCCCCCCATGTGTTTGCCATGGATGTTAACGCCGGCCCCCTGGAAAGGGCGAGGGAGCACGTGGAAAGATACGGGCTTGCCTCATACATAGACGTAAGACTTTCCGACGGACTTTCCGGCCTTCCCTGCCGCGGGGGAAGGCCGGAAGCGGATACGCTGCTGGCGGCAGGCATGGGCGGACGCCTGACGGTGAAAATATTGGAAGAGGGCGTGGATAAGCTTTCAGGAATGCGCTGGGTTATCCTGCAGCCCCAGTCGGAGCCATGGCTGGTAAGAAAATCTTTGAGAAATGCAGGATATTTCATTACGGATGAGAATATGATTTTGGAAGAAGGGAAATATTATGCCGTAATGAAGGCGGTGAATCTGGGAAATCTGCCGGATGGCTTTCCTGCCGGCAGGCTTAAGGAAGAAGAACGTTTTTTTTTCAGGAACCGGCCGGAGCTTTCGGAGGAAGAATGGGAACAGGCAGGGGACAGATATGGTTCCTGGCTGCTCATCCGCCGTCATCCGGTTCTTTTTGCATATCTGAAAGACTGCCTGCACAAAAACGACAGTATTTTAAATGGGATAACCGGCCTGACGGAAGCGGACGGCCGCCCGGATAAGACCGGAAAGCGACTGACACAGCTGGAAGAGGAACAGCAGCTGCTGAAACGGCTGCTTACCCTGTATACGGAATGATAACCCTTTTACAGGCATAAGGAGAAAAGCCTATGAAATGCAGTGAGGTAATGGCGAAACTGGAGGAACTTTCCCCTCTTTCCTTTGCGGAAGGCTGGGATAATGTGGGGCTTCTTGTGGGAAGCCGGGAACGGGAAGTGGAATCGGTGATGATTGCGCTGGATGCAACAGATGCGGTTATTGATCAGGCTGTGCTTGCGGGAGCGGATATGCTGCTCACCCATCACCCCCTGATTTTTTCACCTCAAAAACGGATAACGGCAGATGATTTTACCGGGAAACGGATTAGCAAGCTGATCCTGAACGATATCTCCTATTATGCCTGCCATACGAATTTTGACGTGATGGGAATGGGAGATGAGGCGGCGGAACGTCTTGGCCTGGAGGAAAGAAGTGTCCTGGAAATTACTTTTGAGGATGAGCTGTCCCAGGAAGGGATCGGCAGAGCAGGGGTGCTGCCGGAAGACATGACACTGCGGGAATGCGCCGCCTATGTGAAAGAGGTTTTTGATCTGGACAGAGTGAAGGTATTCGGGGAGGAAGGCCGGAAGGTCCGCAGGGCTGCTGTTGTGCCCGGATCAGGCGGCGATTACATCCGAAGCGCGGTAAATGCCGGAGCGGATGTGTATATCTCAGGGGATATCGGACATCATGACGGAATAGACGCGTTGGAACAGGGGCTTGCGGTCATAGATGCCGGACATTTCGGACTTGAGCAGATTTTTGTGCCCTATATGAAGGAGTTTTTAAGCAGGGAGCTTCCTATGCTCCATCTTTTAACCGCAAGGCAGCAGGAACCTTTTTGGTATGAATAGCCACGGACAGAGGAGACGAAATATGGTAAAAGTAACGGTGAACGGCATATGCAGGGAATATGAAGACGGAATTACCTATGAAAGACTGGCACAGGAGCATCAGCAGGAATATGAGCACCGTATTATCCTTGCTGTTGCGGACAATAAAATCAAGGAACTTCATAAAAAAGTGGATAAGGATGTCACCGTGGCTTTCCAGACGTTATCCGACAGAGTGGGACACGACACCTATGTCCGCAGCGCCGTGATGCTTCTCATAAAAGCCATAAGTGATGTGGCAGGCTCTCCGGGAGCGGGTAAGGTCTCCGTGGAATTCACCATCGGTCAGGGGCTTTACTGCATACCGAAGGGAATTCTGGCAGAAAAAGTGACTGCGGCGGACGGAGAAGAGGAAAAACAGATCGATGCCTCATTTGTAGCGAAGGTGAAAGAGCGGATGCGCGCTATGGTGGAGGCCGGGCTTCCGATTACCAAGCAGGCATACCCCACGGATGAAGCCATCGCGTTGTTTGAAGCCCAGGGGATGGACGATAAGGTCAGGCTGTTCCGCTACCGCAGAGGTTCCTATATTAATGTCTATTGTCTGGACGGGTATTATGATTATAATTATGGCTATATGGTGCCGGATACCAGCTATTTACCGTATTTTGACCTGCTCCCTTATAAGAAGGGACTGCTTCTGATGCTTCCCGATCGCTGGGAGCCGGAAACGCTGGAGGAATTTGAACCCAGGGAAAAGCTGTTTCATACCCTTGACCGTTCCAATAACTGGGGGGAGCAGATGGGGATAGAGACAGTGGCGGATTTGAACGACAAAATCTGTGAGGGGAATCTGGCGGAGATGATCCTGGTACAGGAAGCCCTCCAGGAGCGGAGAATTGCGGAGATCGCCGGAGATATTGCCAGACGCGGCAATGTAAAATTTGTAATGATAGCGGGACCGTCCTCCTCCGGGAAAACCACCTTCTCCCACCGCCTGTCCATCCAGCTGAAAACCCATGGCCTGGTGCCCCATCCCATCGCGGTGGATGATTACTTTGTGGATCGCAAAAACACACCCCGTGACAAGGACGGCAATTATAATTATGAATGTCTGGAAGCGATTGACGTGGAAACCTTTAATTCCGATATGGCGGCACTCCTGGCAGGCGAACGGGTGGAAATGCCCCGTTTCAATTTCAAAACAGGGCTGCGGGAATACAAGGGGGATTATCTGCAGCTCGGGCCGGATGATATCCTGGTTATCGAAGGGATACACGGGCTTAACGACCAGCTTTCCCACTCCCTCCCTTTGAAAAGCAAATACAAAATCTATATCAGCGCCCTTACCAGCCTGAATGTGGATGATCATAACCGGATAGCCACAACCGACGGCAGGCTGATCCGGCGTATGGTAAGAGATGCCAGGACCAGGGGCGCCTCCGCTACCCACACCCTGCGTATGTGGGCTTCCGTGCGCAGAGGGGAAGAGGAAAATATTTTCCCTTTTCAGGAAAGCGCGGATGCGATGTTTAATTCCGCCCTTTTGTATGAGCTTGCCGTGCTTAAACAGTTTGCGGAGCCTTTGCTTTACAGCGTGGGTAAAGACGAGCCGGAATATTTTGAAGCCAAACGGCTTCTTAAGTTCCTGGAATATTTTCTGGGCGTGAGCAGCGAAAACCTTCCGAATAATTCCATTGTCCGCGAGTTTGTGGGAGGCAGCTGCTTCCGCGTATAGACAAGCACAGGGCGGAGGTGGGGAGATGTTCGAGGTAGATGTGAAGGCGATTCTTTCTGCCGGGAACGGGATGAATCTGTACAGAGGGTGTTCCCACGGCTGTATTTACTGCGATGCGAGGAGCACCTGCTACCAGGTGCACCCGGACAGGCCATTTGAGGATATCGAAGTAAAGAGGAATGCGCCCAAGCTGCTGGAGCAGGCGCTGCGGGGTAAACGGAAGAAATGCATGATCGGTACGGGAGGAATGAGTGATCCGTATCTGCATGCGGAAAAGAAGCTGGGGCTTACCCGCAGGTGCCTGGAGCTGATTGATGAATATGGCTTCGGAGCGGCCATCCAGACGAAATCCGATTTAATTTTACGGGATTTGGATTTGCTGAAGCGCATAAACAGTAAAACGAAGTGCGTGGTACAGATGACGCTCACTACTTATGAGGAAGATATGTGCCGCCTGATTGAGCCAAATGTATGTACGACGAGGAGGAGAGCGGAGGTATTGGAGATCCTGCGGGATGAAGGGATTCCCACCGTCTGCTGGATGACGCCGATCCTGCCTTTTATCAACGATACACAGGAGAATATCCGCGGACTGCTGGAATACTGCAGCCGGGCGAAAACCTACGGGATTCTTACGTTCGGGATGGGAGTCACCCTGCGGGACGGCGACCGGCAGTATTTTTACCGGAAGCTCGACGCGCATTTTCCGGGCCTCCGGGAAAAATATGTGAAAACCTACGGGGATGCGTACGAGGTGCCTTCCCCGAACCGGGCCGGGCTTATGAGGCTGGTCCGCAGCGTGTGCAGCGAGCAGGGGATCGTCTGTGACAGCGATGAAATTTTCAGGTATCTGTACCGCTTTGAGGACAAGCTGGCCGGGAAACAGATGACCCTGTTTGATTTTTAGGCTTGTCAAGCGGAAGAAAAAAAGATATAGTATATATGGTTATATGGTGTTACCGTTCAGAGTGTGCCGTGCATTTGCCTGAAAGGTAATTCTTTGAACACGCAGGAAGTAAGTAAAATGAATAATCGCGGCTGACCGTTTCTTTCGGGAATACGGCAGGTGAGGAAAGTCCGGGCTTCGCAGGGCAGGATGCCGGATAACGTCCGGTGGAGGTGACTCCAAGGCCAGTGCAATAGAAATATACCGCCCCGCCTTTGGCGGAAAGGGTTTCTCCCTTCGGGGAAAGCCTGGTAAGGGTGGAAAGGCAGTGTAAGAGACTACCGCCCGTCTGGTAACAGACGGGGCACATGTAAACCCCATCCGAAGCAAGACCAAACAGAGAGCAACAGGCTTGCCCGGCCTGCTTTCAGGTAGGTCGCTTGAGGCTGCCGGCAACAGCAGTCCTAGATAGATGATTATTCTCGACATAACCCGGCTTACAGTTTTGCTTATTTTCAATTAAACCGGATCCCGGTTGTCATGGGTATCCGGCTTCCATCAGGAAGAACAGGACACTGGCCTGTTCTTTTCTTTTTGAACGGTAACGGGAAAGATAGTATTGTTTGCAAATGACAATGCGGGGTAAAGATGAAAAATAAAGGAAGATGGAACTTGCCGGTTCTTCTGGGAGCGGCCGCTGTCCTGTTGGCAGCAGGCTGCGGGGAAAACGGGACGGGGCCGGCACAGATAAAGAAAGGTTTGGAGGATGAGGGCGGGGAACGGATCGTTTTTGCCGGAAGCCTGGAGGGGGAGAATGAAGAGAAAGCCCGTGAAATAGCCGAACAGAGTATCGTAAGGCTGGAGGTGGAAGTCAGCGGCACCGGCACCGTTTATTTCGGCAGCGGTATCCTGTGGGATGGGAATGAGGAGCAGCTTGTCATAGTGACTTCCGGGCATCTGCTGAAGGAAGGGGCGCTTCCCCGGGTTATTTTCCCGGGAGGAAAGGAATTATCCGGGGAGACGGCGGGAATCTGCGCGCAGAAAGATATGGGATTTGTGACGGTTCCGATTTCACTTCTGGAAAAAGAGGAGCAGAAGGCGGCCGTGGCCAGCCTTCACCAGCGGATCTTCGATACCCTGGATCAGAGCAGCCGTCTGCTGGTGCTTGGCTGCTCGGAAAACGGGATCGGGGATCAGCTCCGGACAGGAACGCTGAAGGAGAAAGCCTGGTACCGGGAAGAATTCGGAGCGGATATCATGGTACTGGAATGCGAATCCCGGCCGGGTATGTCCGGCGGCGGGGTATTTGACTGTTACGGCAACCTTGTGGGAATGGTGGGAGGCGGCAGCGGAAGCAATACAGCTGCTTTTTCCATGGAAACCGTAAACGAAGGGTATGAAGAAATATTCGGTGTGAAAAGGAATACGGAGGAGTATCGGCCGGGGGCCGGCTGAGATCGCGCACCGCAGCTAATGTGCAGAGCCGTCAGGCTGTTATAAATATTTATCATTAAAACAGAATGCGGATGGTGTGCGGGTTGACAAGAGAAAGAAAACGGGGCAAAATATAGAGGATGCTTTTTGCTCTTATTATAGCATTGGGGTATTTTTTTTAAACAGCAGGCCGTTAAGGCGGAACACAGCAGTCTGATAGGGAGCTTATGCACGGCAGCCCGCTGCGCCGGAACGGAGAAAGAGGTGTAATATGACAAAAATAGATATTTTCTCAGGATTCCTGGGAGCAGGAAAGACGACATTAATCAAGAAGCTTTTAAAGGAAGCTTTGGCGGGAAGCCAGGTGGTGCTGATAGAAAACGAATTCGGGGAAATCGGCATAGACGGTGGCTTCCTGAAAGAGTCAGGCATAGAGATTAAGGAGATGAATTCAGGCTGTATCTGCTGCTCTTTGGTAGGAGATTTCGGGACATCCCTGAAGGAAGTCATGGAAACCTATCATCCCGAAAGGATTCTCATTGAACCCTCCGGCGTGGGCAAGCTTTCCGATGTAATCAAAGCGGTGCAGAATGTGGATATGGGCGGCGAAGTGACCTTAAACAGCGCAGTAGCGGTGGTGGATGCCTCAAAGTGCAGACTGTATATTAAGAATTTCGGTGAATTTTTCATTAACCAGATTGAACATGCAGGAACGATTATTTTGAGCCGGACCGATGTGGCCTCTCCTGCTAAAGTAGAGCAGGCGGTGGCTTTGATCCGTGAGCACAACAGCAGGGCGGTTATTATCACCACCCCTTTAGCTCAGCTGAATGGGGCAGATATCCTGTCAACCATTGAAGGCGGCGTGGATTTGGAAAAACAACTGATGGAGGAAGTGCTGGAAGGGCATGAACATCATCATGGGGAAGAATGCAGCTGCGGCCATGATCATGACCATCACCACGGGGAAGAATGCAGCTGCGGCCATGATCATGACCATCACCATGGGGAAGAATGCGGCTGCGATCACGATCATGACCACCATCATGAGGGGCATGAGCATACCCACGGGGAGGAATGCAGCTGTGGCTGCGGCCACGATCATCACGGCCACCATCATGCGGACGAGGTGTTTACCAGTTGGGGGCTGCAGACGCCTGTTTCCTATACGCAGGAAGAGATATCCGGCATTCTGGAAGAGTTGGAGGATGAAAAGAAGTATGGATTTGTGCTCCGGGCAAAAGGAATGGTGTCTGCGGGAGACGGCAGCTGGGTATACTTTGATTATGTACCCGGAGAAAGCAATGTGCGTGAAGGAAAGCCGGATGTGACCGGTAAGTTCTGTGTTATCGGCTCCGGATTGAACGAAATGGCTCTGGAGGAGCTGTTTGCGAAAAAGAATTAAGATGTCTGTGTACAAGCCGCAGACAGGAAGGGTAGACGATGAAACCTGTATATGTTATCAACGGCTTTTTGGAGAGCGGAAAGACCGAATTTATTACCTATACATTGGAGCAGCCTTATTTCCGGATAAAGGGGAAAACCCTGATCATCCTCTGCGAGGAAGGGGAGAATGAATACGATCCGGCCCTGCTTGCACGCAGCAATTCCTGTTTGGAAATGATAGAGCAGGAGGAGGATTTTACGCCGGACAAGCTTCTGGAGCTTGAGAAAAAGGTGAAGCCGGAGAGAATTATTATTGAATACAACGGCATGTGGAATTTTAAAAACATGAAGATGCCCTGGCACTGGCGTGTGGAACAGCAGATCACGACCATTGACGCTTCCACCTTTTCCATGTATTTTACCAATATGAAATCTCTTCTCGCCGAGATGCTGCGCAATTCGGAAATGATTATATTTAACCGCTGCGACGGTATTGAGGATCTCAACAGTTATAAGCGGAACGTGAAAGCGATTAACCAGCAGGCGGATATTATATTTGAAGACAGCAATGGGGAAATTGATGAAATATTCGAAGAGGATCTTCCCTTCGACTTAAACGGTGATCCCATTGTGCTGGATGACATGGGCTATGGTATCTGGTATATTGATTCCCTGGATCATCTGGATCGTTATGTGGGTAAAAATGTGCAGTTTACCGCTATGGTCATGAAACCGGACGGCTTCCCGAAGAACCATTTTGTGCCGGGCCGTATGGCTATGACCTGCTGCGCCGACGACATGGCATTCCTTGGCTTTGTCTGTATAGCCAAGGAAGCGGATAATTTCCGGGAACAGGACTGGGTGAAGGTGACGGCCAGGGTGGAAAAGGAATTTTGGGCGGATTACGGCGGGGAAGGACCGGTCCTTCACGCCACCAGTGTGGTGAAGGCAAAGGCACCCAAAGATAAAGTCATCAGCTTCGTTTAGGAGATAGGAATGTCGGCGGAAACAGATAAAGAACTGCTGCAGTTAAAGAAACGTTTTCTGGAACTGGCAGAGAAATCATATGCACAGAGTATCTTTACCTTCACAGGCTTCCTGTCCATGGCGGAGCAGGAAGCCTTATTTGAGACAATGAACGGCAGCAAGGGCTATGCCTTCCGCCTTTTCGGAGGCGGGGAAGGCTGTGAAAGACAGATGGCGAGGTTTGGATCCCCGGAGGAACTGGGCTATGAGGAGCCTTTTCCCGTGGAAGCCCTGAAAATCAGTCCTCTGCTGGAAAAATTTGCGGATAATTTCACACACAGGGATTTCCTGGGTGCGGTGATGAATCTGGGGATTGACAGAAGTACGGTGGGTGATATTTTCCTGGAAGGAAGGACCGCCTTCCTTTACTGTACGCAGCGGATAGCTCCCTATATCTGTGAAAACATGAATAAGGTGAAACATACCAGTGTACGCTGTGAGAGGGTGGAAGAAGGGATGGAGGTTCCGGTAAGGGAGCCTGAGAAGCTTTCCCTCATCGTTTCCAGCGAGCGGGTGGATGCCGTTCTGGCAAAGCTCTGGCAGCTTTCCCGGAACCAGAGCCTGGAGCTGTTCCGTACAAAAAAAGTGTTTGTGAACGGAAGGCTGTGTGAAAACAACAGCTGTCCGCTGAAAAACGGGGATATGGTCAGCGCCAGGGGATATGGAAGATTTCTTTATTACGGTGCCATCGGGGAAACGAAAAAGGGCAGGCTGAACGTTTCCGCGGGAGTATACCGGTAACGGAAGGCACAGAGGAGGAAGATAGAAATGTATCATTATACGCTGTCGCAGTGGATGTTCTTTTTTTATTTTTACTGCTTTTTCGGATGGTGTTTTGAATCTGCATATGTATCCATCTGCCAGAAGAAACTGGTAAACAGAGGGTTTATCCGCGGGCCGTTCCTTCCGTTGTATGGTTCCGGGGCAATTATGATGCTTTTGGTATCAAGCCCAATGAAGGGAAATCTGGTGGGGATATATATTGCGGGCTGTATTGGTGCTACCGTTCTGGAGTATGTGACCGGTGTAATCATGGAGGCTCTTTTTAAGGTCCGTTATTGGGACTATTCCCATAAAAAACTGAATTTCCGGGGACAGATATGCCTGGAGTCCACTCTCTGCTGGGGGCTTCTCACCATCCTGATGACCCAGCTTATCCATAAGCCCGTGGAGAGCCTGGCCATGATGATACCTTCCCGGGTCCTGCTTCTGCTGGTGGCGGTTATTTCCGTGCTTTTCATTGCAGACTTTGCTACCTCCTTCCAGGCGGCTATGGATCTGCGGGATATCCTTATCAAGGCAGAGCAGGCCAAGCAGGAGCTGGAGCGCATGCAGAAGCGTCTGGATGTCATCATCGCGGTAGCCAGCAACGAACTGGAAACCAAGAGAGAAAAACGGGAAGAACGCAGGGAGGAGCTTATCGGCGCCATAGAGGATACTTTCCTGCAGATCAGGGATGCGTTTCCCGGTTCCGAGCTTCTTCGGGAGAAAAAAGAGGAGATTATGGAGCTGCGTGACAAGTTTGTGGGCGACAGACGTGTGGGAGAAGAAAAACAGCAGTCCTTTATCCGCAGCTTCTTTAAGCGGAATATGCTGAAGGGCAATCCGACCATGACCTCCCATAAATTCCATGACACATTGGAAGAATTGAAACAATCCGCTGTTGATTATAGGAAAAAAGGAAAAAAATGAAGAAAAAACGGACAGGAATGATGTGCGCTGTGTTTGTGCTTTCCCTGTTGCTGCTGGCCGGCTGCGGCCGTTACGGCCAGGGAGAAACGGCGCAGGACACAGCTCCTGACGGCAGGCCGAAGGTACAGGTAATAACCACGATTTTCCCGCCCTTTGATTTTGTCCGCCGGATAGGGGGCGACTATGTGGAAGTGAATATGCTTCTGAAGCCGGGAATGGAAGCCCATTCCTATGAACCGACCCCCAGGGATATTATCCGGATCACGGAAAGCGATCTGTTTTTGTATGCGGGAGGCGAGTCGGATGTATGGGTGGAGGAGCTTCTGAAGGGGAACGACGCGGAGGTTCGCTCCTACAGCCTCCTTTCCTGGGTGGATCCTCTGGAGGAGGAGTCCCTGGAGGGGATGCAGACAAGAGGCCATTATCATGACGGACATGACCACGAAGGCCGCGGGGAAGAATTTTCCGCTGCTTTGGAAGCGGAACAGGGAACGCATCTGGAGGAAGGGGAGTATGACGAACATGTCTGGACCTCTCCCGCCAATGCCATTCTACTCGTGGAAAAAATAAGAGATACCCTGATTTCCCTGGATCCGGAAAGAGCGGCTGTCTATGAGAAAAATGCGGGTGATTATCTGGAAGAACTGGAACAGCTTGACGCAGATTACCGGGAGGTAACGGAACAGGCGAAGCGCCATACGCTGGTATTCGGGGATCGTTTCCCGTTTCTGTATCTCGTGAGGAATTACGGCCTTTCCTATTATGCCGCGTTTCCGGGCTGCAGCTCGGAAACGGAACCCAGCGCCGCTACCATTGCTTTTCTTACGGATGAAGTGGAGGAGGAACAGATCCCGGTGGTATTCCGTCTGGAACTTTCCAACGGAAAGGTGGCTGAAGCCATCGCAGAGGTGACGGGAACAGAAACGGCAATGCTTCATTCCTGCCATACGCTGACCCGGGAGGAGATGGAACGGGGAGAAACCTACCTGTCCCTGATGAGACAGAACCTGGTACAGCTGGATAAAGCTCTTAACGGATGAAGATATGCCGCCCTCCGTAAGGTAACAGACGGGCGGAAAGGGAGGCGTGGAAAAACAGGCAGGGCCGGGAGGCTGGGAAGGAATCGATCGAATGTCATATATCGTTTGCAAGGATGTCGCTTTTTCATATGAAAACCAGATCGTGGTGTCGGGATTGAGCTTTCAGGTGGATGCCGGGGATTATCTGTGTATTATCGGAGAGAACGGAACGGGGAAAACGACCCTGATGAAGGGGCTGCTGGGACTGAAAAAGCCCTCCGGGGGCACGATCACCGCAGGGGACGGGCTGAAGTCCGCCCAAATCGGCTATGTCCCGCAGCAGGATGCGGTGCAGAGGGATTTTCCGGCCTCGGTGTATGAGGTGGTTTTGTCCGGATGCCTGAACAGCAGAGGGCTGCGGCCCGGTTTCGGTCCGGAGGAGAAGAAAAGGGCGCTTGGTAATATGTCGCTTTTAAATATCAGTGATCTGAAGAATAAAAGTTTTCAGGATTTATCGGGAGGTCAGAGGCAGCGTGTTCTGCTTGCCCGGTCTTTGTGCGCCACGAAGCGGCTGCTTTTGCTGGATGAACCGGCAACAGGTCTGGATCCGGTGGCTACGGAAGAATTTTACGGCGTGCTGGATAACCTGAACAAAAAGCACGCGATTACCATTATCATGGTTTCCCATGATATCCGGGAAGCGGTGGAGCACGCGGATCATATCCTTCATCTTTCCCACAGCGGGTATTTCTTCGGAACAACGAAGGATTACGGGAAGAGCAGCTTTGGAAAAAAATTTCTGGGAGGTCTGGCAGATGCTTGAATATATCGGGGAAATGTTTTCTTACCCATTTATGCAGCGGGCATTCCTGGTGGGTATTCTGGTGTCGTTATGTGCGTCCCTTCTGGGGGTCAGCCTGGTGCTGAAGCGATATTCCATGATAGGGGACGGGCTATCCCATGTGGGCTTCGGCGCTTTGGCGGTGGCTTCCGCGCTGCATATGGCGCCTCTTGCAGTGGCTGTTCCGGTGGTGATTCTGGCGGCGTTTGTGCTGCTGCGTCTGAGTGACAGCGGCAGGCTGAAGGGGGATGCGGCCATTGCCATGATTTCCACGGGGGCGCTGGCAGTGGGGGTGATGGTAGTTTCTGTTACCACAGGGATGAACTCCGATCTGAACAGCTATATGTTCGGATCTATTTTGGCTATGAGCAAAAGTGATGTGGTGCTGAGTGCAGTGCTGTCGGTTATTGTGCTCGTGCTGTATTTGTTCTTTTATGATAAGATATTTGCGGTGACCTTTGATACGGTTTTTGCCAGGGCGACCGGGATACGCACAGGGCTGTACAACATGCTTCTGGCTGTGCTTACGGCGGTTACGGTAGTGCTGGGCATGCGGATGATGGGAGCGCTTCTCATATCCAGCCTGATCATTTTCCCGGCGCTGACCGCCATGCGGGTCTGCAAATGCTATCGGAGTGTGATTCTGTGTTCGGTGGCACTTTCCGTCATCAGCTTCGTGCTGGGGATGACGGTCTCTTTCCTGCTGGCTACCCCGGCGGGAGCGAGCATTGTTATTGTGGATATCGTCCTGTACGTTATTTTCTGGGCGGCCGGTGCCGTCCGGGGAAGATAGATAACAGCCCTTATACCGAATGTGCTGTACGGTATAAGGGCTGTTTTGAACATAAGGATGGCCGGGGGAGCGTGTCCCCGTTGCTTTTATATATTTTCACGGATACGGATGTCCACGGTGGTGTAGTGGTATTCTTTTTCCGGCTTTTCCCCGGTGGTCAGGCAGGAAAACAGCAAATCCAGGGGTTTTGTGCCCTGTATGAGCGGCTGCTGGCAGATCGTGGCGGCGATAACTCCCTGAAGCACCATGTCCCTTGTGGTGGAAACCTTATCACAGGATATAATCGTAATATCCTTCCTGCCTGCGGCAAGCACTGCACGGCAGCCGCCGTAGACACCGCCCGCAGCAAAATAAAGGGCGTTGATTTCCGGATGCTCTCTCAGCAGGGCCAGGGTACGGTCATAGCTTTCAAATTCGTCATCGCTGTTCTCGATGGTTCCCACAATGCGGATACCCGGGTAATGGGATTCTATCCGGTCGCGGAAGCCGGCGATCCGGTCCGTATGGCAGAGCACCTTGGAGGAACCGGTGACAATGCCGGCGTAGACTTCGTTTCCCGCAATTAAATGCATCAGGCCTGCTGCCGTTTCCCCGGAACGGTAGAAATTGCAGCCTACATAGGCAAGTCTGCTTGAATTCTCGATGTCGGTATTGGTGGTGATGACCGGAATACCCCGGCCGTCCAGTTCATTTATTTTATCGGAGATGAGAGGGTCATTATAGGGAGAGAGCACGATGCCGCTCACGCCCTGGGATACCATTTCATCCATGGCATCCAGCTGCGCCGTAAGATCAAACCCCACCCTGGTGACAAGTACGGAACAGTTATAGCCGCCAAGCTCCTGGGATTTCCGGTTCACGCCCTCGAGCACATCGTCAAAAAAAGGATTTCCCGTGTCAAACAGAATGACGCCGATTTTCAGGTTTTTCTTCTGGGCGGCAAGGACAATGCCTGCTTTATTGGGCTTATAATCAAGGGCCTGTGCGATTTCCAGAATTTTCCGGGCGGTCCGGGGATTCACCGCGCCGCGGTTATTCAGGACGCGATCCACCGTGCCGCGGGAGACGCCGGCCAGTTCGGCAATTTCCTTTATTGTAGCCATGTCTTGTTCACCTCTGCTTCCGTGTTATGCTTCATTCTCATTTACCGTAACATAAATAGAGGGCAAAGTCAATTTGGGAACCCTGGAAACCGTGTGCGTGCAACACAAAACGGCAGAATCCACAAAAAGAAGGGCGCAGAACCTGTGAAAACGGCGATAGATTGTGTATTTTTACGAAATTTATAATCCCCATTGATTTTTGGATGAAAATCATTTATCATGAAAGTAACGTGCACGGGCACGTAAGGCGGGGCTGCCGTATGTGGCCATGCCCGGTTTCTCTTAGGCTGCCGGTATCCGGCAGGTGTCAGGAAAACGGAAATGCCGGGCAGCTAAACAATAATACGTTAAACAGGAGAAGAAAGGACGGGAGGCGCAGAATGTTATACATAGGCGTGGATCTTGGAACATCGGCGGTAAAGCTGCTGCTGATGGATGAAAAGGGAGCGATCAGGAAGATTGTGTCAAAGGAATACCCTTTGTTTTTCCCTCATCCGGGCTGGTCTGAGCAGAAGCCGGAGGATTGGTTTGAGCAGACCATGGCAGGATTAAAGGAACTGGTATCGGATTGTGACAAGTCACAGGTAGCAGGCATCAGTTTCGGCGGACAGATGCATGGACTCGTTATTCTGGATAAGGAGGACAAGGTAATCCGTCCTGCGATTCTCTGGAATGACGGCAGAACCGGTGAGGAAACCGATTATCTGAACCAGGTGATAGGCAAGGATAAGCTGTCGGAATATACGGCCAACATCGCATTTGCGGGCTTTACCGCACCCAAGGTGCTGTGGGTGAAAAACAAAGAACCTGAGAATTTTGCAAGAATAGAAAAGATCATGCTGCCCAAGGATTATCTGGCATACAAGCTTTCCGGCGTACACTGTACGGATGTATCCGATGCCTCCGGCATGCTGCTTTTTGATGTGAAGAACCGCTGCTGGTCGGAAGAAATGTGTGATATCTGCGGAATCCGCAGGGAACAGCTGGCGGATGTCTTTGAAAGCTATGAGGTGGTGGGCAGCCTGCTCCCTGAAATCGCACAGGAGCTGGGTCTTTCCTCTGAGGTGAATGTAATTGCCGGCGCCGGAGACAATGCGGCCGCCGCTGTGGGAACGGGTACCGTAGGTGATGGGATGTGCAATATTTCCCTGGGAACCAGCGGAACGGTTTTTATCTCCTCCAAAAGCTTCTGCGTGGACAGCAACAATGCGCTGCACGCGTTTGCCCATGCGGACGGCAAGTATCATCTGATGGGCTGCATGCTCAGCGCCGCATCCTGCAACAAATGGTGGATGGACGATATTATCGGAACCGGCGATTATGCGAAGGAACAGGCGGAGATTACCGGTCTGGGAGAAAACCATGTGTTCTTCCTTCCTTATCTGATGGGAGAGCGTTCTCCTCATAACAATCCCAATGCAAGGGGAACCTTTATCGGGATGACGATGGATACCACAAGATCCGATATGACGCAGGCGGTACTGGAAGGGGTTGCTTTTGCCCTGAGGGATTCCTTTGAGGTGGCTAAATCCCTGGGTATCCGCATTGAAAGGACCAAAATCTGCGGCGGAGGCGCCAAGAGCCCTCTGTGGAAGAAGATTATGGCAAATGTGCTGGGAATCAAGGTGGATATGATTGAAAGCGAAGAAGGACCGGGCTACGGCGGCGCCATTCTGGCGGCAGTAGGCTGCGGGGAATTCGCAAGTGTGGAAGAAGCGGCAGATAAGCTGGTTAAGGTAGTGGGAACAGTGGAACCGGATCCGGAGCTTACCGCCAGATACGAAGAGCGATATCAGCAGTTCAGGCAGATATATCCCGCATGCAGGGAGCTTTTTGATAAAATCATTTAAAGTATCCAATGCCATTTCTAAATGGCTGGAATAAAGGAAAGGAGGAAAGAAGGATGGAAATTAAAAAAGTGACGGACGCCGCCTTCCGGAAATACGGAAAGGTAGTGGAAAATGTGGACTTTACAGCTCTTGTGGAGGAACTGGAAAAGACCCCATGTACCGCTGAAGTGGTATATGAACCCAGTGTTCCGCAGCTGGAAGCGCTGCCTGTATATAAGGAAGTACAGGATGTGTCCTATGGCGAAATGCCTATCCAGATAGGGTTCTGCAATGGAAATAACTATAAGCTGAACGCTTTGGAATATCACAGAACCTCTGAAATTGATGTTGCTGCATCGGATCTGATCCTGCTGCTCGGATGGCAGGCGGATATCGGGGAAGGCTACACCTACGATACCTCTAAGGTGGAGGCATTCCTGCTTCCCAAGGGAGTCGCGGTGGAGCTGTATGCAACAACTCTGCATTATGCGCCCTGCAACAGCGGGGAAGAAGGATTCCGCTGTGCGATCATCCTTCCGGACGGAACCAATCTTCCTCTGGATGAGAATCACTATGCAGGCGGAGAAGACGCTCTGATTACGGCAAAGAACAAATGGCTTATCGGCCATGCCGAGGGCGGACTCCCGGAAGGCTGCCATATTGGTCTGAAGGGTGAAAATATCTGCGTAAAGTAATAGGTTATGCGGCCTGAGGCCGCGGAAGGAGAGCATGGGACACGCTGTGTCCCAGAGAAGAAGCAGCCAGCTGCTTCTTCCCCCTTTATTTTAATGCGGCCTGAGGCCGCGGAAGGAGAGGAAAGACATGAACAACATGCCGAAAGAAAAAATCGCTGTAGTAGCGGTAAGCCGTGACTGCTTCCCTATGGATTTATCTGTATCCAGAAGAAAAGCGGTGGTTGCAGCTTACAAGGAGAAATATGGGGATGGCCTGTATGAATGCCCTGTATGTATCGAAAATGAAATTGATATGAGAAAAGCCCTGGCTGACGTAAAGGAAGCCGGCTGCAATGCCATTGTGGTTTATCTTGGCAACTTCGGGCCGGAAACACCGGAAACCCTGCTGATCAAGGAATTTGACGGACCGGCTATGGTAGTGGCTGCGGCGGAGGAAACCGGAGACAATCTGGTTGGCGGCAGAGGCGACGCTTACTGCGGTGTTCTGAATGCCAGCTATAACCTGAAGCTTCGTAACCTGAAAGCATATCTTCCGGAATATCCGGTGGGAACCGCTTCCGAATGTGCGGACATGATCGCAGAGTTCGCGCCCATCGCAAGAGCTGTCATCGGATTGAAGAACCTGAAAATCATTTCCTTCGGCCCCCGTCCGAAAGACTTTATGGCCTGCAACGCACCTATCAAGCAGCTGTTTAACCTGGGTGTGGAAATTGAAGAAAATTCCGAACTGGATCTGTTCGAAGCCTTTAACAAACATGCCGGAGACGAGAGAATCCCGGAAGTAGTGAAGGATATGGAAGAAGAACTGGGAACCGGAAACAAGAAGCCTGAAATTTTAACCAGACTGGCTCAGTATGAACTGACGCTGCTTGACTGGATTGAAGAACATAAGGGAAGCCGTGATTTCGTTGCTATTGCCGGAAAATGCTGGCCTGCATTCCAGACACAGTTCGGCTGCGTTCCCTGCTATGTAAACAGCCGCCTTACGAAGAGAGGAATTCCGGTATCCTGTGAAGTTGATATTTACGGAGCCCTCAGCGAGTTCATCGGAACCGTAGTCAGCGATGATGTGGTTACCCTGCTGGATATCAACAATACGGTGCCTGCCGATATGTTTGATACGGATATCAAAGGTAAATATGATTATACACAGAAAGATACCTTCATGGGCTTCCACTGCGGAAATACCGCATCCAGCAAGCTGTCCTTCTGCGAGATGAAATATCAGCTTATCATGGCAAGAAACCTTCCGGAAGAAGTAACCCAGGGAACTCTCGAAGGAGATATCATCCCGGGAGATATTACCTTCTACCGTCTGCAGAGCACCGCAGATGCCAAGCTGCGCGCTTATATTGCGCAGGGTGAAGTCCTGCCTGTTGCAACCCGTTCCTTTGGCGGAATCGGCGTATTCGCAATCCCTGAAATGGGACGTTTCTACCGTCATGTACTGGTTGAGAAGAATTATCCTCACCACGGTGCGGTTGCTTTCGGACATTTCGGAAAAGCACTGTATGAAGTATTCAAATATATCGGTGTGGAAACGGATGAAATCAACTTCAATCAGCCTAAGGGAATGATGTATCCGACTGAGAATCCCTTTGCATAATAAAGTTATATGAATAAGGAAGCCGCAGGAGTTTCGCGTGGGGTGGCGCGAAATTCTCCTGCGGCTTTTTTGGATATAAGATGATTAAGAGCATGGCATCCGTTTTTTTAACTGCGCAACTTCAGCGCCTGGATAATGAGATCATAAATAATCCGCTGTTCTTTTGGTGACATCTCGGCCACCAGGTACATGATACGGTCCGGGATATAATCCATTGCCTGTCTGTTGGAGCACGGAATGTTTATAAAAAGCTGGTCGATGGGAATTTCCAGCCCGTCTGCAACTTTCATAACGCTTTCAATGGTGGGATTCTTTTCCCCTCTTTCCAGCTGGCCGATATAAGTGGGATGCAGACTGCATTTTTCTGCCAGCTCTTCCTGGCTTAAACGCTTTTCTTTACGAAATCCCCGTATCCTTGCCCCTACTAATTTTGTAATAGTATCCATAGTTTTGCCCTCCCATTACAGACTATAAATATGGAAGTTATCTTTCAATATACGATTAATATTTATTGACAGAATATATATACTTTAAATATTATTTGTAAAAATATATATACAATAAATATCTAAATCCGGCTTTACATGGCCGTATGCAGGTTAGTAAAACGGAAAAACAAAAAAAGGAACCTCCGATGTTTTTTGAAAACATCGGGGGTTCGCGTGTATATGGGACTCGTATGGAAAGCAGCTTCAGTTTTGTTTTTTTTGATCCCAATAAGGACAGCTGCGTCCAATAACAGAAGAATCAAAAGCGCTTCCGTCATCTTTTTTGAAATGGGCCGTGGCTTTGAATACACATTTTGCCCCCAGATAAAGCAGGGGGATATTGGCAAATACGATAAGGATATTCCCAAGGTCGGAGATAGCCCACAGATTCCCCAGCTCGATACCCGCAAGGGAACAGGCAATGCCAAAAGCCGTGATGAGAATACCTATAATGCGGACCGCGTAAATCACCCGTTTCCGGGTGCTGATCCGGTTGGCAGCGATCTCGCTGAAGGAAATCATGCCCACCAGGCAGGTAAATGCGAACAGGCAGAAACAGAAGGTGAGCAGGAAAGCGACAATGGCGTTCATGGCCGTGCCCGGTGTGAGTACCTTGGCGGATTCCAGGAATTTGGGAAGTCTGTCCAGGGCGAACCAGGCTTCGGCTCCGCTTCCGGTCCATATGTGTGCCATGACTACCACGAATCCGGTGAGTGTACAGATGACCATGGTATCCAGAAAGACACCGATGGACTGTACACAGCCCTGTTCGCAGGGATGGCTGGTGCTGGCAGCGCCTGCCGCCATGGTAATAGTTCCCTGGCCCGCTTCATTGGACATCAGTCCCCTTTTCACACCCTGGACAAGAACCGTTCCGAACACACCCCCGAATATGGCCTCAGGGGTAAAGGCCCCGCTGAATACGGCCCCGAAGAAATAGGGTACGGAATGCAGGTTAAGAAGGATCAATACAAATACCACGGCAACATATACGACAGCCATCACAGGGACCAGCCTGTCGGTAACCCTGGTAACCTTACGGATGCCGCCGAAGGCGATATAGGCGGTTATTACGATGAGCAGCAGCGATACCACATAATAAAATATGGAGGTGCCCTCCAGGGAAGAGCCGGTGGCGATTTCCGCCATCTGCCCGATGGAACTGACCACGTTAAAACCCTGGGCCGGCAGGCAGCACATGGCGTATATGATATACATCAGGGAAAGGGCAATTCCGGCCCAGAGCTTATTACCCAGCAGGACTTTACCATAGAAGGGAAGTCCGCCCACAAACTCCTCATTTTTCCGTTCTTTAAAAATCTGCGCCAGTACCGCTTCCGTATAAGCCGTTGCCATGCCGAAGAAAGCGGAAACCCACATCCAGAATAAGGCCCCCGGGCCTCCTACGGCAATAGCTCCCGTCACTCCGAGGATATTACCCGGCCCCACGCGCATGGCAGAACTCAGGAAAAAAGCAGCGAGAGAAGAAATTCCGATTTCCTCCTTTTTTTTCCGGGTCAGAATCCGTATCCCCCTGCCGAAATGGGTTACCTGGATAAATCCCGTTTTCAGGGTGAAGTAAATACCTGACCCGATAAGAAGGATGACTGCCAGGGAAAAATTGCCGAGAACAGGAATGGATGCATACCAGCTGAAGTTCGTGGGAAAGTCCCAGAAAAAGTCAGATACCGGGATGACGAAGTCAAAAATGTTGTTGATAGCCTGAAACAGATGTTCCATAGGTACTCCCTCCTTGAAGTGTGAAAGCTCCGTGCGCTGCATAAACAGCCTTTCTTTTATTATACGAAGCGCAGCAGGGATAAAATACGGAAAAAGAACTGTATATATTGTAAATTGTGCTGGTGTATCACCTGCTGTTTATTCCTCCGGTGAAAGTAAAAAGAAATTAGAACATATGTTTGCAAAAGCGGTTGCCGGCATAGGACAGTGCTGGTATAATGGGAGGAGGGGAAGCGGGAAAGGGGAAGCTATGGAATTTACAGTGGTTCGTTCGCCGGAAGAAGGGGTGCCGTATCTGAACAGGCTGAAAAATGCCGGATTGCTGGCTGTGGATACGGAGACCACAGGGCTGGATGCACATCGGGATCAGCTGCGGCTGGTGCAGATTGGGGCGGCAGGGATGCCGGTGCTCTTAATTGACTGTGTTCCTTTTTTGGAGGACTCCAGGGGAAGGGCGTTCCTGAAGGAAGTGCTTGAGGGGGATTCGGGGAAAATATTCCACAACGCCAAATTCGATCTCCAGTTTCTGCGCGGAGAAGGGATCCTGCCGGAAAATATCCGGGACACCATGCTGGCAGCGGAGCTGCTGAGGCCCTGCGGAGGGCCTCGTAAGGTGAATCTGGCGGCGGTGGCTTCCCATTATCTGGGCGTTTCGCTGGATAAAACGGAACAGACGGGGGATTGGAGCGGGGCGCTGTCCGATTCGCAGCTGGCCTATGCCGCATCGGATTCCCGTATTTTGCTGCAGCTTTGGGATTGTCTTGCTGGCCGGCTCAGAGAGAACGGCCTGGAACGGATTGCCGATATCGAATTTGCCTGTGCGCCGGCTCTGGCCCGGGCGGAGTATGACGGGATTTCCCTGGATTTGGGGCAATGGGAACATTTATGTACAGATATACAGAATCAATATGAGATGGCATTGCAGGCGCTTTATGCTTACAGCGGAGAGCCTTCCTATCAGCTGACGCTCTGGGGCGGGGAGGAGGCCCTGGATGTGAATTTTGACAGCAATGCTTATGTCCTTAAGCTTCTGAAAAAAAACGGCATTCAGGTATCCTCCACCTCTCGTTACAGCCTGGCTCCTTATCATAATCATCCGCTGGTGAAGGCGCTTACCGAATACCGGAAATATGCCAAGCTGCTTTCCGGTTTCCTGCATCCCCTGCCGGCGCAGATCCATCCGGTTACGGGCAGGCTGCACCCAAAATACGGTCAGATCGGCGCTTACAGCGGAAGAATGTGCTGCTGGGGGCCGAATATCCAGCAAATCCCAAGGGAAACCCGTTTCCGCAGCTGCTTCCGGGCGCCGGAGGGGCGTACCCTTGTCCTTGCCGACTATTCCCAGATTGAGCTGCGGGTGGCCGCCCAGATTTCAGGAGATGTGCGGATGAAAAGCGCCTATACAAAAGGAGAGGATCTGCACCGGCTTACCGCATCCCTTGTTTCCGATACTTCGCCGGAAAAAGTGACTGCGGCGCAGCGGCAGGCGGCAAAAGCGGTGAATTTCGGGTTGATCTTCGGGATGGGCGCCGCAGGGCTGCAGCAGTATGCGGCACAATCCTATGGCGTGGACATGACGATGGAGGAGGCGGTAAAATTCAGGGACGCTTTTTTCAGGGCCTATGCGGGAATAAGCTGGTGGCATCACGATCTGAAGGCCGGCCATTTTATGGAAGGCCGGACTATGACGGGACGGAAATTCCTTTTCACGCCCCGTTCCGGCGTATCGGAGCTTGCCAATACGCCGGTTCAGGGAACGGCCGCAGATATCCTGAAACGCGCGCTGGGGCTTCTGTATCATGAAATAAGGGAAAAGGATTGGAAGCTGGTGGGGATTGTACATGATGAAATCCTGCTGGAGGTACCTGCGGAGGATGGTGCCAATGCCGCCCGGTGTCTGAAAGCCGTCATGGAAAGGGCGGGCGCGGATATCCTGCCGTCCGTCCCCTGTGTGGCAGACGCGAAAACGGCACACAGCTGGGCGGCTAAGTAATGTCCGGCAGCAGCCACGGGCCTGCCGGGCGGTTTTGTTTGTCTTTTATTCGATTGACCGAATGGTGGTTACGATATTCATTCTGGTAAGAGAACGCAGCGGGAACGCAGTGGAAAGCAGACAGGCAAGGACGGAAACCAGGGATGCCTGAAGCACGGGAATGAGGGGAAAGGGGGGAAGCTGCCAGGCCTCCGCCGCTGCGGCATGCACAAAGAAGGTACACAGCCAGCTGGTAACCGCCCCGATGCCGGAGGCGATCAGGCCGTAATATGCCCCTTCCCAGAGAAAGGTCCGGTAAAGGCTTCCGGCACTCATTCCGATCGCCCGCTGTATGCCGATTTCATTCACGCGGGTATGGATACTGGTGTAGACGGTATTTATGATATTAAGCAGGCCGATCAGGCCGATGAACAAAATCAGCCCCCAGCTAAGAAGGGTAATCTGCTCAAAGCTTTCCGCCAGCTGCGCATCCGATTGGCGGTAGGACAGCCAATGGCTTCCCGGATTACTGTCACACCATTCCTGCAGCCATTTCTCAAAAGCATCCGCCTTTTCTTCCCCATACAATACCGGATAGATCTCAGAATAGGAATCCTTTCCGGTAAGGGTGTCATATAGGGAATCAGAAACAAGGATCTGGATGCCGTTTATATATCCTGCGTTATTGATTGTGACAGGCGTGCTGACGATACCTGCCACCTGCAGGGGCGTACCATTGACGGTAAGCGTATCACCCGCTTTCAATTGGGTGAATGCCGTTTCCTGCCCGTCAAAGGAAAAAGGAATCGGGTTTTTAACAAGGCAGGCTGTGCCGTTTCTCAAGGCTTCTTTCGTCTGCGCCGAAAGGCCGGGCAGACAGCTTTCCAGACGGCCGCTGTCAATTCCTGCGATCTGGAAGGCTTCCCAGGACTGGAGGGTAAAATCCAGGCGCAGAGGAAAGTGCCCGCCGGCATCCCAGGTATAGACGGATAGCTTTGTGGTATATAAGGCCGCCACCTCATCCCTTTCCTGCAGTTCTTTTACGGCAGCAGGCCGGAAACCCGCCGTTTCATTCGTAACCGCGTAATCTCCCAGGTGCATTTCCTGTACGGCGCGGCTTGTATCCAACAGCCCGCTGAAGCTTTGCAGCGCAACGTAAACCGTGATGCTCATCACGATGGAAAGGATTGTGATCGCGGTTCGGCCCCGGCTGCGGGACATATTCAGGCGGGCGTAAAAAGCTTCAAAGCAGCGTATTTTACCGGTTTTCCGGTGTGCCCTTTTAATGACGGCGGCATGGCCGGACATGGCTTCCACCGGAGACACACGGGACGCATAACGGGCGGCCGGGAATGCAGCGATGAGAGAAAAGAACAAAGTGATTCCAATGCCTGCAAGGATAGGAAGCATTGTTCCTGTCCGGCTGCCGGTGATCGCTGTATGCAGCTGCTGTGTGCTGCCGGCCAGAAACAGATCGGGATTCAGCAGACCTGTTGCTGCAAGTAGGATCCCTTTGGCGGATAACGTACCCAGAAGAGAACCCGGGGGCAGGGCGATAACAAACAGAAGGAGAAGCTGCAGGGTAACCAGAGCATATAGCTGTCTGCGATCGCCGCCAATAGCCCGGAGAGTACCGTACTCCCGGATTTTCCTGGAAACGGAAACCTTCAGGATGTTATAGATTACAAGACCGGAGGCCAGAAGGACAAGGCTGCCCACCAGAATGCAGGCTGCCGCCATGAAGGGAAAGCCGTTTCCTGCGTCGCCCTCTCCCTTTTCCGCATAATCCATCCCCATGGCGTCAAGAAGTACCCAGTTGTACTGGATATTTTCTTTATCCAGAGTCAGCTGTTCTGCCAGGCTGTCGATAATGGCCTGGAAGTCTCCGGTGGTTTTGGTTTTAAAGTTAGTGGAATACAGTAAATAGCGTTCCGGCAGAAGGGCCGCCGCCGTTCCGCGGCCAGCCACGGCGGTCATGGTGCCGGAAGCATAGCCGAGATAATCGTTTTCCAGTATGCCGGTGATGGTAAAGGGAAAGGTATATTCAAAGGGAGGCTGCTCATCTGTTTTCAGGCTCACGGAAAGAGTGAGTGTAAGGGTATCCCCCACACCGGCTCCGGGGGCAAGGTATTGCAGCGCATCTTCGGAAAGGGCGATTTCCCCTGCGCCGGAGGGCAGGTGCCCCTCCCGGAGGATGCCGATGGATGGATATGCATCCAGGGAATTCCCGCAATATTCCCGTAAAAACAGAGTGAGACTGCTGCTGCCCAGCCTGCAGTTCCCGATTTGGATCAGACTTCCCACATCCGTTAAGCGGGCATCCCCGGACAGTTGCTTCCTCTGTGCATCCGTCAGCTGATGGAAGGTGGCGTAGCGGTTCCCGTTGAATCCGGCGGCCTGCCGGATCCGCAGGGACTGCAGGATCCCCACAGAAGCTCCTGCGGCTGTGGTGGCAATTGTGGAAAGGAGGAGGGCGCACAGAATCAAAAGGGATGTGATTTTTTCAGTCAGAAGCTGCTTCCAGGCGAGAGACAGATAGGATTTCATGCTTCCGTCACCTCCCTGAGTACACCGTCCACAATGGTAAAGCGGCGTTCCGCCATTTCCGCCAGCTGTTTGTCGTGGGTGATGAGAATAAGGGTTTTGCCCAGACTTTTCCGGATTGTACAGAGCATTTCCATAACTTCGCCGCCGCTTTTGCTGTCCAGGTTTCCGGTGGGTTCATCTGCGAACAGGATGTCCGGGCCGGCTATCAAAGCCCGGGCCACAGCCACACGCTGCTGCTGGCCTCCGGAAAGTTCGTGGGGAAGATGGGACAGACGGTCCTCAAGGCCCAGAAAACCGGCAATCCGCATGAGTTGTGTTTCATCCGGGCGGACCTTGTCCAGCAGAAGGGGCATGAGGATATTTTCCCGGGCGGTCAGGACGGGAAGCAGGTGGAACTGCTGGAAAATAAAGCCGATTTTCCGACGGCGGAAGGCGGATAACTCTTTGTCTGTTCCCCGGTGGATGTCCGTTCCCCCATAGGTTACCGTACCGGTTGTGGGAACATCCAGGCCGCTTATGATATGAAGCAGTGTGCTTTTCCCGCTTCCCGACGGCCCCATGATGGAGAGAAAATCCCCTTCCCGTACGGTCATGCTGGCTGGTTGGAGGGCAGTGACCCGGTTCTCCCCCGTACCATATATTTTTGCTATCTCTTTTACCTCAATATCCATAAAAAACTCTCCTTATCCTATGATAAAGAGAGTATATAAAACAATTCTCAAGAAACACTCAACTTTTCCGGTTTTTAAAAACCGCTTTCACCTGCGCCCCCGTTTCCCGGTTTTCCAGCGTTAAGCTGCCTCCGTGTTTTTCGCACAAAAGCCTGCAGGTGGCAAGTCCCATCCCCAGATGATCGCCGCCGGACGTATCCTCCCGGCGAAAGAAAGCAGGCCCTTTTTGCAGAAGAAGAGCTGGATAGCCGGGACCATCGTCCGTTACGGTGAGAAGCAGAGCTTCTTCTGTGCAGGATATTTCTGCAGAAACCTGTGATTTTGCATAGCGGAGAGCATTGCAGACAAGATTTTCAGCGGTATTCAGAAAAAACTGCCTGTCGATGCTTATTTCCTGATCGGTACCGGGGAAGGTAATTTCCAGCTTCCTGCCGGAATCCGCCGCCAGCAGGGGGAGGCTTTTTTTAAGCCCGTAATACAGGGCAAGGCTGCTGCAGGCGACCGGATGACATTCCAGAGCTTCCATTTTGCCGGCATGGCTCATGGCCTCTATATAGGCTTCCAGCCGTCCGGTATATTGCAGGATCAGGGCGAGGGAATCCTTTTGAAGGACCGGATTTGGGGGCGATTGTTCCATTCCCTTTTGAAGAAGCATGGCGGAACCTTTCAGGACGGTGACCGGATTTTTCAGGTCATGGGCAAAGGCGGCATTCAGTCTTTTGCGTTCCTCCATCTGCCTCCACAGCTTTAGATGGCTGCTTTTCAGTTCGCTGCGCATAGTTTCGAAGGACGCGCAGAGCTGCCCCAGTTCATCCCGGGAGAGCGGTTCCAGAGCGAAATCCAGATCCTGCCGGGAAATGCGTGCCGCTCCCTCCCGCAGAAGCGCGAGAGGACGTCTGATTTTCAGGTTGTAAAACAGGACATCGGCAAGGATCAGAGAGAGTATAACCCAGAATACAGGCAGTCCGAATTGCAGAAAGGCGAGGATACGTGCGGCGTTTTGTTCTAAGGTGCCATTGGTTTCCTTCGGGGAAGGGGAGGTGACAAAACGGCTGTCATCCTGGAGAGAAATCGTAACTCCCGGAGCGTCGGAAAAACGGCTCCCCTGTTCCAGGCACAGATAGAAGGAAAGTGCGGCTAACAGAAGGCCGGCGCTGAGAAAGAGCGCAGTTATGATGAAAAATGACTGTTTCAGGTTCTTATTTTTTATCCATTCCATTTATAGCCTATCCCCCAAACGGTTTCAATGTAAGCATGGTCTGTATGGACGGAGAGCTTTGAGCGGATTTTACGGACATGTTCCATAACCGTATCACTGCTGCCGTCGCCTTCCAGCCCCCAGACGGTTTCATATATCCGTTCCCGATCAAAGATCTGTCCCGCATTTACGGAGAGAAGCTCGACGATTGCAAATTCTGTTCTGGATAAAGGGATCGGCGTTTCCCCGATTTGGAGCAGGTGCCCGGAATAATCGATGGATAATTCCCCAAAAAAGCGCAGGACATTCTGCTTTTTCGTCCGGTGTTCCCTGCGCAGGTGGGCCGCCACCCTTGCACCCAGTTCCTCCAGATCAAAAGGTTTTACAATATAATCGTCCGCGCCTGCGCGGAAGCCTTCGATTTTATCCCCGGTTTCTATACGGGCGGTGAGAAAAAGGATAGGGCAGGAAACATGCTCCCGGATACGCCGGCAGACTGTAAAACCGTCCACATCCGGCATGTTGATGTCAAGCAGGATAAGATCCGGGAGGCGGGTGGCCTTTTCCAGCGCTTCCGCCCCGCTGCAGGCTGTCAGCACCTGATATCCGCACAGTTCAAAATAAGCTGCCGTCATTGAAACAAGTCCTTGTTCATCATCCGCAAGCAGGATTCTGCCGCTCATAACCATGTTCCTCCTTTCCTGTACGGTTTCTATTCTGCCATAAAATTCTCAAGATTTTCTCAAGCCTTTCCTTGTTATCTCAAACGTTCTCCGGGGATAACCGTTCAGACAAGTCCGAACGGTTACCACGGGTATTCTGCTTTATGCCTGGTTTTTGAAATTCCGGATATGCATATAAACCGTATTTTTGGAAATATTCAATTGATCCGCAACCTTGATAACCGCATCCTTCAGATTGAAAATCCCCTTTTGGTAAAGCAAAAGGACAATTTCCTTATTTTTATTGGCTGAGGAAATGGAGGCATCGTTATAGACGGCCTCACGGGTTTCGGAAAGTGCGGACAAGATTAAGTCATCGATATTATCCGAGAAGGTTTCTGCAGGGGGCGCTGATACGGCGGTTGTCTCCTGGGGAGGGAGCAGGCTCTGCAGAATGGTGGAAAGGGGGCTTTCCATGTGGAAGTTCATGCAGAGAAGGCCGATAATCCTGCCATGTTCCCCGGTTATGGGGATAGTGCAGGAACGCAGGAGTGCGCCGGATTTGTTCTTATTAAAATAAGGAGAAACAGTCCGGGCCGGATCCTTCTCCAGTTCCCCCAGCATTTTAAGAGCCAGATCGGTAATGGGAGAGCCTTCCTTCCTTCCGGTATAGTGGCCGTTGATAATCTTAATAACAGAATGATCCAGGCTTTCCAGGCTGTGGAGCACAAGCTCGTAGCCTTCGCCCAGATAAGCGCCGAGGCCATCCAGCATATGGGAATAGGAAGTGAGTATTTGTCTGTCTGCTGCAGTCAGCTCGATAAAAGGAGTATCCATAGAATCACCTGTACCTTTCTGTATATCACTCAAACTTCGCAGAGGGCCATTTGGCACCTGCAAGTTTGAGTAAATCGATAATATAAAGTAACTGTTCCGTATCTTCACAGTTCTGTACAATCAACGCGGTGAATGTGCCGGCCTGCTGAACAGTTATGAAATAAATTTCAGTATCGCTTTTCTATCATTATAAAGTACGGCAGGTAAATGTGCAATAAAATAGTGAAAAAAATTTTATTGAATATACAGAATAAATAAACAAAAGTCTATTGACTAAAATATATTTTATTGATATAATGCAGTTATCAAGAAAAAACAAAGAAAGAGGTGGAAGAAATGCTGAAAAAAATTTACACATCCAATGCTCCGGAAGCAATCGGCCCTTATTCCCAGGCTATCCTGTTCAATGAACTTTTGTTCAGTTCAGGACAAATCCCGGTGAATCCGGCCAACGGAGAGGTAGTACAGGGAGACATTACCATTCAGGCGGAACAGGTAATGAAAAACGTGGGCGCCGTACTTAAGGAAGCGGGAACCGGTTTCGCATCCGTGATCAAGACGACCTGCTTCCTGAGTGATATGGGAGACTTTGCCGCGTTTAATGAAGTATATGGAAAATACTTTACGGAAAAGCCGGCACGTTCCTGTGTTGCAGTTAAAACACTTCCTAAAAATGTATTATGTGAAGTGGAAGTTATCGCAGCTGTTGAAAAGTAATGTAGATGAGAGGGTTTGAAATGGGTGAAAAAAAAGTAAGAGAAAAGAAGAAACCAACCTTTTTCCTGGCCGTGCTTCCGATTCTGGCCATGATACTTCTGCTGGGAGTAGGTTATGCGGTTATGGGCCTCAGCCCGGAGGTGCTGATGCTTGTTTCTGCAGCTGTGGCGGCTGTGATCGCCGTAGCCCTGGGATATACCTGGGATGATATCATGAATTCCATCGTGGGTAAGCTTTCCAAGACAATGCCCGCTATTTTTATTCTGATTATCGTAGGGTTCCTGATTGGTTCCTGGATGATCGGCGGTACCATTCCCATGATGGTATATTACGGACTGAAAATCATAAGCCCCCGCTACATTGCGGTGACTTCCTTCCTGGTAACGGCAGTGGTATCCCTGTGCACCGGTACCTCCTGGGGATCGGCGGGAACCATCGGCGTGGCCCTGATGGGTGTTGCTGCGGGTATGGGTGCTCCGCTTCCCCTGGTGGCGGGCGCTGTGGTATCCGGCGCATACTTCGGCGACAAGATGTCCCCGTTGTCCGATACCACCAATCTTGCACCTATTGCGGCAGGAGCCAAGCTGTATGATCACATCGGCCATATGTTTTATACCACAATTCCCGGCTGTATTATCTGCCTTATTGTCTATACAGTGGCAGGGTTCTCCCTGGCAGGCGGCAGCACAGTGGCTACCCCTGAAAAGGTGGAAACAATCCTGAGCACCCTGGATGGCATGTTCCGGTTCAATCCGCTGGTCATTCTGCCTCCTCTTATCGTGCTGTATGGATCTATCCGCAAGAAACCCACTATCCCGGTTATGCTGATTTCCAGCGTGGTTGCTTTCTTTAATGCCACCGTGTTCCAGGGCTTTTCCCTTCAGCAGTGCTTTACCGCAGCTATCAGCGGTTTCAGCCTGGATATGGTAACCAAAGCGGGCTTTGATGCGGCGGCGCTGATTCCGGATATCCCCAGACTTCTGGAAAGAGGCGGCATGCTTTCCATGCTGAACACCGTACTTATCGCTTTCTGTGCCTATGGTTTTGCGGGAACCCTGGCGGTTACCGGTTCCCTGGATATCGTACTGGATAAACTGATGAAGTCCGTAAAGAGCACGGGCGGCCTGATTGTTTCCACAATCGTATCCTGTATCACCGCTGTTTTTGTAACCAGCAACGGGCAGCTTTCCATTCTGGTTCCCGGCGAAATGTTTGCAAAGACTTATATCAAGAAGGGCCTGCAGCCTAAAAACCTTTCCAGAACGCTGGAAGATTCCGCTACCGTAGTGGAACCCATCGTACCCTGGACCGCAGCAGGTGTTTACATGGCGACAACCCTGGGCGTTCCTACCCTGTCTTATCTGCCCTGGGCTATCCTCTGCTACACAGGTGTCATCTTCGCCGTCATATGGGGCTTCACCGGATTCGGTATAGCCAAAATTAAACCCGGCGATGAATATTACGACGAATACCTCGCCCTTCAGAAGGAAGAAGAGGCATAACGAGGCGGCTTAAGAACCATTCAGGAGGAGGTTTTCCTATGGGAATGCAATATGATTTTGATTCCATAACGGACCGCAGAAATACAAACTGCGGAAAATGGGATACGATGGACCAGAAATATGGACAAAAAAGCATGATCCACCTCGGTGTGGCGGACATGGATTTCAAAGCGCCGGATCCCATATTGGACGGGCTGCGCGGAATCCTTGACATGGGTGTTTTGGGCTATACCGATATAAGTGATAAATTTTATGAAAGCATTCAGCGCTGGTACCGGAAGCAGTACGGGCTTGAGATTCCCAGGGAATGGATCGTATTCTGCCCGAGAATCAATATTGCCTCCAGTATCTGTGTGGATACCTTTACGGAAAAAGGGGACGGCGTGATTATGAATACCCCTGCCTATGGACCGCTGCAGAGCGCTATTCTCAAAAATGACAGAAGGATGCTCTCCAGCCCGCTGAAAAGGAATGAAGACCGGTATGAACTGGATTTTGCCCATATGGAAAGCCTGGTGGATGAGCGGACCAAAATGCTGATCATGTGCAATCCCCATAACCCCACCGGGCGTTCCTGGACAAAGGAAGAACTGATCCGGACAGCGGAATTCTGTAAGAAGCATAACCTGATCCTGTTCTCCGATGAAATCCATGGTGATCTGGTTGCGGAGGGCGTAAAACACAATTCCACTCTTTCCGTGACGGCGGATGTAAATGACAGGCTGATTCTGGCGACTTCGCCGGCCAAAACCTTCAATATCCCCGGGGTTATCGTCTCCTATATGATTATTCCCAACAAGGAATTGCGGGAACAGATAGCAGCCACCATTGATCGTATCGGTATGCATAACCCTACCATTTTTGCGGTTACCGCAGTGGAGAAGGCCTATACGGAATGTGATGAATGGTATGAGGCGGTAAAACGGTATATTGATGAAAATGAAAAATATACCCGGGCCTATTTTGCGCAGTATTTTCCGGCTTTTCATATCATGCCCAGAGAAGGGACCTATCTGCTGTGGATTGATTACAGCAAGACCGGCATGAGCGAAGAAGAACTGGAACAGTGGTTTCTTCAGGAGGCGGACGTATCCGTATATATGGGAAGCATATTCGGGGAAGCCGGACGTGGATTTATCCGTCTGAATCTGGCATCTCCCAAGAGCCTTCTGGAAGAAGCGTATGAGAGAATGAGAAAGGCCTGGAAGTTCTGAAAACATGACGGAAACGATACACAGATCCGCCTGAACTGCTATACGGAAGCTCCTGCTGGTTATGGGAAAACCATTCCTGCAGGAGCTTTTTATGTCATCTGCCATGTACAGCCTCTCTTTATCCGGCGGCCATCGGTTATGAAGAAGGAACCGCCGTACCGGAGGAGGCGGGAAAGAGTATGCGCAGCTTAAAAAGGCCGTTTTCCATCTGATAATCAATGACTGCGTTATTTTTGTGTACATATGCCAGGATGCTTCGGGTACCGATGCCATGCCCCGGTTTGCCGGACATGGGGATATGATTTTCGTCAAATACAACGGCGGCTTCCTGACAGGTATTAGTAATAGCGAACAGCAGCTGGTACTCTTCCACACAGGCAACCTTAATTTCCCTCCCCGTTTCCTCCGGAACTTTCAAACATCCGTTTATGGCATTTTCAAAGGCATTTGCCATCATGATGGAAAATTCGGTATCGCTGTCCAGTTTATCACATGCGGCTGTAAAATGGATGCTTACCTGTATTCCCAAATCGTCTGCTTTAGAAGCATAATAAGACAGAGTGGCATTAATGGTTGGATTTTTGCAAAAGCTGGTTACAACGGAATCATTACACAAATCTTCAAAATGATGCAGATACTGCCGTGCTGCGGAAATATTTCCGCTCTGGAGACAAACCGAAAGCTGGTTCATATAATGACGCAGATCATGGCGGAGAATCTTGTTCTTTTCGTCCGATTCCTGAAGCAGCCGAAGCTGGTTGCAAAAGCCGGTGAGCTGGGATTGCAGAATAGCTTCATTCTGCAGCCTGGTATCCAGCCTGCATTGGTGATAGAGCAGGAGAAAGATCGTAATGTATACTACGGGAATGATAAGCAGCAGCAAAAGAAAAGAAGGAAGCTCCAGGGGGCGTTCCGTAATTCTTGTCGGCCATCCTGACATAAGGGAAAAAAACAGATAAAACAGACCGGACGCAAAGGCAAAACCTCCCCAGCCCCTTTTCACAAACTGAAGAATGAGATGGTAAGGTTTTTTTAAATAATATACGACAAAAAATTCAAGCAGGAGAAACAGAAAAATGCGAAGAAGAAGCAGCAGCAGAAAATTTTCTCCAAGAGCATATGATATCAGGTTGGTAACGGCCATGATCCAGAACCCCATAATATCGGCAATGCAAAAAGTAAAAAAGAACCGGCCGTTCCTGTCCTTAGCCATATAAAAGAAATAGAAGAAGCTGGGAAGGGTGCAGGTGAGGATAAAATATTTTCCCATCCATATAACTCCCATTTTCAGTACAAGAAGCATATTGAATACAATTAGCCCGCCCATACAGATCAGATTCAGACGGAAAGATTTCTTCCCGGGAAATCGGGATTCATATAGCTGGCTGAATATAAACAGAATATTTATTAAACTCCATAGTATGGAAAGATCTCTATAATTCATGTCGGTTACCGCCGTATCCTTTGCTGAGAATAAAATCAATGTAAAGCTTTTTTATTGCCGTGTAGTTTTTCCTTGAGATAGGGATTAAAACGGAATTTTTCATGGTAAAATCCTTATCCTGCAGGCTGATAACATAATTCATGTTAAGCAGAAAAGCCTTGTGGGGTTTAATGAAGAAAGTAAACTCCGTGAGAGGTTTTACGATCTCATCAAAATTACTTCTCATAGTAATACTGGTATAAATGCTGTTATCCTCCATATTCACCTCAATCATATGGTTCAGATATTCGATGTACATAATCCGTTCGCATTCCAGTCTCACGATTCCTGTTTTGGTTTTTAGAAGGAAATATCCGGTATCGTTTTCTTTCAGATGGGAAAGAGCGTCCGACAGGACAGGGAAGAGCGTTTCCCTTGTCACCGGCTTTACCAGATATTGAAAAGCAAAGACATGAAAAGCATCCAAGGCATAATCCGGGGAAGTGGAAAGATAGATTACCAGGGCGGAAGGACTGGATTTATGGATTTCCCGTCCAAGATCGATACCGTTATATCCCGGCATCAGGATATCCAGCAGATAGATATGGTAAGCGGCTTCCGTGGACAGGGAAGCCAACAGCTGGGCAGAAGAAGAAAATTCCCTTACCTGAAAGGCTGCATTGGTCTTTCTTTCCATGAAAGACAGGAGAAAAGCTTTGGTGGTCCGTGCGTCCTTTCTGTTATCGTCACATATTGCAATCCGAATCATAGTTTCCGTATATCTCCTCTAGTTTTTTGATTCTGCCATGGCAGTGTCAATGTAATCGTCCACACTGACAATGTATATACCTGCAGAGATACAGGTTAGCCTTCCTTCCACGGTATAACAGATACCGCATACGAAATCCATGAATCGCTGCCTTGTATCTGTGTCAAGATAGTTTAAGTTCAGGATTACCGTTTCACCCAGCAGCAGCTTTTCCCCTACAGATACAATTTGTGAATGCCGGGTGGGGATGATAACCATAATTTCCCGGTTCGCCATTTTTTTCATATGAAGTTCCAATTCCTTTTTAGAAAGATATTCCTGGAAGTCCACAATTTTACAATGATTTTCCTGTACAGCCATAACCATTTCATCCTTCCTGCTTTCCTGTCCTGTCGTAAATGGAACGGAATAAAAAACATGATATGTCAAAAATACATCATGTTGTATACAAAGTATAAATTGGCCTTGATTAGAATATATTGATTGTAATGTTTGTTTTTTATTATAGAAAGTTACTGATAAAAAAGCAATAATTTCACTTAACCGGACAGCTTTTACACTTTAATTGACGTGAAAATGTATAATGAGTAACAGTTCATACGGGTCTGAAAATGGTTGACAAATAAGAAAAGGCCCCATATAATGAATCATAATTTCATAGCCTAAAATGCATGGAAGGGAAGAGTAGGTTACCGGAGCTTTTACAGAGAATCCGCGTTGGTGAGAGCGGAGGGAGTGAGGGCAATTGAACATGGTCCCGGAGCTGCGCACCGAAAACCGGCTGGTTCAGGCTGCGACGGATTCACCCGTTACCGTGATAGACTATCGATGAATCATTTCTCGTCCGTAGTTGATAAGGCCTGTGCCGTGAGGGACAGGTGAATTGGGGTGGTAACACGAAGCGATGCTCTCGTCCCCGAAAAATTATTTTTTCGGAGAGGAGGGATTTTTTTTGCCTGTAAACAGCGGATTTTGCGATCTGCGTTATCACAACAAATAAGAAATGAGGAATGTAAGATGAGAAATATAGTAATTGGAGGAGCCTGGCCATATGCCAACGGCTCTCTGCATATCGGCCATATTGCAGCCCTGCTTCCGGGGGATGTCCTGGCCCGTTACCACAGGGCGGCAGGAGATAAGGTCTGCTTTGTTTCGGGAAGTGACTGTCATGGGACACCGGTGGCGATCCGGGCCAGACAGGAAGGCAAAACGCCGGAAGAAATCAGCGGGTTTTATCACCGGGAATTTGAAGAATGCTTCCGTAAGCTGGGATTCAGCTATGATTATTACGGCAGAACCTCCTCCGACGTCCATAAGGAATTTGTTAAGGAATTTCACAGGAAGCTGTATGATAGTCCCTATGTCTACGAGAAGGAAGTGCCCCAGGCCTTTTGCGTAAGCTGTGGTTCTTTTCTGGCGGACCGGTTCGTGACCGGGAGCTGCCCGGAATGCGGAGGGGAAGCGAGAGGGGATCAATGTGACTCGTGCGGCGCGGTGCTGGAGGCGGAAACTCTGATAAACCCGGTCTGTGCGATCTGCGGTTCCGCAATTTCCTTCCGGAGCAGCAGGCATCTGTTCATCGCGTTAAGCCGTCTGGAGCAGGAACTGAGAGATTACGTGGAAAGCCATGGAAACTGGAGGAAGAATGCACTGGCTTTTTCAGGGAAGTATCTCAGCGAGGGCTTGCGGGACAGGGCACTTACCCGGGATCTGGACTGGGGAATTGAGGTTCCCCGTGAAGGCTATGAAACCAAGAAAATTTATATTTGGGCAGAAAATGTGCTGGGCTATTTATCCTCCGGCAAGGAAGCACTGAGAGACAGGCCGGAGGAGTTCAGGAAGCTTTGGAAGACGGATAAGAAGAGCGGGCAGCAGGAATCTCCCGATTGTCCGGTAAGGCACTATTATGTGCATGGGAAGGATAACATTCCTTTTCACACCATCATTCTCCCTTCCCTTTTGCTGGCTAACGGAGAGGGCTGGCATCTGCCGGATGAAATCCTGTCAAGTGAATATCTGACGCTGGAAGGGAAAAAGATTTCCACAAGCCATAACTATGCCGTATGGGTTAAGGATATCACAGACCGATATGACAGTGATTCCCTGCGGTATTATCTGCTTGCCAACGGACCGGAAAAGAAGGACGCTGATTTTTCATGGCGGGAATTCATCAACAGCCATAACGGGGAACTGCTTGGCGCATACGGGAATTTTGTGAACCGTACGCTGGTATTTATACAAAAGTACCTGGGAGGTTGTGTACCGCGGGGAATAGCGGACGGGGAACTGGAGACAGAGACAACAAAACTGTATGGCAGGACGGCGGAGTTGATTGAAAAAGGGCTGCTTAAGGAGGCTGTGGATGAAATATTCGGCCTGGTGAGGAAGGCAAATAAATATTTTGATTCCCGGCAGCCCTGGATTACCCGTGACACCGATACCGGGGACTGTTGCAATACGCTGTTTACCTGTGTCCAGGTCATTGCCGATCTGGCGGTGCTGTTATACCCCTTCCTCCCCTTTTCTTCCGCGAAAATCTGCGGCTGGCTGCAGCTGTCACCGGACTGGAAAAAACAGCAGGTGGAGCCGGGGTACCGGCTTCCCGAAATCGGAATTTTATTTCAGCGTCTGGATAAAAAGCTTGCGGAAGAAGAAAGTGCCAGGCTGGATAAAGCCTGTACGTATTTATGATTGCGCGGCATGAATTTTGGAAGAGGGGATAACCCCAAGCCGGTCAGAAACAGGGCTATATTGAACAGAAAAGGCAAATTAATTATATGATGAAAAAAATAGTACATGCTTTTATTATATGCCTTTTTTCCGGCATGATAATTACTGCATGTGGAAAATCAAAAGAAATAAAATATTGTGAGAGTACGAGTCTGTTTGGGGCTTCATTGCCGGAAGCTTGTGAACTGTTGGGGATAGACGTTGATTCTGAGAATTACTCAGAAAAGATGATGGGAGGACGTAACTTTAAAATATATACGCCTGAGGAGTTATATACAATTAATGGTTATAAAACTTCGGTAGATCTATATTTTCTCCAACTGCAAGCCCCGGATGGACAGGAAATGGGTTTAGCGATAATACGTTTTTCATTTGAAGATTTAATTAGCTTGGATGAGTTCGCGGACTACCTTGAGGAACACTATACACTACAAAATAAATACGGTGGAAAATCAGAAATAGGATGGCAGGGGGAATATTATTTTGATCTGAATAAATCCGATAAATTTGTAAAAGTTTATACGGAATTATTTGATTTTAAGCCTCTGGCACCAATATGGATTTTACAGCTAAATCAGGTGAAGGGAAACCATACGGAATTAATGCTCCTTTGTGAAGAAGCTGCAATTTACCGTTATATTGATTCGTTCAATTAGAAAGATAAAGAAAAAGCTATTGCAGATCTGGCGGCTCAGCTCTTTGCAATAGCTTTTTTCGTTCCATCCCCGTCAGCTTCCCCCGCCCTTACAGGGAACGCCTGTCGAATTTCTCTTCACAGTATTTACACCGGTAAATCTCTTTCTTTTCATCAGAGAGTACAAAGATATGAGGCAGACCCTGTTCAATAGATGTTATGCATCTGGGATTTTTACAATGGATGACATTTTTAATTTCTTTAGGAAGTATTAGTTCTTTCTTTTCAACAATTTCCCCGTTCTTAATAATATTTACGGTGATATTGTGGTCGATGAATGCCAGGACATCCAGATCCATCCTGTCCACATCACATTCCACCTTCAAAATATCTTTTTTTCCCATTTTATTGCTTCTGGCGTTTTTGATGATAGCCACCGTACAATCCAGCTTGTCCAGCTGTAAATGACGGTATATGGACAGACTGGTTCCGGCTTTTATATGATCCAGAACAAAACCTTCTTCTATTTTTCCAACATTTAACATAAGATTACCTTTCCGCCCGGTAAGCGGGCTGTTCGTGTAGTGAGCGCAAGGATGGCCTGTAAAAAGCGGCATCCGCTGTCTGGCTGCGGCATTGTGTCAGGAATCAACTGTGATCCCCAGCAGTGTGAGAATCAGGGCCATACGCACGTAAACACCGTATTGGGCCTGCTTAAAGTATACGGCTCTCGGATCGTCGTCCACATCCACGGATATTTCGTTTACCCTGGGAAGAGGATGGAGCACCAGCATATCCTTCGGGGCCAGGTTCATCTTGGCCTTATCCAGTATATAGAAATCCTTCAGGCGGACATAATCCTCTTCATTGAAGAAACGTTCCTTCTGCACCCTGGTCATATAGAGGATGTCCAGCCGGGGCATAATTTCTTCCAGCTGCATGACCTCTTCATAAGGAATGTTTTTATCCTTCAGCATTTCCGTGATATAATCCGGCACGCGAAGCTCTTCCGGGGATATAAAGATGAAACGCACATCATCATAACGGACGAGGGCATTGATCAGGGAATGTACGGTGCGGCCGAATTTCAGGTCGCCGCAGAGACCTATGGTGAGCTGGTTCAGACGCCCCTTCAGTGTGCGGATGGTCATCAAATCCGTCAGCGTCTGGGTGGGATGCTGGTGGCCGCCGTCGCCGGCGTTGATAACCGGAATCCCGGAAACGGAAGCGGCAACCATGGGGGCACCCTCTTTGGGATGACGCATGGCGCAGATGTCTGCATAACAGGAAATAATCCGGATGGTATCGGCCACGCTTTCTCCCTTGGTAGCGGAAGAACTGGCGGCATCGGAAAAGCCCAGGACATTGCCCCCCAGATTCAGCATGGCGGCTTCAAAGCTGAGCCTGGTCCGGGTGCTCGGCTCATAAAAGCAGGTGGCCAGTTTTTTCCCTTCACAGGCGTGGGCATATTTAGGCATGTTGACTTCGATATCCCTGGCAGTCTCAAAGAGCCTGTCCAGTTCCTCAGCGGAAAAGTCCAGGGGATTCATTAAATGTCTCATGTTAGTACGGTCTCCTTTCTGTGAAAACATGGAAGTTCAGGATGTTTTTGGGCAAGCGGCCGAAGGACCGGCAGCAGTCGTCACGGTCAGATACCCCGCAGCGGACTGCGGGGTATCTGACTTTAGAAAATCGAAGAGAAAATAAAATTCCCTTCGATTTATATTCTATGTACCATATGAACTTAAGAATATTCCGTTGCTGCAGTATCTGCCAAACAAGCCCATATAATTCTCCATTTTTTAGTAGCGGTTCAGACGGATCGGAACCATTCCCATTTTTACAGCAGTCATTGTTTGTGACATTATAGCACATCGAAAATAGGGTTTCAATTTTTTTTTGAAAGTTACCTTAAAAAAATACATACTATCCATAATTTTTCCAATTTAGGAGAAGCAAAAGAGTATAGTATGGGGATAACCGTAAAAACCAAAGGAAGCGGAAGAAACTGTTTTGGAGGAGGATAAAAAATGGTGGAAATTACAGAAATCTCGGCAATGCTGCAAAAAGGAAAGGCTAAAATCGTTAAGGAAATGGTACAGCAGGCGCTGGACGAGGGACAGGATCCCAAAGTGATTTTAAATGACGGGCTTCTTTCCGGCATGATGATTATCGGTACTAAATTCAAAAATAATGAAGTGTTTGTGCCGGAGGTCCTGGTGGCGGCAAGAGCGATGAATGCCGGTCTGGGAATTCTGGAGCCTAAGCTTGTGGAAGTCGGAAATGAACCGGTGGGCAGAGCGGTAATCGGCACGGTGAAGGGTGATCTCCATGATATCGGAAAGAATCTGGTAGCTATGATGTTAAAGGGTGCAGGTTTTGATGTGGTCGATGTGGGTGTTGATGTGGATGCGGATACCTTTATCAGCAAGGCGGAAGAGGTCCAGGCGGATGTTATATGTATGTCGGCCCTTCTGACAACCACGATGCCCAACATGCAGGATTGCATTGATAAGCTTAAGGAAAGAGGCCTTCGGGATAAATACATTGTCATGATCGGCGGCGCTCCGGTTAATGACAGCTTTGCAAAACAGATCGGCGCGGATTATTATACGCCGGATGCCGCCACAGCAGCGGAGGTTGCCAGAAATGCGGTAACGCATTAACCGCCGGGGCAAAGGAGTAAAGTCCAATGAATGCAATGGAAAGAGTGGTAACGGCCCTGCAGCATAAGGAGCCGGACAGGGTTCCGGTCTATCCCATATTAAGCGGTGTGTCCAGAAAACTGGTGGGAGCGGATTATAAGACCTGGTCAACAGATGCGGACGTCTGCAGCCGGGCATTGCTAAAAGCCAGGGAAATGTATGATCAGGACTGTATTGTTACTCTGATTGATCTGTCGGTGGAGTGTGACGCCTGGGGACAGGAGCTGATTTTCCCGGAAAATGAGGCGGCACATCCCGATTATCAGAAGTCCGTCATACAGGATATTGAGGAATACTGCAAGATAAAAAAAGTCGATTACAGAGATTCCAAACGCATGATGATGCATATTGAAACCTGTAAAAAGCTGGTGCAGGAGGCAAAGGGAGAATTCCCCATAATCGCCTTTGTATTCGGGCCGCTCGGCGTTTTGTCCATGCTCAGGAACCAGCAGGATATGTATATGGATCTCTATGATGATCCGGACGCGGTCAAAGAGGCGGCCGGAGCCATTACCGAGACGCTGAAGGATTACTGCCGGGCGCTTATGGCAACCGGCATTAACGGGCTGATGTTTGATACCCTGTTTTCTTCCGGGACGATTATGTCCAAAGAAATGTGGACGGAAATGGAAGGGCCTTATGTGAGGGAACTGTCGGAAGTGACAAGAGAAGCCGGAGGCCTGGTTATGATTCATAACTGCGGCCAGAGGATTTATTTTGACGCACAAATCAAGATGATGAATCCGGATGCCATATCCTTCCTGTATCCTCCGGATGACTGTGCGGATTTTAAGGAATGCAAGGAAAAATACGGGGATCAGGTCACGTTGATCGGCTGTGTGACACCGGCGGGCGCCGTACTCGGCACCGATGAAGAGTGGGATGAGGAGTGCAGAAATTGTATGGATGCCATGATGGAGGGCGGCGGCTTTATTCTGGCAACCGGCTGCGAATATCCGGCAAATGCTTCCTTTGACAGGGCGGAACGTATGGTGGACCTGGCAAAAACTTATGGAACATACGGAAACAAAGAGAGAGCTTTATGACCAGCGTGGATTTGATAACCGGTTTCCTGGGAGCCGGAAAAGCTACTTTTATCAAGCGCTATGCCGGATTTCTGCAGGCCGGGGGAGACTTAAGACGGCGTCTGGAGCAGATCATGTCAGGCTGCTGCGGAAAGATACTCCGGGTGAAGGGCTGTGCGTCCGGAAAGGATGGATGTCTTTACCGGATCAATGGTACGCAGAGCAGAATTGCCATTGAAAAAGCCGGAGACGGCAGATCGGAAGTGAATATAATCGGAATGGGGTTAAAGCGCCAGGAGATAAAGAGGCATTTTGCGTGCTGAGGCAGCCGCGGCAGAATGCCTCTTTCCCAGTGGTGCTAGCGGTATTGTTTCGGGGTCATCCCCGTATATTTCTTGAATACCTTTGAAAAATAGCTTTGGTCGTCAAAACCACAGGCGACCGCGATATCGATAACGCTGTATTCCGTATTGCTCAGCAGCCGTTTGCTTTCCTCCACCCGGACCATGTTCAGGTATTCCTTAAAGGAAGAACCGCTGCATTGCTTGAAAATGGAAGAAAAATAAGCCGGATGCAGGTGGACGGCATCCGCCACCTCTTCCAGGGTGATGGGACGGTTGAAATGGGTGGAAATATAATTCATGGCTTTTTTAATGGTTTCCCGGTTTTTATTCAGGGAATAATCAAACAGACTGTCCGTGAAGGCCTCCACGATTTCCTGAAGCTTGGCGCACAGTAGATCCAACGTGTCGATTTGCTGCAGGCTTTTCAGAAACGAATTATTCAGCTTCAGGATATTGTCGGTTGGCGCGCCGCCTTCTATCGCCACACGGGAAAGCAGGGAGCACAGTTCGATGGCCCTTGCTTTCATAAAATCCAGGCTGTTGCCTTCGGAAAACAATACATAGCCGAGGAGATCATTCAGGATGGCTCTGGCCTGCGTCTGGTTGCCGGTTTTTACCTTGGTGATCAGTTCCCGTTCCTTTTCATACGGATAGTCCAGGGCAGCGGTATCCATATTTTTGTACCGCTGGATGGCTTCGCTGATTTTGGACTGCTGGGACAGGATGCGGTTATTCAGCTTCAGCTGTTCCTTGCTCTCATCGATGAGGTTGCAGAACAGGTAATACAGCAGCTTGTTAATGTGGTTGACCATTTCCGGAGTAACCAGCGGAATGGAGCCGGATTCCTCAAAAAGACGCAGGGTATCGTCAATATTCAGGTTATATTTCCTGGACAGATCGGATATGAGGAGCGAGTCCGGTTCATCCATGAGGAAAGGGCCGAGCAGGATGGAACCTAAGAATTTGTCCTTACAAATCAGAGGATACACGATGTGGTTTAAGTGGGCATGGCAGGAAAAAATATAAGGCTCCCCCAGGGAAATGGCCCGTTTGCTTGCACCCACATGCATTATCTGGCAGGTATCCTCAGGAGGCAGGTGCTTTTGGAAGAGGCTGCAGAATTTCCCGGTATCCCCGAAGGATTCCAGAAAATTCCCATTCTCATCAATGACCTGGATGGGAAGCTGGATGCAGCCGTAAAAGGCTTCCACGATATTATGAAGTGTATCTTTATCCACTACGGAATATAACGACTGAGACATAATGTTTTCTCCATTGTAAAGGGTTACTATAGAATCTCTTTCGTACCATCGGTTATAGTTGAGTATACCATGAGATACAAAAAAATTCCATAAACCTAAAATAAATACCTACATTCTTTAGTTTTTCCAAATGGACGAAAAATCCGGGAGTATAAACATGAAAATGACTGATTTTAAGATCCGGTTCAACCGGGCGAATATTCTGCACCTGATTGATTGCTATGAGGATTCCCCCATCTACGAAGAGGTGCTGGAAGAATATGAAAATATGGAACAAGAGGCGTATGCCAAAATCCATCCGGCGGCGGCACTGGAATTCGGGAGGATTCCGGAGGAGGCGGCAGGTCCCGCCGCGCCGGCGGGCACGCAGGCTCTCTTTCTTATTGTCACTATAGGTAAGGAAATCAGCGAATGGTCAACGGTTCTTTTTGGGGAGGGCAGATATCTGGAGGGGATGCTTGCGGATGCATTTGCCGATGATTATCTTATGCAGGCTTCGGAAAGCCTGCAGCCGCTGATCCGAACCATATGTGAGGAGAAAAAGCTGGGAATATCCAAACGGCTGGAGGCTCCCACAGGAATCGGCATGGAGGCGCAGAAAACCGCGTTTGACGTGACAGAAGCCGGGAGGATCCTGGATATGGATATCAAAAGCAGCTATATGTTCGATCCGGTAAAATCCACATGCCAGATATATCTTCTGGATGAAAACAGCACCCAATACCACATGGATCACAACTGCAGAGAGTGCCCGAACAAAGACTGTAAGATGAGGCATGTGGCCCCGGTCACGCTGGAGGTGAGAAGGAAGGGGGAGTCCCAAATCCTTGTGAGCAGGGAGGAAAAAACAGTGCTGGAGGTACTCAGGGAGCAGGGGATTTATGTGCCCGCTGTTTGTTCCGGAAGAGGATCCTGCGGAAAATGCCGGATCAGGGTGGTGAGCGGAGACGCGGCGGTCACGCCTGCGGATGAGAGAACCTTCACTCCGGAGCAGCTGGTGGAGGGATACCGGCTGGCCTGTACCTGCTATCCTTTGGGGGATATGGTTCTGGCCCTGGGAGAGGAAACGGAAGAAAAAATGGACATAATCGGCATACCGTCTGAAAGGAATGCGGGCGGGCCGGAAAAGGAAGCGGACGGGCCGGTTATGGTAGGAATCGATATAGGGACTACCACGATTGCCATGGAGCTGGTGACCATGAATTCCGGAGCGGGAACAGACAGTTATCTGTGTATAAACAGACAGAGACGATACGGGGCGGATGTGATCAGCAGAATCCAGGCATCGGTAGACGGTAAAAAGGAGGAACTGCAGGAAAGCATCCGGGAGGATCTGCTCCTGGGCCTGGAAAAGCTTACCGGGGCCGGCAGACAGATACCGGAACAAGTGGTTATTGCAGGAAATACCACCATGATCCATCTCCTGATGGGATATCCCTGCAATACACTTGGAATATATCCGTTTACCCCCTATCACATCCAACAGGTGGAAAGTACGCTGGGAGAGGTTCTGGGAGAAAACGTGACAGAACGGCTTCGCCAGGTGGCTGTGAAAATACTGCCCGGCATTTCCACCTTTGTAGGAGCGGATATTGTGGCGGATATCCTTTCCTGCGGTCTGGCGGAATCGGAAAAAGTCAGCATGCTTATTGACCTGGGAACCAATGGTGAAATGGGAATCGGAAACCGGGAACGGATCCTTGTAACCTCCACGGCAGCAGGCCCGGCCTTTGAGGGAGGGAATATCGTGCATGGATCCGGCAGCATACCGGGAGCCATCTCCCATGTGGAAATCGAGGGGGATCAGGTGCGGGTACAGACAATCCGGGATGAACCGCCTGCCGGTATTTGCGGTACCGGGGCAATAGAGGCCTTATACGAGCTTCTGCAGGCGGATTTGGTGGATGATACGGGACTGATGGAGGACGAATGGCAGGAGTGCGGATATGAACTTGCCCGGAACCGGGAAGGCGGGCCTATCTGTTTTTATCAGAAGGATGTCCGTGAGCTTCAGCTGGCCAAATCCGCAGTACGGGCAGGGCTGGAAACCCTGCTTCTGCGTTTCGGCATCCGGCCGGAGGAGGTGGATAAGGTTTATCTGGCGGGCGGCTTCGGCTACCGTATGGATGTGGCGAAAGCAGTGGGAATCGGCCTGATACCCGAGGCTTTTGCGGATAAAATAGAAGTGATTGGAAACGGGGCCCTGGACGGTGCCATCCGGTATGGCAGGGAAGAGGGAGCCGCGGAAAGGGCCGGGGAAATCGTAAAGCTATCCTCGGAGATTGGGCTATCGGCGGATAAGGACTTTAATGAACTTTATATGGAGCATATGTATTTTGAGCGCAGTTGAGTTCCCGCCACCACGCAGAAATCCCCCGGGAAATAATTTCCACGGGGGATTTGTTCACGCCTTCCAGTTATTCTCAATTTCTTCCCGGATTACCTCTATGTAGCGTTTGGCCTTGGGGATGCTGTTATGGATGGTATACACATCCCTCTGGGTGATTTCCATTTTACAGCCTCTGGCGGCCGTAAGGCTTTTGCGAATGTGCGCACGGAAGGCGTCTTCATCCAGGACCGGATCCACGCCGAGGAAATTCGGACTGGGCTTCCTGTGGTAGATGACCTTTGTGCCGCGCAGCCTTTCCCCCATAAACTCTTCATTGCACCAGGGAGAGATGGATACCTTCCTGAGATTGGGAAGTCTGCTGATACATTTATCCCAAATTGGATCCACCGGTTCGCAGCAGCCGTAAGAGAGAAGTCCGTAAGAGGATGCGATTTTTTCATAACAGGGGAATATGAATTCTTCATACATATCCGGTGAAATCCCCACGGTTTCCTGGGAATCCATAAACCCCCAGACATCTTTCGGCGTAAAGGGGCGTTTTTCCCATTCGTCCCAGCCGGGCAGCTCTGTGTTAAAGCTCCAGGTTCCCTGTCCGACCCCCTCAAAAGAAGTGGTGGGCAGGATCAGGCGTTTTTCCTCCAGCATTTTGTAATAGGCCAGCGTATCGTCTGCAATACGGTTCATCATTTCCTTAAATAAGTCCGGATAATCATACATGGCAAACATCATGTTTTCCATACTCATAAAGTGTACGATCATCTGGGTAGGAACGCTGTAAAGGCAGGACATCTGCATTTTAACAGGCAGGATATCGCCGATCGCTTCTTCCACCGCTTTTCTTTTTTGTTCCGTAGTCCCCAGGTCCACTCCATAGCGGCTGGGTTTCAGCTTTTCGTAATCGTCTTCCAAATCTTCAATGATGGATTCAAAATGGTGTCCCAGACTTTCTTTGCCGCTGGCGTCCTGGGTATGATCCACATGAATCTGGATACCAAATAATTCAAAATAGGTATCGTATTCCACCGGGTAATAGTCCGGCGTCACCCTGTCGTCGTCAAATAACTCCTGGTTCAGGAAGTTACAGTAAAGGGAGGTTTCCACCTGCCTTGCGAATGCACCCCCGCACTTTAGCAGCGGCGGGATGATTTCCTGGGCAAAGGTGCCCATTTCCAGATGGATCATCGGCTTTTCTCCCTGCAGGGCATTATGCTTGTACCATTCCTGAATCCTTTGCCTGTTGGATTCCCTGTTTGCCAGTTCCAGCTGCTTTTTTGCGATTTCTCTCAGAATCAGCTTATCGCTGTCCGATATCAGATATTCCATGTGTTATCCCTCCGGTATTATTAAAAGATATTTTTTTCATTACGGTTCACAGCGCCCTGTGCAGCTGCTTGTGCACCGTAATATTTATTTGATAGTTACAGTTCACTCCGTGACCAGTAACATTCGATATGCCTATTATTCTATCATATCTGACGTTGACTTACATATTAAATAATTGTTATGATATATATAAAAATTGCGCTGCAATAACGGTTCAGGCCTGTCCGATGTGTTACCGCTGCATTTGCCGGGCAGATCGGAAGCCGTGAATCAGGGATGCCGGCTTTGGGAGGTGCCTTTATGAATCCGAATACGCAGGAACCTTATCCTTCATCTACAATATATTTCCATACCCCCAGTCCGCTGGCAAAAAGAACGTTTCTGTATCCGGTCTGTCTCGGCCATTATTTCTGCGGTGAGGAATACTGTGTGGCGAGAAATAATTATGACAGCTTTCTGATGATGCTTGTGGTTAAGGGACAGGGATATGCGGAATCTCTGGGGGAGGCTTCTTTCCGCAGGAAAATTGGTGAGAGGCAGTTGGTCCTGATGGATTGCTACGCGCCCCATATGTACGGGGCGGACAGTGAAATGGAATTTTACTGGATTCATTTCGACGGCATCAATGCAAGAGCTTACTTCCGGTATCTTACGGAAATCTATGGGACGGTCCTTTCACTGACGGAAAGCCAGACCAATGGATTCCTGAATAAATTCAGGATGCTGCTGGAAGCGTTTTCTTCGGAACAGGGGATTGCTGAAAATCTTCTGGGGTTTATCCTGACGGATCTTCTGACCTTTCCGGCAGGGCTTTCGGGACTCCGGTTATCCGCAGGCGCGATAGATGCGGAAGAAAAACAGTTCACCCGGGAACTTGGCAAGGCTGTTTCCTATATGCGGCAGCATTTTATGCAGGAAATTACCATAGAGGAACTGGCGGGCTGCGTTTCTGTCAGCCCTTATCATTTTATCCGTCTGTTTAAAAAGCAGTACGGCATTACACCCCATCAGTATCTTCTGGCAATGCGTCTCGACTGTGCCAGATTTTATCTGCGCTCCGGGGACAAAACGGTTAAAGAAATTGCCTTTTCCTGCGGCTTTCAGAGTGAGAATAATTTTTGCGTCGCTTTTAAAAAGCAGACTGGAATTACGCCCACCAATTACCGGCGGGGAATAGGAGGGAAAATATCTTTTTGACAGGTAGGAATGTCGTATTTATGCGGTTTAGAAGCCTGTTATTCAAAAATAAACGAATAAAAAACGTCATTTTGCCAATTGTTTATCAGCCGGGAATCCATTATTATAAGTAACAGAATAGTTGTATTTTTTACTCATACGCAGTGTGTGCGAAACGGCCGGATGTTTGCCGTATGGGTTCCGTAATTTTCGGCGCAGGTTCTTCTGTGCCAATCACTCTCATTTACTGTCCGGGGTTATCCCCTGGGATGGTGTTCATAATTCTTGTCAGGTTCGGACATTTTTCATCAGCAGCTGTATGGATAGCTTTTATCGATGTTTTTTACCGTATAATACGGGAAGAGAGCGGCAGCGGCGGATGGAATGACGGGTCGGCACAGTCAAAGGAGGCATATCTTGCAGAAAAGGAAAGGAATAAATGTGAAAGGAAAACAGCTGCTCAGAAGACCGGCTTTTTTCTGTGATCTGATAAATGGAGGGCTGTTTCAGGGCAGGCAGCGGATCTGCCCTGCTATGCTGCAGGGCATGCCTGAAGTATTGGGATTCAGCCGCCGGGGACCGGGTAAAACAGAAATCAATCTGGAGAGAATACCTGATGTGATATATGCTGCAGGAACAGAAGAGGATTTTCTGCTGCTTCTGAATGAAAACCAGACACAGACGGATTATACCATGCCCTTACGGAATCTGGTTGATACGGCATTGTCCTATATGCAGCAGAAGGAAAAAATAGAAAAGCTCCATCGGGAAAGGAAAGATTTAAAAACGGGAAGCGAATACCTGAGCGGTTTCACAAAGCAGGACAGGCTGCATCCGGTGATATGTGTTACCTTTTACCATGGGGAAACGCCCTGGGACGGAGGCACTAGCCTCCATGATATCCTTCAGTTCCCGGAAGGGTACGAAGATATGAGAGAACTGTGCCCTGATTTCCCAATGAATCTGATACATGCCTGGAATGTGAGGCCGGAGCAATTTAAAACGGGACTGGGAACCGTGTTTGAGCTGCTTCCTTTTGCGGCGGATAAAGGACGGCTGCAGACTTATATCCGGAATCATGCGGAACATTTTGGAAATCTGACTGCAGAGGAATGTGATTTACTCGAGGTATTTATCGGAATGGAAAATCTGGGAGAAGAGGGACGGGAAGGTTACCGGAATAGAGAGGGAGGATATAATATGTGTACTGCATTGTTAGAAATAAGAGAGGAAGGCCGTAATGAAGGAGAATGGCTGAAACTGATTTCCCAGGTTCAGAGAAAAATGCGCAAGGGCAAACCTCTTATCTCAATCGCGGAAGAACTGGAAGAAGAGGAGCAGGTAATCGGGCCGATCTATGTATTGGTGAAAGCTCACCCGGAATTTACAAGGGAAGCTGTGTATGGGCAGTTAGAGATATAAAACGGTTACTAAAAGCGAGGAAGAACCATAAAAAACCTTTGCAAATCTTCCTGATATCTATTATAATTTACGCGATACAATCATGCGGTTCACAAAAGAAAAGAGGTAGCCTATGGACAGTGAGAACAGGAACGGGGAAGTGCGGTTTACGGAGAGAAAACGATGGCTGTTTTTCGGCCTGCCCTTTACCTTTACCGTATATACGATTAAAGAGGATATGATAACGGTTTCGGAAGGCTTTCTGAATAAAAAAGAAAATGACTGTTATATGTATAAGGTTCAGGATGTGGAATTGATCCAGTCCCTGCCGGAGCGTATTGTGGGTATCGGTACAGTGAAATGCTATACCGGGGATACAACAAACCCGCAGCTGCATCTGAACCATATAAAAAATGCAAAGGTTATAAAAAATTACATACTGGAAGCTTCAGAAAAGGCGAGAATCCGCCGACGCACAATGAATATGCTGAATATCGGGGCAGAGGGTGCGGATGACGGTGACTTTGACGACGATAGAGTATAAATGGCCTGACAGCGGGAAAAGGCGCATTTATAGGAATGGATTTGGCAACTGTAAAGTGCTGAACTGTTATTGGATTTGAAGAAAGATGCGGAAAATAATTTCTGCATCTTTTTCTGTGAAAAACAGTCCGTTTTAAAGGTAAATATCCGACAGAAGTCAAATCCCCTACAGCAAGCTGCGGCAATAAAAGGAGAGTATGATACATGGAACTTGATATGACAAAAGGAAGCCCTCTGAAGCTCATAACAAAATTTATTATTCCTATAATTATCGGCAATATATTCCAACAGCTGTACAGTCTTGTTGACACCGTCATTGTAGGGAGATTTGTTGGTGTGAAAGCGTTGGCTGCAGTTGGGGCTACCGGGACCATCATGTTCCTGATTCTGGGGTTTTTAATGGGGCTGACCACCGGATTTACGATCCTGACTTCCCAGAGGTTCGGGGCAGGAGACATAGAAGGAATGAAAAAAAGCGTGGGCAATGCTGCCGTTCTCTCCCTGATCGTCACCGTAGTCATGACCTTTGGAAGCGTTCTGATTATGGACTGGCTGCTGCGGATTATGAGAACCCCGGCGGATATTATGGATATGTCCAAGGAATATATTCTTATTATCTGTTGGGGAATGGGCTTTAATGTCCTTTATAACCTTCTTTCCAGCATACTGCGGGCGGTGGGAAACAGCAAGGTGCCCTTATATTTTCTAATATTATCCGCGGCGATTAATATCGCAGGGGATCTGATTCTGATTATCTGTTTTAAAATGGGAGTGGCCGGGGCGGCAATCGCTACTATCGCCTCCCAGGGGATATCAGGGATTCTGTGTATTGTCTACATAATAAAGAAGGTTCCTATCCTTTCCCTGCGAAGGGAACATCTGCGTCTGGATCCATGGTGTGTGCGTAACCAGATATCCATTGGTGTCCCCATGGCCCTTCAGTTTTCCATAACGGCTGTAGGTACGATTATGGTACAGGTGGCATTGAACATGCTGGGTTCCACCGTGGTTGCGGCGTTTACGGCAGCCTGTAAGGTGGAGCAGCTGGTAACGCAGGTATTCACCGCTATGGGTATGACGATGGCTACTTATTGCGGACAGAACAGAGGGATTAATGATCTGGAGAGGATCCGCAAGGGCAGCAGGATTGCCTTTTGGATTTCCTCTGTTTATGCGGTAATCATTTATGTAGTGGTGGTATTGGCTCTTCCTTTGATTATCCGTCTGTTTGTTACGGGTGACAGTACGGAGGTGCTGGGATATGCCCGTACCTATATTGTTATCTGCGGTGTATTCTTTATCCCGCTGGGTATGATTTATATTTACCGCAATGTGATGCAGAGCTGCGGATATGCCCTGATGCCGATGATGGGCGGTGTGGTGGAGCTGGTGAGCCGCGCTGTGCTGGCTGTTGTGGCGGCCGAGCTTCTCAGCTATTCCGGAGTCTGTATTGCCAATGCCAGCGCGTGGTGCCTTGCCGGTATTTTCCTTTACATAGCCTACCGTTTTACCATGAAAAAGATGGAACGGGACAAAAGGCTTGCACAAGAATAACAGTTCAGCCGTTTAATTAGCCTTGCTTGACGCTATAACTGTATTAGCGTAAAATAAGGTTAAGATAGTGTCAGGATTATGACACACGCTGGAGGAAGAGGTGAAGTTAAATGATGTACTATTATTCGACGGTAAATAATATTGTAATGACGCATAGTGAAGTTATGGAAAAAGACGGTTTTGATATTGTTAAAGTGCATTTTGAAAGACCGGGTGATAATGGCTTTGACTTCCTTGACTTGACATTGCCGGGGGAAATTATTTATAAATCTTTTGGTTTTTCGGAAGAAGAAATGATAAAGCTAAAAAAATATGCTAAAAATAATGCTTCCCTTATATGGGATTTTGCACAGAAGGGGGGCGGGGAAAATGCCTAAACCTTTGCTTGACTTTTTAGGGTATAGTTTTTTCTTTTGGTCGAATGAGAATGAGGAGCCGCCGCATATACACGTGTGCAAAGGTAAGCAGACATCTAATGAGACTAAATTTTGGATAACGGGAGACGGTATAAAGTTGGAACATAACAAAAGTCAAATACCACAAAATGATTTAAAGAAAATAGCTCGTTATATCCTTGAAAATAGGGCAGATATAATAGCGGCCTGGTTTGATTATTTCAGCCGGTTATAAATATATTGATAAAGATTTAAATAAGTTTTGGAAAACAGGGCGGTAGCCATTTGGCTCCGCCTGACAAGGATGTTTTCCAATTTTAAGATTTGCCACAGGATATTTCGGTATCCTGTGGCTTTTCTGTTTTAAACCTGCCCTACAAAATTGAAGTACACGTCAATCTGCTGGGTGTAGTTCTTCTTTTTCCACGGCTCGCTTCTTTCATGCACCACAATTTTCTCAATGAACTCCCGCACGATTTCCGGCGTCAGTTCTTGAATCTCCGTGTACCGCTGTACCACCTTGAGAAAGCGGTCTGCATTCAGCATTCGCTTTTTTTCCGTATTGATTTCCTGTTCCAGCATTTCACTGCGGATTGTCAGCTCCTGTTTTTCTTCCTCGTAACCGCCCGTCAGCGCCTTAAACTGAGTTTCCGAAAGGTTCGCCAACGCAAGCTGTTCAAAGGCGGCGCGGAACAGCTTTTCCAAATCCACAAGCCGTTTCTGCGCCCTGTCCAATTCCTTGGTCTTGGCGGACAATTCCTTTTTGAGCTGGCTGCTGTGCTTGTCCATCGCCCGCTGGAGGAATTCCTCGGTGTGCTCCCGCGCTTCCTGCGTAACCCGCTGAATCTCCGCCAGCACGATTTCGTGCAGTGCCATGACCTTGACGGTATGCGGGGTACAGTCCTCTTTATGTCCGTGGTAAGTGCCGCAGGTATATGTATACTGGCTTTCGTTCCAGCTTCCGCATCGGCAGAAGTAGTGCCGTTTTCCGCAGTCCGCACAGTAGACCATACCGGACAGCAGATCCATCTCGCCCATTTTATTGGGACGGCGTTTGCCCGCCCGTACCTTCTGCACAATCTCCCATGTTTCCATGTCGATCAGCGGCTCGTGGGTATGCTCAAAGCGGAGCTGCCTTTCCGGGGGATTCCGCTTGCTTTTCTTGCTCTTGAAGGATGGACTGTAACTGCGGCAGTTGATGGTGTTGCCGTTGTACTCCTCCCGTTCCAAAATATCCGCCACGGTAGAGCCACACCAATCATAAGGCTTATTCTCATTCAAATTGGTATGGCGGACGCCGTTGGTGCGAAATTCATAAACAGTGGGCGTCAGGATTTGGTCAGCCCTCAGTATCCGTGCAATTTTGTCAGGACCAAGTCCGCTGGCGCACAGGGCAAAAATTCGCCGCACCACAGGCGCGGTGTCCTCATTGGGAATAATCTGTTTACGGCTTTCCGGGTCTTTTTGATAGCCGTAAGGCGCCTTTGTGCCGATGCGTTCCCCACGCCGTGCCGCCGCCATGATGACCGCCTTGACTTTCTTGCTGGTGTCTCTGGCGTGCCACTCGTTAAAAAGATCGCGGACGGCCACACTGTCATCCACGCCGTTCAGCGTATCCACGTTGTCGTTGATGGCGATGTAACGGACATTGTAACTTGCAAAGGTTTCTTCCAACAGGATACCCACCACAAGGCGGTTTCTGCCCAGCCGGGAATGGTCTTTCACAAGGATGGTAGAGACATTTCCCGCTTCCACCTGTTCCATCATGGCTTTGTAGCCGGGGCGGTCGAACGTGACTCCGGAATAGCCGTCGTCCACAAAAAACTGTGGGTTGGGAAAGCTGTTGGCATTGGCATATTCCATTAAAATTTGCTTTTGAGACGAGATTTGTCAAGGATAATTTCTGCGAAATATAATAGATTCATGGAACATATAACAAACAAGGCTTTCTCTGTAAGTTTTCCCTTCTTACACCGCTAATGACAGCAACGGAGCCAATACCAGTACCAGAGGGACTACGCAAAGCACAAACCTATCCAAGACAATTTGATGAAGCTGTACCGGGTGAAATCTGTTGTGGACAGCGCACGCCGCCAGCAGGAGCAGACACAGCACCGGGACAGGGATATGGAGCGGTAAACAGGAAGATACTTCCCATTTCCCAGCAATAATGATAAAATAAAATTGGAAGTTTAACACCACTCTCACCTCAAATGGGACAGAAACGTGATATGGAGCAACCGAAATATGGACAATGTAATTTGTTTGAGTAACCAGATAAGTGATCCCCCAAATTTTCCACGATGCTCCAGACATGATACACTGCTGACAACATTTGGATGCCAGATCTGCAATAATGAAATTCTTAAATGATGGGAGGAATTTGAGGAAAATGGCTGCGAAATTTGAAGTTTACATTGCAAGCAAAAAATATCCCAGCATTAAAATGTGCGAAACGATATTTCCTATTGTCGGCAAGATACAATTTTCAGAAAAATGTATTGTTTGGAATGGCTGGCTGCCAACAAAAGAAGATGTGCTTTACACGCAAGATGATGAACAAATTGAACGGTGCGTATTAAATGGCAAAGTCGTTTCTTTCGATGGAAAAGCAGGCTCTTATATCATTGGAGCAAGGCAATACTTTGAAAATGGAGTATTTTCTACTGAATTATGGTTCGACACATCTTATTTCCCGGAATTAGATGCCAATATATCAAATGAATTTTGCAATTCTTTTTGCCAGTTGACCAAACAGAATATATTGGGGCTGTGTATAGTGGCAGAAATTAAATTTTTTGCGATGGGGACAGAGATGTGTGTTGATTATTCTGAACGATTGGATGAGAGTATCAAAAAAAGTCACAATGTTATGTGCTATTGGAGTAAGAAAGCCAGCAGGGACTAAAGAGCAATTACCATAAACCAAGCACAGGCTTTAAGGAGGGAGAGACGATGACCCACAAAGGAAAAAGGCGGCTCGTGATATTTTTGTGCGCGGCGGCGGTTATTCTTGTGGCGGCGGGGATCGTTCGGGTCAAGCTGCACCCGCCCCGTCCGCTCCATGAGCAGATCGCAGATTATATGTACCATTCCCGTACAGACCCAAAGCTGGAATACCTCATCGAGAAGTATGGCGATGAATTTGTTGCGACAGAGTACGGAAGTATTCAATCCACACGATTTCCGGGGCTATATGTACGTTTGAGATGGTCGGAGGAAGCGCAGACATATACAGACAACTATATTGTCTATTTAAGACGAGAAGATTTGCGAGCTATTTTAGCGCCTACTGTGCAGGAAATTTACGATGATTGCAAAGTATTTATTGCACCTTACACCCCATCTCCTGACTTTGATAAAAACACTACGGCTGAAGAATTACTCACAACTTTTGGTATGGGACGAAACCCGGTCGTTTCTCTTTGGATTTATACGAAAGATGATACAGTAGGAAAAGACACAGATATGCAGCAATTAACATCAAAGATACAGGCGATGGGCTATTCTGTAGATGTAGGTGTCTATTATCTATCAGAAGAAAACTATGAAGTAGTCAATGAGGACGATTATCTCAATTATAATATTGGTGCGCATCAAGATTTTTATGAATATTTTGAGAACGTTTATATTTATCCAGACAGTTTTGAACTGATTTTAAGTGACTGGAAAGAAGAAAGCAGCAAATAGCACTACACGCCCCCACCTCTGGACACTTTGTCCAGCCAGAAACGGAAAACCGAACACCACCCACCAAGGCGCGGCAGACAGGCCGCGCCTTTCCCATACCCCAAAATGAATACGAACTATCCATGATTATAATATTTTTGGTATTCCGGCAGAATACCGTATTCATTGGTAATAACCTCTTTGGAGAGGGGCTGGTCGAACGGGACAGCGAGGTATGGAGAGCTCTGGAAGGGTTTTCTTCCTTGCCAGAGCTGTTCATATAACTTCCAGCGTTCTGCCGTCATGGAGTTTGGATTGCTTTGATCCTCATGCTTCCAAAATTGTCCGCCCAGAAGATAGCTCTCCATCATTTCTTCCCAGTTCTGAAAAAAAGCCTGCGCCTTTGTCCCAGCATCTACACACAAATCCAACATTTCCTTCATATTGATGTAGCCTGCCAGATAGCAACATTGCGTGATATATGCGCAGCGTCCCATATCCCAGCCTAACAGGGCATTTTCCCCATAACGCCGCCATGCTGTCAGCATTTTCGGCAGGTAGCTATCTTCATCGGCTTTTGGATTAGTTTTGCGGGCCTCCTCAATGAGCTGGACTTCTGTAGCATCCTTATATTTATGCGACAAGAGTTCCATTTTCCTCCGATAGCTGGCACGCATTCCCTCGTCGATCAGGCTGCGCATTTCCTTTATAGCTGTCTCATGTCCTTGAATGCCCCAATAATCCCACAGCATTGTTTTAATACTTTCCCGGTCAAATTCGTTATTGTACCGCCAGCCAGCCAGTAGATGAAAATTTGTATGTTGACTTGCTGCAATCAGGATCGACCCTGCGGCATTCATCCAGCGCAATGTAGGGGATAGGGGATTATACTTCTCCATCCGTCTTTGCTTCGATTTATAGATATGATACAGAATACCGGCAAGACCAAGCCCTATGACTAAAGTAGCGGCCAGGGCGATAAAAGCCGTCATATCCCCTGTCAGAAAACAGAGGATGCCTATTCCAATAACAAGCAGGATAACGAACACAATCATGCATCCCATATGATATCCTCCTCCTTTCAGGGACTGCCTTCTTATTTCGGACTGCTTTGTCCGGCTCTGATGAGAATTTCCTTTGCACTGCGGAGAATCGCCGTATCGCCAGCAATCTTTTGACGCTGTTCTTCAACAGGGATGTCGATGTAAATATGAAAAGGATTGCGAAGCTGGCTGCAAGTTACATACAGGGATTTTTCAGAAAAGGAAAGATAAACATTTCCTTCCATAGCTTCCTGAAAAGCTGTAATCTGCTCCATCACCTGGGGTGTCAGGATGTAAAAAGCATTCTGCTCGTTCTCTGCAAACACTGCAAAATTTTCGTTGAATACACTGTTTTCTGTCTGAATTGGCAGCGGGACTCTGGTTTCCCTGAGTTTAGACAGAGCTTTTTTGGAAAACACCTGGACAAAGCCCTCACTGATCTTCCGATTATCAAAACAGGAAAAAACAATGACCTGTCCCTCAAACAGAATTTTGGGGGTAGAGCTTCTTGCGGAAGCTTTTTCGCCAGTGCAGACATTGACAGCCCGGAAGGGAACTCCATCCAGCTTGCCGGACAGTTCATCCGACGATTGATAAAAGACCGACTGACCTCCGGGGATTAACTTTAAACGGTTCATTTCCTCATAAGAAAGACCGCCTCCGGCATTGTAGCGCAATTCGGAAAAATCCGGCAGTTGTCGGAGAGTGTCCAACACATATTTGTTTTTGAAATTGATACAAAAGAGGTCATAAGCTTTTTTATAGACCAGCATATAGTAAAAACCAAAAATGACACCCGCAAAAATCACGCTGAGCATCAGGTTTCCTACCAGCATCCAAAAGGCTCCCTGAGTTGCCGGATCTCCCCATCCATATTCGCTGATGGAGGCAAACAAAAATCGGTTTTTTACCAATGTCAATCCTATAAACAAAATCAAGCATACCGGAAACAGTTTCCGCAGGATTTTATGTTTTTTAACAGCGTTCTGCCGCAACCGTTCCAGCTTGACACCGCTGATATTCTGTTCCACCATTTTCATACATCTTTTCCCCTTTCTTCTTAAAACTGCAGCTTAAAGTCTTTTTTCTTTTCTTCCACAGTGTAGAACTTCGCTTCTTTCATGCCATGAAGTTTTGCTAAAAGCAGGTAGGGAAATGTGTTAATTCTCTGGTTATACAAAGATGCGTTAGAGTTGTACAACCGTCTCGCCGCTTGTAAGTGTTCCTCTGCATCAAAAATATCCTGCTGGAAATGCTGCATGGACGCATAGGAATAAAGGGTTGGGTATTGCTCAGCCAGTGCATTGATGGCAGAGTTGACCCCGGTGAGTCCCTGCTGGACGGAAGTAAGCAAGCCGAGTTTCCGATCCAGACTTACCTGATGTCCGATCAGCCCGTCGTCCCCCATCCCCGGCGTTTCCGCTCCAAAAGAATGATCCTGCCCTCGCTGCTGTTCCAACTGCCGCCAGATTGTTTCCATCTGCTTTTGCTGTTCGGCAATCGTCTCGCTGATCGCTTTGACCGCTTCCTCAGACAGTTGTTTCTTTTCCTGAAATATGCTTTCGTTCAGTTCTTTCCCCGCGCGGGTAGATGTGACTTCGGTGTAGATCTGATACTCATGCGTCAGATACTTTTTTACTGCCTCAATTTCTTCTGACAGCATATCGTAGCGTTTTTCCAAAGCAACATCTATGCCTGCACTCCCTTCCTGCACCTTGACGAATAGCCGCTTCAGACGGTTATACATCCTGACATAGCAGAGCACCAGCAGAGTAATGGTAATTACTGAGATTAGAATTCCCATATCCTGTTCCTCCTTGTTTTGGTATTTTCCATTTGCGTATATTATAATGCAACTTCCTGCCAAAATAAAGCATAAAAAGAATTGTACAAAGGTTTTCTCTTATTATTGAAGCAGTGTTTTACCGCTCCTGCTCTTTGTATTTGGCTTTTTTCTGCTGCTTTTCTGGCTGCTGTTTTTGCTTCAGGTGTTCTTGAATAGAGCGTGCTTCTGTTTTTTCCCCCAATAATTCAGAAACATCACGCTTGCTGTCAAACAGGATAAGCGGATCAAATTTTTCTCCATATGCCGCTTTGATCTTGGAAGTGGCAGATTGAATCTTCTCTCCCTGTAAGACGATCCGCTGTTCTGAGAGTTCTGCCGAATCCACATTTTTTGCCTGCTCCTTTAATTCTGAGAACTGCTTTAAGGCCTCCTCCAACTCAGCAGCATATTTTTCTTCCTGCTTTGTCAGCCGTTTCAAATTTTCCTCCATAGCCGAAACACTCTTTTTAACCTCAGCAATTCCAGTATCCTCACTACAATCAAATGAACTGAGGAGCATCGTCTTTTCGGATCTCAGTTCTTCTAAATCTTCCGTCAGTTCGGCAATCTGTTTTGCCAAATCATTATGAGCAACAAACTGATAAAATGGTGTCGCTTTCTTTTCTGTAAGCAGCGTTTTCCGTTCTTTGGTCGTATTTTTAATCTGCTGTACCAGTACGGAATATCGCTCTAAGTCGGGCTTCAGCACATTCAGGCTTTCCGATAATTTGTGCTTTCCAAAACCGGCATAGCGAATCTGATAGCAAAAAATAACCATGTTCGCCCGTAAGGACTCCATTGCTTCTGCAAGAGCAGGAACAGATGCTTTAACTACCTGAATCAACTTCTTGACCGTTGCTTTCAGCTCACGGAGCAACGCATTGTCTGCCTTAATCTGACGATTTAACTCACAGCGGTCAGAAACAATTCCCTTTTTCTCCAATGCTCTTGCAACCACACCCTCGTGAATGGTGGGCTGTTCGCTCAAGCCTCGATCTGCATGGCTGCGGTGGTCAATGCGTTCTTTGTGTCCAGCACGCTCCAAATGGCGGTTCGTTACATCCGCCCACGCTGCTCTCCATAAAACAAGTTGTTCTTCGCTGTTCCAACGCTCAGCAATAGGATTTTGTCTGCCGTATTTCGTGCTTTTGGGATATTTCGATACCCGTTCATAGCCTTTTTCTTCAGCAGCAGAAGCAGTCATATAAACCTTTTTCTTTCCTACCTTATACTGGTATTGCTTTTCCCATCCCTCTGTCTGTGCCGTCTTAAACTCATCCGCAGTAAATCCTTGTTCCTCTCCATTTTTCACACAGAGATATTCCTTCTGTGTCTTATATTTCCAGTTTCCTTTTTCATCTAACGGGCGCACTGTCAGCATGATATGAGCATGGGGATTGTGACCGGGAGGATATGGATCATGAATTGCCACATCCGCACACATACCATCATCTACAAAGGTTCCAGAAATAAAATCAGACAGCAGCTTTTCCCACTGTGTTTCGTTCAGCTCAATCGGCAAAGCGACCACAAATTCACGGGCAAGGCGGCTGTCTTTTGTCTTTTCATTTTCTTCCACGGCGTTCCAAAGCACGCTCCGTTCTTTCCATTCTGATGGGGCAAACTCTGGTAGGAACACCTCCTGCCAGGCAAGACCTTTTTTACGGGTGTAATCGTGCTGAATCCCGTCATAGTCATTCAGTATTTTAGAACAACTTAAATACGCTGCCGCAGCGACTGCACTTCGCCCTGCACCACGGCTGACTATTTTTGCTTCCAGATGATAGATTGCCATTTGGCTTCACCGTCCTTTCTTTCTGTTTCTCTTTTGAAAAGAGAAAATGGGTGTCGCCGAGAATGCGATACCCATAACTGCGTAAAAGCTGCCAGTGGCAGGTTTTCGCAGGCAGGCGGCGAGATGGGGTGGCAATATGCCACCTCATCGTTTTGCTGATAGAGCAAATATAGAGCCGACTGCACAGGGAATGTTCGCTTGCGACATTGCCTGCCCCCTCTGGAGAACTGTCTGAAAGACAGTTCGTGAAGAGCGCACGAGCCCGACCAACGGGAGGGATACCACCGCCTGCTTTGCAGGTGGTGAGTAAGTGCGCCCTTCGGGAAAAAGAAAAAGCGACCGATAGCCGGTCGCTCATAAAAATCATCGGATTGGTTTGAATACTTCGCATAAAAAATCCTCCAACTGTTCCAAAGTCATCTGTGTTGTCTGCGGTAATGCTTTCTCTAAAATCGCACCTTCCTGAACCAGCCGCCGTGTCCGTGCTTTTCGCTCTTTCTGTCGGTCACGCATCTCGGCTTCTTCCAATCTGTGCTTCGCCTGTAAAAGCTTCTTTTCATTTTCTGTCATAGGTTTTATTCCTTTCTGCCGTATCCGGCTGAAAACGCAAAGAAGGCGGCTCATGAGATTTTATTCTCACAAGTCGCCTTCAGCGTCATTTATTATGCTGTTTTCTGTTTTTGCCCGTTTTCTTTAATAGGCGGGGCATCAAGCAATACTGGTTCGTTCTTTTTTATTTGCTTCGCAACATTGCGTTCTTTCTGCATCCTGCGGTTTGCTTCCGTCCTGCAATCATCACAACAGTATTTTACATCTCTCCGTGTAGCGGTAAAAGTTTTTCCGCAGTTCTCGCAGACACATTCCCGCTTTCGGTTTTCCGCTGCTTCCTGACGGTAAAATTTAGTACGGCACTTCGGACTGCAAAACAGAGTATTTGACCGCTTGGATTCAAATTCTTCACCACAGCATTTACAGATTAGCTGAAATGGCTGACCAACTGCGTGCTCACCAGCCTTGATTTTTTGGTAGCGTTCCCGGCTCTTGATGCGGTGTCTGCGAAGCTGTTCCTGCCGCTTGATCTCCTCCGGTGTCAGATCCGGTTCGGGCAGTTCAAACCGTCCGATAAATTTCAGATAAATCTCAACCTCCTGCACCCGATCCCCGTCAATCTTTTCCGGGGCGTGGACAATGATTTTTTCAATAAACTCATTGATCATTGGAGTAGTCAGTTCGGAAAAGTCGGTGTACTTCTTTGCCAGTGAAAGGAACTGCTCCGCACGGTCAGTATCTTCCTCAAAAGAGGACAGATGCGATTCTGCATCCGATACAGATGTGACAAGAGCTTTCTGCTCCGCTTCGTATTCTGCAAGCAGAGTATCAAAGCGCTCATCGGTAATGCGCCCAATGGCAAAAGATTCGTAGAGCTTTTTGATAATGGTATCAAGCTCGGCAATACGCCTACGGTCTTTGTTCAACTTGCGTTTGGTATCCTTTGCGACTTCCGCCTGTCTGATTTGAGAAGCAGAACGCACCTTTTTCATAAACTCATCCTGATTGGCGATGGCAAAGGCGCTGGCTGTTCGGATGGTTTCCAAAACAAGCTCTCTGACCGCTTTTGTCCGAATATAGTGACCGCTGCAAGCATGAGTGCGCTTTTGATGTGCCAATGTGTAGGCGGAGCAATCATAAAAATCAGAGGGATAGGGATTGCTCTTCGTACCGCCTTTGGAACGGTGATTGGTCATTTTCGCTCCGCAGTCAGCACAGAACAAAAGTCCAGTCAGCGGATTGGCTTCGCCAAGCGTATCGTGGCGTCTCGGTGTCTTTCGCAGTTTCTGTGCAAGCTCCCACATTTCCTTATCTACAATCGCTTCGTGGGTGTTCTCAAAAATTAGCCAGTCCTCCTGCGGATTCATAACCGGATTTTTGTCCTTGTAGGACTGCTTGTGAGAACGGAAATTGACCGTATGCCCCATATATTCGGGCTTGGAGAGAATCTGCCCAACGATATAACCACTCCAGTTATAAGGGTTGGGAAATTCCTCTTTACTTTTCCAGACGCCACGCCCCTGCTTTGCGGCGTAGACCGCAGGAGTTTCCACCTTATCGTCATAGAGGATACGGGCGATGTCATAAGGACCGTTTCCCTCGATGGTCAGCCGGAAAATGCGGCGGACAACCGCAGCGGCTTCCTCATCGATATACCAACTGTACTTATCACCCGGCATTTTCTTGTAGCCATAAATGGCACAGTTGGTGGTAGGCTTGCCGGATTCGCCTTTCACACGGATCGCTGTTTTCTGCTTGCGGCTCAAATCACGAAGATACCACTCGTTCATAATGTTGAGGAACGGGGCAAACTCATTGCTGTTCTGATCGTCGCTGTCCACGCTGTTGGCAATCGCCACAAAGTGAACATGATGCTGACGGAAGAATACCTCCGTGTAAAAGCCTGTTTGCAGATAATCACGCCCCGCCCTGCTCATATCTTTTACAATGACATGAGCAACTTTGCCCGCTTCGATGTCTGCAATAAGCTGTTTCCAAGCGGGACGCTCAAAATTTCCTCCACTCCAACCGTCATCGGTATAGTGCTGACAGTTCGTATAACCTTTCTGATGGGCATAGCTTTCAAGGTATTTTTTCTGATTGACAATACTGTTGCTATCACCAGTCTGGTCATCATCACGGGACAGCCTTTCATATAAAGCTGTGATTTTTCCTTCAGTCTGTTTTACGCTCATGATGCGCTCCTTTCAGACTGTCGGCTCATTTGTGGTGAATCTATTATACCACAAGTTCCGCCAGTTGTAACCGTTTCATTGCGAATCATCCGTAAAATTTTATCCTCCATCGTTTCCTTCTCTGTATCACTGAATACTACTTTAACTTTATAGGTGGTGCCGCCAATGCGGCGAGTCATATAAGAAAAATTACTGTTCTCGTTTTTTGCCATAGGCAGTTACCTCCGTGTTGAAATGTTCATTGTTTTTTCGTATAATAGGTTTAGTTCCGGCACGGTGTAACCATTTGCATGGTTAAAATCGAGCAAAAGGTATTCACACCCTGCCAATACAGAAATGCCCTCAAAAAAGCCTTGCGGCACAAGGCTTTCCGAGGGCAAAAGCGTTACATCTGTTGTTGTTTCTCCCGATACTTACGCACCCTTGCTGCTGTCTGCTTACGGCGAGCTTCTTCGGCACAGCGCTGTGAGCAGTACACCCGTTTTCCGTCAGTTGGGAACGGCTTGCCGCATTGTTTACAATGAGTGGTCGATATTTGCGTGAATACGGCTTCCAATCCTGCATCTTCCGGCAGGACAGACTTGCGGAAATATCTGCATAGTGCGCTGTTGGTAAAGCAGATACCCAACATTGGACAGTCACAATCCAATGGCAGGCAGCCGTACTCTTTGTCGTAGTTGGCACAGAGAGAAGTAACCAGCTTCTTGATCCGCTGCTTCTCCCTGCCCGTCAGCTCACGATAATTGTTTGACATAGGCGGTTTCCTCCTTTCATTCAGTGTCGAAAGTAATCTAATAACAGGCAAAATAGGTTACATCCTCACTTATAGGAGAAATACAGGGTACTTAGCGGAACTGTTTTTATGGAGAATCCAAAAAAATTTCAAAAATATTTTTGAAGGGAGGTGTCTGCGGTGTTTGACGATCCCGAACGATATGAACATGACGGTTTTTATGAAGAAGATACTGACTATGAAGATGAATATGAAGCGGACGATTCCGATTACATAGTCGATGACGAAGAAAATGAAAACGCCCTTTGGGACGATGAGGAAGAAGAACCCGCTGACGATCTTCCCGAAAAGAAGCGAAGGAAGCGGAAGAACCAAGTTGTTCTTGCTGACAATGATACAGATACCGAAGAAACCGAATTATCCGAACAGGTCAGACGGCAGATTACAAAAGAAAAACAGCTCATCGAAGAACTGGAAGCCGACGCCGAGGAACATCCCTTTGAGGATGGTACTGACGAGGAAGAACTGGAGCGTAAGAAGCTCAAACGAGAACTGCGGGCAGAAGCCCTTGCACGATTGGAGGATTCCGCCAGAACACAGCGGGAGTTTGAAAATGTGATTGCATGGTGGGACAGGCTGGACGCTAATCGGGAGCGTAGGGAACGCTATCATGAACTCAGCAGAAGCGGCGATGATGTTCCTCTTGATTACGGGGCATCTGCCAATGAACTCTTTTTTCCGGATACGCTAAATGATGTGCTGGAAAAGCAGATACGAAAAGGTGATTTCATTGACGCAATTTTCTACTGTCCTTACGATATACATGAACTTGTAACGGAAGAATACCTATCCAAAATTCTCTGGGAATTGACTGAGGAACACAAAGAGCTGCTCTTTCTCTGTGCTGTCCGGTTGTTTAGCTCAATAAGGATCGCTAAAATACGGAATCAAAGCGACCGGAACATCCGCAAGGTGCGTGGCACGATGCTCAAAAAGATACGAAAAAAGCTGCTTCCTGCACTTTTGGATAAGGTAGAAAAGCAACAGCCAATGACCTTATTGGAGAAAGATTTTTTAGAAGAATCCAGAATGGAGATTGATTCAGGGGAATAGAAATCGTATAATCGATAATATAAAACAGAGTTATTCAGGTTACAATATGAAGTGAGGAATAGACTGATATGGGAAATATAAAAGCAGAAGAAGCAATGAGGGAATTAACACTGATGCTGTTATACCTCTCCCGCTTTACACAGAGAGAAAAGTTTCACGAAGCAACCGATTTTTATGCATGGAAAGGCTACGATTTTGATATACTGAACGAATTGGACGATGCAGACTATATCCGGCAGGGAAATCATCCGTCCCGTTCCAAATCGGTATATATTACGGAAAGCGGTATGGAACAGGCAAAAGAGCTTTTATCCAAATATGGTATCAGTGATTGGAAACAGGGGTGAGAAAATGAAGAACCTTTTTGAACGCACCAGTTCTAATTGGGTGCGGTATAGTGAATATGAATGGAAGGCGGCAGAGGACGGAACTCTGTATCTCACGCCCACCAAAACGGCGCAACCGAGTATTTATGATCCGCTGGCAGAGTATCAGAAAATTGTATTGGATGCCATCAACATAGGACGCATGGGTATGAGCAAAAAGCCGGATGCCGAAATTCAGAAGGCTATCCAGCAATTTGCGGTGAAATACGGCTTGTTTGGACTGATGACTGCGTTACCTACCACACCAAACTTTATGGAATATGAGGCGGTGTATCTGCCGAAAAACCACTTTATCAAAAAAGAAACTATGTCCACGGAAAAATATCTGGCACTGTTCTTTCCATTTGACAAATTGGATGTGATCAAGCGTGGTATCGAGTCCATGTGGAACATCCAAAATGACCGTGTTATGATGGCACTGGCTTTGACCATGACAGATAAGCCGATGGCGGTCAACATGAGCTTTCAGCGGGAATATGCGGAGCGATATGAATGGATAAAACAGCAGTTCATCGACTGGGCGTTTACCTATATCAACAGTTTCCTTTATTATGAGGATTATGATACACTGAACGATGAAACCCGGCAGATGATGCAGCAGAGCATGGCGGCATTTGGCGGCATCGCTCCAACTTATCATATAGCCCTTTTGGATAAGCCGACGATTATTTGGGATTTTCACTCTCTCATGCTTGGAGTTCAGATGATGTTCAGCTTTATGCTGACCGACAGCGAAAACCCGATTAAGCTTTGCAGGCATTGTACCAAAGCTTTTGTCGCAAGCAGACCAAGTGCTGTATTTTGCAGCCCGCAGTGCAAGAACAAGCATAATGTTTACAAAAGCAGAGCGAGAAACAAAAGTGAAGAATAGGAAGGGAATGGAATGGATATGAACGAAGAATATGGGCTAACTCCTTATGAAACAAGGGAAATCCTGTTTTATAAAACTGATAATGGTGAAGTTCGGGTTGAAATCCTTTTATATCAGGAAAACTTGTGGCTGACGCAGGCAAAGATGGCAGAATTATTTGAAGTGCAAAAGGCGGCTATTTCAAAACATTTGAAAAATATTTTTGCATCCGGCGAATTGCAGGAAGAAGCAGTTGTTTCCAAAATGGAAACAACTGCGGCAGACGGCAAGCGGTACAATACAAGCTATTACAATCTGGATGCCATTATTGCTGTCGGATACCGTGTTAATTCTAAAAAGGCTACGATGTTCCGCATTTGGGCAAATCGAGTATTAAAAGAATTTATTATTAAAGGCTATGTGATGGACGATGCACGACTGAGAGAACCAGAAAACCTCTTTGGTAAGGACTATTTTGAGGAACAGTTGGAGCGTATTCGTGATATTCGCTCCAGCGAGCGCCGTTTTTATCAAAAAATCACGGACATTTACTCCCAGTGCAGTGCTGACTATGATGTGAACAGTCCTGTTACAAAAGAGTTTTTTGCCACAGTACAGAATAAGCTTCATTACGCTGTCACTCATCATACGGCGGCTGAGATTGTTTATGGACGAGCCGATAGCACGAAACCAAACATGGGCTTGACAACTTGGAAAAATGCTCCGCAGGGGCGTATTCGCAAGTCTGATGTTTCAATCGCCAAAAACTACTTGAACGAAGAAGAAATGATAAATCTGAATGAGATCGTGACAATGTATCTGGACTATGCCGAAAGACAGGCACGGCGAGGAAATATCATGTATATGCAGGATTGGGTTAATCGTTTGGATGCGTTCCTCCAGTTCAACGAAGAAGATATTTTACATGACAAAGGCAAGGTGACCGCTGCCATCGCAAAGGCGTTTGCAGAAAGTGAATTTGAAAAATTCCGTGTTTTGCAGGACAGAACATATCAGAGTGATTTCGACCGTCTTGTGGCAAATATCGAAGAAAACAGCAAACAAACAAAATAAATCAGGAAACCCCACGCTTCCGATTTTATTGTCAGAAGTGTGGGGCTTTTGTATCAGGTTTACAGATCATATACCAATTCGTGCAGAACGATTTCTTCCGCACGGTTACGGATACTGTTCATACGGCGCACCCATTCTATTTGATCAGCCGCTTTGAACGCTTCAGTTACGCCTTCCTGCTTTGCCATAGCTGAAACGATGTTTTCAATGCGCTCGTTGCAGACTTGATCGATTTCAGCTAAATGCTTGAACAGCGTTCCCTCCAGCACATAGTTGTTGTAGAGTATTTTACGGTACTTTTTCAGATAGCTGCGGCGCATACGCCCGTATTTGCCTATCTGATATTCGCCGTCATCCGGCAAAGTAATGTTGGGAATGAAATAATATCCCACTTGACGGTATGTACCGCCCATTTCTTCAAAGATAGTTTTCATAAAATTCAGCTCCTTTTGTGTTGATTTCCAGCGGTTATAAGGCTTTTTGACTCCTTTCTTACAACTGCTTTTCAATTCACCACAAATGAGCCGCAGTCATATGTATTAGGTGGCAGAAACAACCCTTTACATATTAACTCTTGGTGCTGGATGCTGCCGGACTCTCCGGCATATTCGTCCTCTTGACTTAAACGGCAGTAGAGAGCCGTGATATTGCCGCCGGCGGTTCGCCGGTCGTTTTGCTGTACCATTCTAAAACTCCTTTCCTCTGTACAGCCAAAACGATTCGGGTAAATTGTATGTCCTTATTTTACCCGGAATCGCTTTGCGCGTCCAGACATTTTTGGCTCTCTACGCCGTCCCTGTGTCTCTATCTATTAAACGGGCGACCTTGTCTGTGGCGGTCATACCGCCTTGCTCCTTATAATGGGCAGTTACAAGATACGTCGCCCCGCCGATTTCAAATTTACGCTTCTTTTCGTTTTCGGCAATCTTCTTTTGCAGCATTCTTTCAGATTGGCCGAACTTATCCATGCAATTCCTCCTCTCTGTTTAGTTGTCCGCTTGCAGATGTGCCAGACGACAGACAGTTTAACCGTCTGCGAAAAATTCATTCAGCGTGCTGTTGCTTTGCTTCATGTATTCTGTTCCCAACGTTCCCGCCTGTTCCGCCATATGGACAAAATCCGCAAGGCTGTCAAGGCCGCCCATTTCCATCAGCACCTTGATCAGCAGGAAGTATCCGGCGGCCGATGCCTTTCCACTTTTCAGCAAATTTCTGTTGATTTTCGGCATATGCTCCTCGAATGTCTGATTGACCGCCGCGCGAATGTCCTCAATGTGGTAGACAGACGTAAACTCCTGCCGGACGATACCGGCGATAAAGTCGATGCTCTGCTCATAGCTATGGATTTTCAGCCCTTCTTCAATAAAGTGGCGCAGCAGCTCCGCCACGGTCTGATGCCGGGAGATGGCCAGCCTTTTAATCTCATCGGCGGTCTGTTCCGGCACTTTAACATTTAATTGAATCGTCTGAAATGGTTTCATTTTCCACCTCTTTCCGGGTTATAAAACGGTGTTCTGAAAGGGTTCCGTGATATTGCCCTGATTTCTGTTGCAGGCTTTGCCTGTAAGCCGTTTTGGTGGGGAATGACATTCCCCTATTCCTGCCTTAACTTCAAACCTTGCGGTTTGCTGTTAAGTTTACCCTGCCGCAAGCGGCAGGCAGTCGCTTCGCTCCCGTTGTAAAGCATCCAGTCGAATACCTCCCTTCCCGGCAAAATAAAAAGCCTGACAGACCAGACGCATGGTGCGCCGGGTGTGTCAGGCTTTGCTTCTATTCGTTTTACTTCTTGTGGTGGGGCCTTTTCTGCCGTGGGTTAAGAATAACAGGCCAGTGAAGTTTTGTCAAGCTGTGACGGCGAACGTCAGGAGACGTAATTTGTGAATGTTTTTTACTCCTTGAACGACTCAATCTAACGGTTTATAAGAGCGTATAAGTAAGTATAGGATTTCGTGTACTTGGTGTAATAGACAATCAGCTAAAGCTAAGAGTTATCATTTTCAATCTGATGAAAGAACGAAGATAGTTTTTTCTGGTTCGCTGTCAAACAGATACAGTAATAGGTGGCATGGGCTTCTTCATCAAGAATAGGAATGATGACCCGGTTTGACGGTTTCCCCTCTCTTTCCATAACAACATCAGAGGTAAAGGATGGCAGCGCGGAAGCCTGCACCACTTCTCGGAATACCGAGTAATCATCTTGCAGGAGAAAATGGGTTGCTTTCATTTTTTCCATGTGCATATGATGCCAAAAACCAATTTTGGAATGCAGCAGCATGGTTTCTCCGTCTAAATCTTTTAGATGAAGCCCCTTCTTTCCAGATAGCGCGTGGCCCGGTGGCAGAGAAAAAAAGAGTTGTTCTTCTCCATATTTTGTGCAATAGACATTCGACTCATTGATAAGAGTGGGTGTTACGATTATGTGAAAGGTTCCATCCAGTAGTCCCTGCAACAATTTATCCGGCTCCTTTATCTCGGAGGAAATTGTCATTTCTGGATAAATGGTGTTCAGCATCGGAGCGATATTCCATAAGGGAGCAGGAGCGCAGGAACCGACCGCTATGGTGCGCTGGCTGCGCTCAAGCGCACGAACACCGTTGACCATATCCTGAATTTGCGTTGTGATTTTTCGTGCGTACTGTACAGCTAGTTCACCATTGGGATTTAATGCAATTTTATTCTTTTGCCGGTCAAACAGTACTACCCCCAGATCATTCTCCAGTCTTTGCATAGAGCGGCTGACGGCCGGTTGCGATACGTGCAATTTTTCAGCGGCTTTTGATAGCGTGCCATGTTCTGCTATGAAAATCAACTGTTCTAATTGCTGTGTGTCAATCAAATCGTTCCCTCCTTACTTGGAATAGGTGCTTTGCATATTATACTTCATTTAAGTTGGCTTTTCAATATGCACTATGCGTTTAGAGCATAGCAGATAAAAGAATCGGCATTGTACTTTTTACGATGCCGCTTTTATAATAAATGTAAGAATACAGAGAAATAGGAGGAAATAACGTGCAGTATGTAACAGTAAATGACGGTATTCAAATGCCGCTCATGGGCTATGGTGTTTTTCAAATTACAGATGCTTTGCAGTGTGAACAGTGCGTTCAGGACGCGCTTGAGGTGGGATACCGCCTGATTGATACAGCGGCGGCATACCACAACGAAGAAGCGGTGGGGGCGGCAATTCATTCCTCCGGCATTTCGAGAGAGGATTTGTTTATCACAACAAAGCTCTGGATTCAGGATGCCGGGTATGAAAGTACGTTGAAAGCCTTCGATGTTTCTTTGCAGAAGCTGGGGCTGGATTATTTGGATTTGTACCTCATCCACCAACCCTTTGGCGATTACTACGGCGCATGGCGGGCAATGGAAAAATTGCAGAAAGACGGTCTGATTCGCGCCATTGGCGTCTGCAACTTTTCTCCGGATCGTCTGATTGACCTGTGCATGAACAGCGAAACCACACCCGCCGTCAATCAAATCGAAATTCATCCGTTCTATCAGCAGAACGATGCCTTGCAGATTATGGATGAGTTTGGAGTCAAACCGCAGGCGTGGGGGCCGCTTTCGGAAGGGCAAAAGAATATTTTTCATAACAAGCTGCTGAAATCCATTGCCGCAAAACATGAAAGGACAGTGGCGCAAGTAATCCTGCGCTGGCACATGCAGAGAGGCGTGATTATTATCCCCAAAACGGTTCACAAAGAACGTATGGTGGAAAACATGAATATTTGGGATTTTGAACTGACCGAGCCGGAAATGCAGTCGATTGCCACAATGGATATTGGCCACAGCGAAATCATTGACCACCACTGCTGGTGTACGGCCAAGCAGCTCAACGGATTAAAAATCCACGAATGATAGGAGGTATATGAAATGAGAAACAACTATCTTGCAAGATTTCAAACAACTGATCCTGAATTTTATCAGTTTTTTAAAGCCTTTGCCGAACACGAAGCCGTAAAGGAACCGGAGGTTATACTTGACGAAAAAAAACGCTGTTTGGCAATTTTGGCTACCCTTCTTGGTTGTCAGGGAATTGACCTGTACAAAGATGTACTGCGTGAAGCCTTAAAGCAGGATGTTTCGCCGGTTGAAGTGAAAGAAACCGTATACCAAGCGGTTGCCTACTTGGGAATTGGCCGGGTATACCCTTTCCTGAAAGCGACAAATGATGTTCTTACAGATATGGGAATTGCCCTCCCGACCGCAGGGCAGGCCACTACCACACCTGAAACAAGGCTTGAGCAAGGGAGTCAGGCACAGGCTGATATTTTCGGATCGGATTGGAAAGATTTCTATAAATCCGGCCCGGTGGAAACCCGTCATATGAACCGCTGGCTGGCTGCGAATTGCTTTGGCGATTATTATACGAGGAACGGTTTGGACAAAAAGCTGCGGGAAATGATTACCTTTTGTTTTTTGTCCGCACAGGGTACGGAGCCACAGCTAAAGGGGCATATCAACGGAAATTTTTCAGTCGGAAACGACAAGGCGTTTTTGATTGCCGTAGCGTCACAGTGTATGCCCTATATCGGTTATCCGAGGACACTCAATACTTTGCGCTGCATCAATGAGGTGGTAAAGGAAAACGAAGAAAACGCAGGAGGTGCAAAATGAATCGTCTGGAAGATAGTAAAAGCGAAAGCCCGTTTCCGGTAGGAGAAGAAAACACGGCGTTCGCAAAGTATTTTACAGGGAAAAGCTACCTGAGTTATTTGTCAGAGCAGCAGATCGGGATTGCCAATGTCACCTTTGAGCCGGGATGCCGGAATCATTGGCATATCCATCATGGCGGCGGACAGATCCTGCTGTGTACTGCGGGACGGGGCTATTATCAGGCATGGGGACAGGAAGCAAGAGAACTTCACCCCGGAGATGTCGTCAATATTTTGCCGGAGGAAAAGCATTGGCATGGGGCAGCCCCCGACAGTTGGTTTTCTCATATCGCAATATCCGTTCCAGCAGAAAATGTAGGCTGTGAATGGCTGGAGCCGGTAACGGACGAATACGTTGTCTTAAAATAATCTAAATCAGGAGGAAAAAACAATGAGTTTTAATTTTGGAATTTCTACAAATGCAATGTTTGGAGCAGGACAGCTTCTCAATCTTCATACGCAGCTTAACGCCCCCATGGGTGCTGTGCAGGGGAAAAAGGCGCTGGTGGTCATCTCCAACGGAAAGTCTACCCGCAGCAATGGGTATCTGGAACGTCTGGAAAATGAGCTGGCGCAGGCCGGTGTGGAATATGTGATTTTTGATAAGATTTCTGCCAATCCCACCAAGCCGGTTGTGGAGGAAGGCGGCAGATTTGCAAAAGAGAACGGCTGCGACTTCATCGTTGCGCTCGGCGGCGGTTCTGTAATAGATGCTTCTAAGGCCATTGGCATCATGGCAACGAATCCCAGCAATGATTTGTGGGACTATGTGATGTTTGGAACAGGCAAAGGGCAGTGGCCGCCGGTTCCGTCCCTTCCCATCGTGGCGATTACAACGACTGCCGGAACCGGCTCCGAAACCGATGCGGGCGCTGTTATTACCAATCCGGCAACAGAGGAAAAGACGGGAGTGTTTGGCACCGGCACGATGCCTGTTCTCGCAATCATTGATCCGGAACTGATGCGCAGTGTTCCCGCCAAGTTTAAAGCTTATCAGGGCTTTGACGCGCTGTTCCACAGCACAGAGGGGTTTATCTCCAATAAACGCAATGAAATGAGCAAAATGGTTGCCAGCGAAGCCATCAGAAACGTCAGCGAAAATTTGGCAGCGGCAATCCGCGAGCCGGAAAATGTAGAGGCTATGGGTAAGGTTGCATTCGGGAGCTACCTCTCCGGCATTCAGATGTGTGTCGGCTCTTGCACAAGCGCCCACCCGCTGGAACACGCATTAAGCGCCTACCATGAGAATCTTCCCCATGGCGCTGGCCTGATTATGATTTCCAAGGCTTTCTATCGTTTCTTTATCAACAAACATATCTGCGATGACTGTTTTATCGAGATGGCAAAGCTGATGGGGATGAGTTCGGCCAATCAGCCAGAGGATTTCATTACGGCGCTGGAACAGCTTCAGACAGACTGCGGCGTGGCCGACCTGAAGATGTCCGACTACGGCATTACGCCTGATGAATTTGAAAAAATGGCTCAGAACGCCAAGGATACGTTGGGCGTAAACTTTGAGAATGATCCCTGTATGTTGAGCAATGCGGACTGCGTTGCCATCTATCAGGAATCTTACAAATAATAGGAGGAAGCAACTATGAGTAAAACGATTTTAGCAATCATATCAAGCCCTCGTAAGGGTGGAAATTCCGAAACGCTGGTAGAACAGTTTGTAAAGGGAGCAAAAGAAGCAGGGCATTCTGTGGAAACAGTTTTCCTGCGGGACAAAAAAATTGCACCCTGCATCGCCTGTGAAGCCTGCCTGAAGAACGGCGGCACTTGCGTCCAAAAAGATGATATGGCTGAAATCCTGAATAAGATTATCGCTGCTGATGTCATTGTGCTGTCCACGCCGGTGTACTACTATTCCATTTCAGCGCAACTGAAGGTGATGATCGACCGCACGCTGGCCGGTGGCGGGAAAATGAAGAATAAGGAATTTTACCTGATCGCTACGGCTGCTGACGGCAAATACGCGATGGAGTGTACCATGAACGATATGGAGGGATTTGCCGCCTGTGTTCCCGGCTCTGTTGTTAAGGGCAAAGTCTATGGTTCGGCATTCCATGTTGGCGATATTCAGGGCAATCCTGCGCTGGAGGAAGCCTATCATTACGGAAAAGACTGCTGATTGTTTTCAGACCAGAGAGGAAGGAGGCTGCAATGATATTTTATTTTACCGCCACGGGCAATAGCCTGTATGTGGCGAAGCAACTGGATAAAAGCCCGATCAGCATCCCACAGATCATCCATCAAAAGGATTTGTCATTTGAGGATGAAACCATAGGAATTGTCTGCCCTATTTTCGGGCATGAAGTACCGCCAATGGTGCGGGAGTTTTTGCAAAAAGCATCTTTTAAGACGGCATATTTCTATATGGTGCTTACTTACGGGAAACGTCACGGCGGCGCTGCGGAACTTGCTGATGAACTAACGGGGAGTTTAGGAATTGCGGCTGCTTATATCAATACTGTTTTAATGGCAGACAACTTTTTGCCTGCTTTCGATATGGAAGAAGAACGCAGGCTGGACAAAAAAGTGGATGAGCAGATAGCGGCCATCAGACTGGATATCCAAAACCGTAAATATGGGATTCAGCCCGCCACCGATGCAGACCGTGCGGCGCATCAGGAGTTTTTGTCACGAAGCAGTCAGCCGCCCGCAGAAAGATGGAAGAATCTTTACCGTATTACGGAAGCCTGTATCGGATGTGGAATCTGCGAAAAGGTTTGTCCGGCAAATTGCTTTCAGATAAAATATGGTAAGGCGATACAAAAGGAAGATGGATGTCAGGCTTGCATGGCCTGCATCCACCATTGCCCACAGAAAGCGATTGCGCTGAATATGCCGGAAAAGAATCCGAATGCCCGATACCGAAATGAACAGATTGCCCTCTCTGAAATTATTGCGGCAAATGATCAAACGAATTTGTGAAAGTTGGTGAACGATGAAGAAAGTAATTAGCATGGCACTATCGGTTATGATGATATTTACGTTGGCTGCCTGCGGAAATAACGCTGCCATTGACGCGGACAAAGGATCGGGGCAGACTTCAAAAAGTGAAGTGGAATCCTCCAGCACTCCCAAGGAAAGCACCGCGCCAAATGAGCAGCAGCCCTCGGCATCGGAGTCTGCCGGATCTGACAGTCAAGCTGATGCGAAAACACTGGTCGTCTATTTCTCTGTGCCGGAAACCACCGATCCTGACAATATGACCGAGGAACAAGAGAACAGTACAGTGGTTATCAACGGTGAGGTACTGGGTAACACGCAGTACATGGCAATGGTGATTGCAGAGAACACCGGGGCGGATTTGTTCCGTATTGAACCTGAAGCACCTTATACAACTGACCATTCGGCGCTTGTGGATCAGGCAAAGAAAGAGCAGACCGATGAAGCTCGTCCTGCGATTGCGGCTCAAATCGAAAATCCGGATCAATATGACACGATATTCGTGGGCTATCCCAACTGGTGGGGAGATATGCCAATGATCCTGTACACTTTTTTTGACGAGTACGATTTTTCCGGGAAAAACATCATTCCTTTTAATACCCATGGCGGCAGTGGATTTTCAAATACGATCAGCACGATTAAGAACTTGGAGTCAGGTGCAAATGTTGATGAGGATGGATTATCTATCAGCCGAAATAACATTCAAGATGCGGAAGCTGACATTATTAGTTGGCTTGACGGACTTGGATTCTAAAAGTAAGGAGACGAGTTTAGAATGAAGAATATTTTAATTTTATCCGGCAGCCCCCGTAAGGGCGGAAACTCTGATCTTCTGTGCGACGAATTTTTGCGCGGCGCGCAGGAAAGCGGAAACAGGGTGGAAAAGATTTTTCTGCGCAACAAAAAGGCTATTGCAACGCCTGCTACTACTGTAAAAAGAGCGGCGGCAAATGCACCATTCAGGATGATATGAGCGAGATTCTGGACAAGATGCAGGCAGCCGATGTGATTGTGCTGGCAAGTCCTGTTTACTTCTATTCCATTGACGCACAGATGAAAGCAGTTATCGACCGCTCCGTGGCAAGGTGGACGAATATATTAGACAAGGAATTTTATTACATTATGACTGCCGCCGAGGATGGCGAAACCGTGATGGATTGCACACTGGAGTGTTTCCGTGGATTTGCCGCCTGTTTGAAGGGATCTAAGGAAATGGGCGTGATTTATGGAAAGGGTGTTTATGAACCCGGCACGATCAAAGCCACGCCTGTGATGAGCGAAGCCTACGAAATGGGAAAACGCGCATGAGTAAATCAAGGAGGTTACATGAGAAAAATACGGAAAGCAAAACAAAATAAGCTGCTGCTCCTATTATCTGTGTTGACAATGCTGCTGATTATGACTGCCTGTTCCGGCAGGTCAGATATAAGCGGAGAGACGCAAACCGCTCCGACTACTGCTCCGGAAACCAATAATGTACCAGCAGAAAGCAATACGGAAACGGTTGGAGCAAAAGAGGAAGCCAAAAACGGTGAAGGGAAAATCTTAATTGCCTATTTTACCGTTCCTCTCAATGACGGCGTGGATACGGTGGCGAGGGCAAGCCGCACAAAATCAGATGACGGCACATATGGAAATGTTCGGTATCTGGCAAATCTCATTCAAGGCTATGTTGGCGGAGAGTTATTCTCCATTGATACCGCTCAAAAATATCCAATGGACGATATGGATGAGATGCTGGATTTCGCCTATAAAGAGAAGGCTGACAATGACCGACCGGAGTTATCGACTCACATCGAAAATTTAGATGATTACGATATTATTTTTATCGGTTATCCTAACTGGAATGCGGATTTACCGATGCCAATGTACACCTTTTTTGAAGAATATGACTTTAGCGGCAAGACAATCATTCCTTTTGTTGCCCATGGCGGCAGTCGGGCATCCGATACCGTTCAGACGATTGCTGAACTGGAACCCGATGCAACAGTCTTTGATACCCCTGCCACTGTTTCATGGAACGAAATAGATAAGGCTGACAGCATTATCAGCGAATGGGTAAGCACTTTGCCCTTCTGATTAAGAAGAATGGAGGTAGTGCAGGAATGAAAAAATTCAAGCACTTTTTAGGGATTTTGTTGTCAGGCGCACTGCTGTTCGCTTTGTCCGCCTGTGGTCAATCGGCGCCTCCGCAGCCACAAGCGCCCGCTCAAAATCAGGAGTCAATCTCGGCTGAAAACAGCACTGAAATCAGTCCGTCAGAAGATTCCAATCCTGAAACAGCGGCAGATGCCATAAAAGGCAAAACGCTGGTGGTCTATTACTCCGCTACCGGAAGCACGAAAGAGGTCGCCGGATACATTGCGAATACCGTGGGCGGTGACATCTTTGAAATTGCTCCGGTGGAACCCTATACTTCTGGCCATTTAGACTGGACAGATGATACCAGCCGCGTCAATCGGGAGCATGACGATCCCTCTCTGCGAACCGTGGAGTTGGTTTCCAACACAGTGAACGACTGGGATTCCTATGATACAGTATTTATTGGCTACCCTATCTGGTGGGGCATTGCCGCTTGGCCGGTGGACAGTTTCATCGCAGCGAATGACTTTAGCGGAAAAACAGTGATACCGTTCTGTACATCGGTTTCTTCCGGGCTTGGGACAGAGCGGTCAGCTTTTGGCGGAGGCGGCAGAAGCTGGCGATTGGATGGAAGGCCACAGGTTCTCCAGCGGAGCATCGGCATCTGAAGTCCAAGAATGGGTTGCTGATCTCAATCTCATGGTGAATGAATCAGCAATGTAAACACCGTTTCCCTTTCATGGTAATCTGCAACAGCGCCAATAACCTTGAACGAAGTCTGATAAATTTCAATTTGAATGGAGTCCTGAAATGAGCGTAAAAGCAAAATGGAGAATGTTGGTTGATAGCTTGATGGTGGTACTTATACCGCTGTTAATGGCATATTCCTTAATTGGAGAAACAGCACACGAGTGGTTAGGCGTGATGATGTCCCTGCTTTTTGTTGGACATCATCTGCTAAATTTTTACTGGTTTAAGGGACTGGTAAAAGGCAGATGGACGGCATTACGAATTTACCAGACTATCGTCAATATTCTCCTTTTGCTATGTACGCTCGGCTTAATCATCAGCGGCATTGCGCTTTCACGCACTGTTTTTTCGTTCCTGCCAATAGAGGGCGGCGGGAGTTGGGGCAGGACGCTCCATTTATTAACCTCGTACTGGGGGTTCGTGTTGATGTCCTTTCACTTAGGACAGCACTGGAGCATGATTCTAAACAGGGTGCGGCGTTCAGCGAAACGCCCCGTTATATTACGAGTTTTGGCCGTTGCTTTCGCCGGATATGGTATCATAGCCTTTATAAAACGTGAAATAGGCACTTATATGACATTACAAAATACATTTGTCTATTTTGATTTTGGCGAACCCTTATTTTTTTTCTTTATCGACTACATAGCAATTATGGGATTGTTTGTATTTCTTGGATACTATGTTACATCAGCGTTAAAATGGCTGAATAAAGGAATGAGCAGGGAGCGATGAAAAAAAGAAAAAAAGTAATTGCAACCGTTATTCTTTTATTATCTCTATTGGGATGTTTTTCGCAGCAAAATGAGACAGATATCGAGAAAACGATTTCCTTCTTTGCTATGGACACTTATATTGAACTGACCGCATCCGGCGAAAATGCCGACGCTTCTCTTGCAACGGCACAAAAACGAATTGAGGAATTGGAGCATTTGTGGTCGGTAACAGATAAAAAAAGCGAAATCTATGCGCTTAATCATAGCAAGGGACAGTCTTTATTGTTAAGCGATGATACCGCCGCTCTGCTTTCTTTCGCTTTGGAGGTTGCCCAAAAGACAAACGGTGCATTAGAACCGACCGTTTACCCGGTACTGGCCGCATGGGGATTTACAACTGAAGAACGAAACATCCCATCAGAACAAGAGATAGCGCAGAGCATGGAACTGGTTGGGTACAAGAACGTGGAACTGATTGGGAATACGGCAACCCTGCCGATAGGGATGCAAGTTGATTTAGGCGCAGTCGGCAAAGGATATGCAAGTGACGAGGCCGCAGAAATTTTAAGAGAGAATGAAATTAACTCTGCACTCCTTGATGTTGGGGGCAGTGTTCAAATGATAGGTAAAAAGCCAGACGGCAGCGACTGGAAAATTGGTTTGAAAAACCCGCTTTCAGACGGCAATTTGGGAGTTTTAAGTATTTCTGACTGTGCGGTTGTGACATCTGGTAATTATGAGCGATATTTCATAGGTGAGGACGGAAAGCGATACGGGCATATTATAGATCCTGCTACCGGCCATCCAACGGAAAATGAACTTGCTTCGGTGACTGTTATTGCAAAAGACGCAAAACTCTGTGATGGATTATCTACGGCATTATTTGTTATGGGACTTGAAAATGCAAGCGATTATTGGAAAAAACATCAGGACTTCGATATGATTTTAATAATGGAGAATGGGGAAATTCATCTTACCGAAGGTATAAAAAATAATTTTTCTTTGAGTGAGGAAAGCAAGAATACGAAGATAAATGTAATAAATTTGTAAAAGCATTTATTTTAGGAGAGGGGGTTTCATATGAACCATGTATTGATAATTGATAAGGATTTATTAATTTGCAAAGAAATAAAATACAGTTTGCAGGATGATATGACGGACGTGTATTATACGCAATCTGTCGAAGAAGCGATACATATGCTGCAAAAAGAATCCTATTCACTTGTCATTATGGACGCCTGCCTTTCTCAATATGGTGGGACTGCGCTCATTCAGCAAATTCGGCAAATGAACCCTCTCCCTATCCTTGCCCTATCTGAAACCGCCAGTACAGCGGATAAAGTGGCGGCGCTCAAATGTGGCGCTGACGACTTTCTGAATAAACCCTATGATTTGGAAGAATGTCTTGCCAGAGCGCAGGCGCTTATGCGGCGATACACCCAGCTTAACCATATAACCGGCCGCAATTATGCCCTTGTCAGCCATGGGAATTTGATGTTAGATACAGCACGGCGGCAAGTTACCGTAGGAAATGAAAAAGTTATCCTGACAAAGAAAGAATATGATCTCCTGCTGTATTTTATAAAGAACAGTAACCGTGTATTAACATTTGAGCAGATATATAACGCGGTATGGCATGAGGAATATCTAAAGGATAACTCGACTATTTTCTACCATGTCGGAAACCTTAGAAAGAAGATAAATGTCGATTGGATTGAAAGCGTATATGGAATTGGATATCGCATTCACGGTATAAATTAAGAAGCTGTGCCGAGCGAGACAACAATCGAGCGGCACAGCTTTGTTTATACATAAATCAGTTCTGTTTTTACAATTTCATCGGCAACAGCCTGTGCCTGCTCCGAGATACGAATACGCTCCAGCGCATCCTCCTCCGGCATGGGGTGCTGTTTTAGATAATCGGCGCGAAGGCGCTCTGAAAGTTCAAATACACGCATATCCACCGTGGCACAATGCTCTGCCAGCTTTCCTGTGAAAAGCAATTCCCGGTACATTTCCTGCTTGAATCCGTGAAGATACTCCAAGAGCAGGCATCCGTACTTTCCAAGATTTTTTAGCAGCTCGCTGCCCTCAACCTCAATGTTCGGGTAAAGTAATCCGTCAATTTCGATATACTCCAAATCCATGATAGCCATAAGCGGCCTCCTTGATAAAATGATTTACAATTTACCAGTTTCGTTTCGGCTGTTTGCCTTAACTTACTTGTTTCTCGTAAACATCCTTATCAAAGAGACCGCTTTGGCTGCCGCTTCTTTTCTTCCTTATTATCTTTCTCCGTCACAGGACAGGATTATTTCCTGTCCGTTATTGCATGTTCCATAAGCAGGCCGGTTATAATCCAACAAGGGGCATAATCAAGCCGGATGATTCTTCCGATATTCCAGCGGGCCTTTCCGTAATTCCAGGGGCACAGCCCTTTTTTCTGAAGGAGAAAACCGGAGGCATATTCTGCGGAAAATATACAGAGGGCATAAACGCAGCCCCGTACCAGCCAATGGCAGCGCTTTACCAGGGAATAAATTGGCTTTAACAAACAGCCTGCGCCGTAAATGGGAAACATCCAAAGGGATGTGGTGCCCTGCAGGGACATCTTCCTCTGCTGCAGGGAATGGAGGGCGGTAAATGTAATTTCAAGGCACCAGCCAAGGATGCCGCATTTAATAAAATCTTTTACTATTTTTTGCATGCTAATATTTTTACCGCTTATTCTTTTTTTATTCGAATTGTGCTATAGTGTGTTTGAAATCAGGGAGGCAGGAAGTTGTGCGGCAGCTGCGCCGGGATATTAACGGCGGTGAAGGAGGAGAAGAAAAATGAATTATCAGCAGGCGATTGCTTATGCGGCAGAATGTGCCGGTTACGGCTGCGTTCCGGGACTGGAGAATATGCAGGATTTGCTTGGAAGGCTGGGAAATCCGCAGAATGAGCTTGTTTTTGTACATATAGCAGGGACGAACGGAAAAGGATCCGTAATGAATTTTATATCCACGGTTTTGACGGAAGAAGGATATAAAACAGGCAGATATCTTTCACCCACCATTTTTGAATACCGGGAACGTTTTCAGATCAATGGAAAATATATCAGCAAAGCGGAACTGGGAAGGTTTATGGAGCCTGTGAGGAATGCGGCGGAGGCTATGGCGGCGGAAGGGAAAAACCATCCCACTGCTTTTGAAATAGAAACAGCCTTATGCTTTTTGTGGTTCCGGGAGAAAAAATGTGATATCGTGGTTCTGGAAACGGGCCTGGGAGGGAGGCTGGATGCCACCAATGTGATTCCGGCCCCTCTTCTGTGTGTACTGACCTCCATCAGTATGGATCATATGGCTTTTCTTGGTGATACCCTGGAAAAAATTGCATGGCAGAAAGCGGGAATCGTTAAGGCGGGAAGCCGGGTGGTGACAGGGAAGCAGAAGCCGGAAGCTATGAAAGTGATAACGGAGGCCTGTGAAAAGCTGGGCTGTCCATATTCTGTTTTGGATCCGGAGGAGATATCCGGTATAAAGTACGGGCTGGAAAAACAGCGTTTCAGTTATGGAAGCCACAAAGGGCTGGAAATAACCATGGCGGGAAACTATCAGATAGAAAACGGTGCGCTGGCGGTGGAAGCGCTTGACCGGCTGGGAGAGCTGGGCTTCCCTGTAAAGGACGAGAAGCTGCGGCGGGGGCTGCTGCAGGCAAAATGGCCGGGCAGATTTGAAATTGTCGGCAGAAAACCGCTTTTTCTGGTGGACGGAGCGCATAATGAAGACGGAGCCGACAAACTTGCACGCTCCATACAGTTTTATTTTACAAATAGAAGAATCATATATATAATGGGAATATTGAAGGATAAGGAAGCGGATAAAATAATCCGGAATACCTGCCGGTATGCGGAAGCGGTCATTACGGTGGCGGCGCCGGGAAATCCCCGGGCGATCCCGGCCTATGAGCTTGCCGGAGAAGTCCGCCGGTATCATGAAAATGTGACCGCTGCGGACAGTCTGGAAGAGGCTGTGGAGATGGCCCGTCTGCTGGCGGGCAAAGAGGATGTAATCCTTGCCTTCGGTTCCCTCTCTTTTCAGGGGGATATCATCAGAATCGCAGAAAATGGTGCAGTCAGGAGAGACACGCATGGTAGATAAGTCAAAAATTGAAGAAGGGGTAAGACTTCTTCTGGAAGGAATCGGGGAAAATGCGGATCGGGAAGGGCTGCGGGAAACGCCCCGGCGGATCGCGCGCATGTATGAGGAAATTTTCGGCGGTATGGACGAAGATCCGATGGTTCCGCTGTCCAAACAATTCCAGGCGGAAGGCGCCGGAATTGTCCTGGAAAAGGACATTACCTTTTATTCCACCTGCGAGCATCATCTCATGCCCTTTTTTGGGAAAGCCCATGTGGCTTATCTGCCGGACGGCAAGGTGGTGGGACTGAGCAAGCTGGCCAGGACGGTTGAAATTTTTGCCAGAAGGCCCCAGCTTCAGGAAAAGCTGACGGCCCAGGTGGCGGATGCCATGATGGATTATCTCCGGCCGAAGGGCGTGATGGTGATGCTGGAAGCGGAGCATATGTGTATGACCATGCGCGGTGTCAAAAAGCCGGGAAGCAAAACGGTAACGGTGGCTGTGAGGGGCGCATTCGAAGAAAACAGCGGACTGCAGGATACCTTTTATCATATGCTGGGAAGATAGGCAGCATATGCAAAACGGAGAAAAATATGGACAGAATAAACCGGATAGTCAGTAATTCCTGTTATCAGGATTGCCTGCGAAGAAACAGGGCGCATGAGGAAACACGTATATTCTGCAAGCACGATATAGCCCACTTCCTGGACGTGGCCCGTCTGGCCTGGATTGAAAATCTGGAACGAAACGGCGGTGCGGACAGGGAGCTTATTTATGCGGCGGCCCTGCTCCATGACTGCGGGCGTTACCGCCAGTACGAAGAGGGAATTCCTCATGAGCAGGCCAGCGCGGAGCTGGCGGAGGACATTCTGCCGTCCTGCGGTTTTACCGATAAGGAGAGTAAGGATATCATGGAGGCTGTCCGCCGGCACCGGAATCAGGCCGTGGCGGAGGATTCCGGTTTGTCCGGCCTGATTTACCGGGCGGATAAACGCAGCAGATGCTGCTTTGCCTGTCCGGCCGCGGAGGCTTGTGACTGGAGCCGGGAAAAAAAGAATCTGCTGCTGCTACGGTAAGGTTCCCGGCCCGGCTGTAACTGGGAAGGGGCAGAACGGTTAAACGGAGGAAAATGAGATGTACATAGGCGGACAAGAATTTGCCACCAGCGGAAAGACCTATATTATGGGAATCCTGAATGTGACGCCGGATTCCTTTTCTGATGGAGGAAAGTACAGCGGACGGGATGCCGCGTTAAAGCATGTGGAAGAAATGATAAGGGATGGCATGGATATCCTGGATATCGGAGGGGAGTCCACCCGGCCGGGCTATACCAAGATTTCCGTGGAAGAGGAAGCGGACCGGGTGGTACCTGTAATTGAAGCGGTCAAAAGCAGGTTTGCTATCCCGGTCTCCCTGGACACGTATAAATATCAGGTGGCCCGCGCCGGGATCCAGGCCGGGGCGGATTTGATTAATGATATCTGGGGCTTACGATATGATGAAGGCCAGATGGCGGAAACCATCGCAAAGAGCGGGCTTCCCTGCTGCCTGATGCATAACCGGGCGGAAGCGGATTACGGTGATTTTATGGAAGATCTGGCTTCCGATTTGGCGGAAACCCTTCGGATTGCGGAGGCGGCAGGAATCCGGGAGGACCGGATTATCCTGGATCCGGGCGTAGGTTTTGGAAAAACTTATGATAATAACCTGGAAGTCATCAACCGCCTGGAAAGCCTTCACATCTTTAACTGCCCGCTGCTTTTGGGAACCTCCCGGAAATCAGTAATCGGCCTGACTCTGGATCTTCCTGCCGGCGAGCGGCTGGAGGGCACCCTGGTTACCAGTGTGTTCGGGGTGATTAAGGGCTGCTCCTTTCTCCGGGTACATGATGTAAAGGAGAATAAAAGAGCCGTACAAATGGCGGAAGCCATTTTACGTAAATAGTTCCGATTTGTCAGAACGTTTCCCTTTTTACGGGGCCAAAAAGGCAGAGGCAGTATCACGGATTCATCCGCGACAGGCAGGAGGATAACATGAAGGATCAAATAAGGATAAAAGGGCTGGAAATTTATGCCCATCATGGAGTATTTCCGGAGGAAAAGGAAAAAGGGCAGCATTTTTTTGTGGATGCCGTTTTATATACGGATACCAGGAAGGCCGGCTTAACGGACGATTTGAATTGTTCCACAGATTATGGACAGGTCTGTAAGCTGATATACCGGTGTATGACTGCGCAGACCTATGATTTGATTGAACGGGCGGCGGAGCAGACAGCCCAGGAGGTGCTGCTGGAATTTCCGCTGGTGGAACGTATAGAGTTGGAACTGCATAAGCCGGAGGCGCCTATCCCTCTCCCTTTCAAGGATGTTTCCGTAAGGATTGAAAGAGGATGGCATAAAGCCTTCATCGCTTTTGGATCCAACATGGGGGATAAAGAGGATTATCTGGAAAAAGGGCTTAAAGAGCTGAAGGAGCATCCGCTGTGCAGAGAAGGGAAAATATCAGGCATATACCGGACGACGCCGTATGGCGGTGTGGAGCAGGATGATTTTCTCAACGGTGTGCTGCAGCTGGATACCCTGCTGGGGCCTTTCGAGCTGCTGGAAAAAATGCAGCAGGTGGAAAAGCAGGCAGGGCGTGAGAGGAAGGTTCACTGGGGCCCCCGGACGCTGGATTTGGATCTGCTGCTGTATGATGACAGAATCATTGACTCCGAAACGCTGACAGTACCCCACCCCGATATGCAGAACCGGGACTTCGTACTCGTCCCGTTATGTGAGATAGCCCCGTTCGCCAGGAACCCTGCCACAGGCAGAACCGTGAAGCAAATGCTGGAAATGCTGCAGATGGGCGGAGAACGGCATGTGATGGATAAAGAGCCACAGGAGGCGTAAATATGGATTTAGGAGATTTAAGAACGCAGATTGATGCGGTGGATGAACAGATTGTGGACCTGTATGAGCGCAGAATGGATATCTGCAGGCAGGTGGCGGAAGTGAAAATCGGGACCGGAAAAAAGGTTTTTGACCGGGACCGGGAAAAGGAAAAGATCGCGAAGGTGCGTTCCCTTGCCCATAATGATTTTAACAGGACGGGGATTGGAGAGCTGTTTGAACAGCTCATGTCCATGAGCCGGAAGCTGCAGTACCAGCTTTTGACGGAAAAGGGAAGCATGGGACGCCTGCCCTTTATCGGAGTGGATACCCTGGGGGATGACCGGGTGCGCGTGGTGTTCCAGGGCGCGGAAGGCGCCTATTCCCAGGCGGCTATGCATCAGTACTTCGGGGAGACGGTAAACAGTTTTCACGTGGATACCTTCCGGGATGCCTGCTGCGCGATTGAAGAGGGCAGCGCTGACTTCGCCGTGCTGCCTATTGAGAATTCCACGGCGGGCATCGTAAATGAGATTTATGATCTCCTGGTGGAATTTGAAAATTATATCGTGGGCGAGCAGATTATTAAGATCGAGCACTGCCTGCTGGGCGTACCGGGTGCCGCAATAGGGGATATCAGGACGATATATTCCCATCCCCAGTCTCTGATGCAGAGCGCCCGGTTCCTTTCGGAGCATGACTGGAAACAGATAAGCCTGCCGAACAATGCGTTCGCGGCCAGGAAGGTTGCACAAGAGGGCGATCCCAGCCAGGCGGCCATCGCGGGGGAATATGCAGGCAGGGTATACGGCCTTGAGGTATTGAAGAAGCCGGTAAACCAGTCCGAGACGAATTCAACCCGCTTCATCATCATTACCAACCAGAAAATATTCCGCAAGGACGCCAAAAAGGTGAGTATCTGCTTTGAAATCCCTCATGAAAGCGGCTCCCTGTATCATATGCTCTCTCATTTTATTTATAACAATCTCAATCTGACCAAGATTGAAAGCCGTCCGATAGAAGGACGTAACTGGGAATACCGGTTTTTCATTGACTTTGATGGGAACCTGGCGGACAGCGCGGTGAAAAATGCCCTGCGCGGCCTGCGGGAGGAAGCCAGGAATATGAAAATCCTGGGAAACTATTAATAGAAAGGATTTTTACTATAGCTGGGATTGCATGGAACAGTTATGATGAAAGAGGATGTGACGATGCGGGAGAAAGAACTGATAGTATACAAGGATTTTGGGGAGGACGGCGCCCTCCTCAGGGATATGGTATGGCTGATGGAGCACTGCGGGAACGGCGGAGAAGGGGTACAGAAGGAAAGCGCCCTTTTATATGACTGCATGCACGGCCTTCTGGAGATGGCGGGGAGCCACGGATTTTCCGGCAACCTCTGGCATTGCTATCTCACCAACCTTCTGGTGAACAATGAAAACAGCTACAGCCGCGCCTGTGAAATCCGCGGGACGGTGGAGGGAACCATCAACCAGGCAGTGCTTCATGATATAATTATTTTTAAAGAGTTTTTTGACTACGATTTCTCCGCCATGATGGAGAAGCTGCAGGTGCCTGCTTTTACGCTGGCCCTTTCCTATGAAGGGAACATGCAGGAAAGCAAAGTCTACAATACCCGTATCCGGGATCGGATCTGCACTCTGGCAGTCCGTTTTAAGGAAAATAAAACCCCGGAAGAGATGAAAGATACGCTGACGGACTTTTATAAGGAATATGGGGTGGGCAAGTTCGGCCTGCATAAGGCGTTCCGCATCAGCCACAGGGATGAGGAAACCCATATCGAACCGATTCTGAACATAGCCCATGTCCGGCTGGAGGACTTAATCGGCTACGAAACGGCAAAGAAAAAACTGATTGACAATACGGAGGCTTTTGTAAAAGGGAAAAAGGCCAATAACTGCCTGCTCTACGGGGATGCGGGAACAGGAAAATCCTCCAGCATCAAAGCCATTGCCAATGCATATTATTCGCAGGGACTGCGCATTATTGAGGTATACAAGCATCAATTCCAGGATCTGAATCATGTGATCGCCCAGATTAAAAACAGGAATTATAAATTTATCATCTATATGGATGATTTAAGCTTTGAAGATTTTGAGATTGAATATAAATACCTTAAGGCTGTAATAGAAGGAGGGCTGGAAAAGAAGCCGGCCAATGTGCTGATTTACGCTACCTCCAACAGAAGGCACCTCGTCCGGGAAAAATTCAGCGATAAGAGAGAGCTGGACGATGACCTGCATAACAATGACACCGTGCAGGAGAAATTATCCCTGGTATCCCGGTTCGGCGTCACCATTTATTTCGGGGCGCCGGATAAATCCCAGTTCCAGGACATTGTGAAGGCGCTTGCGCAGCGTTATGGACTGACCTTGCCGGAGGAAGAGCTGCTTGCACAAGCCAATCAATGGGAGCTGTTCCACGGAGGTCTTTCCGGCAGGACGGCACAGCAGTTTATCGATTATCTGTTGGGAAGCGGTAACCGTGAAGACAGGCCGGGAATTGCACCTGTCGGGCAGCCGTGAGGAAAGGAAGGGATGCAGGGTGAAGACTTTTGCAGCAATTGATGTAGGCTCCTATGAGCTTTCCATGAAAATATTTGAATTTTCCCCTAAAATCGGCATTCGGGAAATCGATCATATCCGCCACCGGATTGATTTGGGAAACGATACCTTTGCCACAGGGAAAATCAGTTATGAAAAGGTGGATGAGCTGTGCCGTGTCCTGCGGGAGTTTGTGGAGATCATGCAGGGTTATAAGGTGGAGGATTTTAAAGCTTACGGAACCAGTGCCATCCGGGAAACGGAAAATACCATGATTGTGCTGGATCAGATCCAGCAGCGCACAGGCATCCGCATAGATGTACTGAGCAATTCCGAGCAGCGGTTCCTGGATTATAAATCCATTGCCCTTAAAGGACAGGATTTTAACAAGATTATTGAAAAAGGGACGGCAATCGTGGATATCGGGGGCGGCAGTATCCAGGTATCGCTGTTTGACAAGGATACGCTGGTGGCGACCCAGAATCTGCGTCTCGGCGTGCTCCGCCTGCAGGAGCTGCTGAATAAGCTCAATGCCAAGCCGTCCAAATATGAAGGGCTGCTGGAGGAAATGATCGAAAGCCAGCTGTCCGTCTTTAAACGGATGTATCTGAAGGATCGTACCATCGACAATATCATTATTGTGGATGATTACGTTTCCGCCCTGATCCAGAAGCGCCTGAACGGTTCACAGACACCGGGGTATGTGGACAGTGCCAGCTATGAAATGTTCATGCAGATCATGCGCACCCATACGAAGGAAGAAGTGGCGGCCAGATTCGGTATCTCCACAGAAAGCCTTCCGCTTGTGTTCATTTCCGCCGTCCTTATTTACCGGGTGGCGATTCTTATGGAAGCGAAGCTGCTTTGGGCGCCCGGTGTGACCCTTTGCGACGGAATTGCTTATGAGTATGCGGAAAAAAATAAGATTGTCGGGCCAAAGCATGATTTCGAACAGGACATTATCGCCTGCGCCAGAAATATCAGCAAGCGGTTTATGGGAAGCCGGCGCAGGGGAGAAACCCTGGAGCACATATGCAACACCATTTTTGACAGTATGAAAAAGGTACACGGCCTGGGAAAAAGAGAACGCCTGCTTCTGCGTATCGCCGCCCTTCTCCATGACTGCGGCAAATATATAAGCATGGTGAACCTGGGGGAATGCTCCTACAGTATAGTAATGGCAACGGAGATCATAGGCCTGTCCCACCGGGAGAGGGAAATCGTAGCGAATGTGGTCAAATATAACCATCAGGAATTTGATTATTATGAAGAACTGGGAACCACAACAACCCTGGATCCCCAGTCCTATCTGACGATTGCCAAGCTGACGGCTATCCTTCGTGTGGCGAATGGCCTGGATCGCAGCCATAAGCAGAAATTCAAGGATTTCAAGACCATCCTGAAGGAAGATCAGCTGATAATTACCGTGAATACCGCGGAGGACATCACTTTGGAAAGAGGGCTGTTTGCCGCAAAAGCTTCTTTTTTTGAAGAAGTGTTCAGTGTGCATCCTGTGATTAAACAGAAAAAAATCATGTAAACGGAGAAACGATTATGGCGGAGAAAAAAGATTATCTGGACCCTGAGCTTTATACCAACCGGGAGCTGAGCTGGATCCTTTTCAACAAAAGGGTGCTTTCGGAAGCGAGAGATAAACAGATCCCTCTGTTTGAACGGTTAAAATTCCTCAGCATTACCGCTTCCAATCTGGATGAGTTTTTTATGGTGCGTGTGGCATCGTTAAAGGATATGGTGAATGCCAAATATACCAAAAAGGATATTGCGGGACTTACAGCCGCCCAGCAGCTGGAGCAGCTGAATGTGGTGACCCATGAACTCGTTGCCCAGCAGTATTCTACATACAACCGTTCTTTGCTCCCTTTGCTGAAGGCAAGCGGGCTGACGGTTGTGGAACAGCATGAGAATCTGAGCGAAGAGCAGGCGGCTTACGTGGATGCTTATTTTGAAGATAACGTTTATCCAGTGCTCACGCCTATGGCGGTGGATTCCTCCAGGCCTTTCCCGCTGATCCGCAACAAATCCCTGAATATCGGGGCGCTGCTTTCCAAACGTAAGCAAAAGGGGGAACTGGAATTTGCCACCGTGCAGGTTCCCAGCGTCCTGTCCCGGATTGTGCCCATTCCCGCAGGTGAAAATGCAGGGAAAGCCATTATCCTTCTGGAAGAGGTGATAGAACGCAATATTTCCAGGCTGTTCCTGAATTATGATGTGGTCTGTTCTTACCCTTTCCGCATTATGCGGAATGCGGATCTGACAATTGACGAGGATGAAGCGGAGGATCTGCTGAAGGAAATCGAAAAGCAGCTGAAGAAGAGACAGTGGGGCCAGGCGATCCGGCTGGAAGTGGAAGCCGGCGTGGATAAGCGCCTGCTGCGTATTATTAAGGAGGAGCTTTCGATAGAAGAAGAGGATATATACCGCATCGACGGCCCTCTGGATCTGACCTTCCTGATGAAAATGTACGGAATGGAAGGCTTTGAACATCTGAAGGCAGAAAAATATGTGCCTCAGCCGGTACCGGAATTCATGGAGGAGGGCAGTATATTTGAAAAACTGCGGAAAGGCGATATCCTGCTCCATCATCCTTTTCAGACCTTTGAACCGGTAGTCCGGTTTATCAGGGAAGCGGCAAAGGATCCGGATGTGCTGGCAATCAAGCAGACGCTTTACCGTGTCAGCGGCAATTCCCCTATCATTGCGGCCCTGGCCCAGGCTGCCGAAAACGGAAAGCAGGTTTCCGTTCTGGTAGAACTGAAGGCCCGTTTTGATGAAGAAAATAATATTGTCTGGGCGAAAAAACTGGAAAAGGCCGGCTGTCATGTGATCTACGGCCTGGTGGGCTTAAAAACCCACAGCAAGATAACCCTGGTGGTCCGCCGGGAGGAGGACGGCATCCGCCGTTATGTGCATCTGGGAACCGGTAATTATAACGATGCCACCGCAAAGCTGTATACGGATATCGGCATGATGACCTGTTCGGAGGCTATCGGTGAGGATGCCACGGCGGTATTCAATATGCTTTCCGGTTATTCGGAGCCTTTGTCCTGGAATAAGCTCTCCCTTGCGCCGCTGTGGCTGAAGGATAAATTCCTGTATCTGATAGCCAGGGAAACCAAACATGCAAAAGCAGGAGAGCAGGGCAGGATCGTGGCTAAAATGAATTCCCTCTGCGACCCGGATATGATTGCCGCCCTGTATGAAGCCAGCGCGGCAGGTGTAAGGATAGAACTTATTGTCCGCGGGATCTGCTGTCTCAGGGTGGGAATCCCGGGGATCAGCGATACGATTTCCGTGCGCTCTATCGTGGGCACCTTCCTGGAGCACAGCCGGATTTTCTATTTTGAAAACGGAGGAAACAGCGAGGTTTACTGCTCCAGTGCGGACTGGATGCCCAGGAATCTGGAACGCCGTGTGGAGATCATGTTCCCCGTGGAGGATCCGAAGCTGAAGGAAAAAGTGCTTCATATACTGGAGGTACAGCTGAGGGATACGGTGAAAGCACATCTGCTCCAGCCCGAAGGGAGCTATGAAAAGGTGGATCGGCGGGGGAAGGAAACCTTCAATTCCCAGGAAGCATTCTGCATCGAAGCGGTGCAGGCGGCCATGGCCCAGGCAGATCCCCATGACGGCAGGGTTTTCATCCCCGAGGTGCATATGGAAATGGAAGAGGAAGCATGAAAGGGATAGGAAAGAGGAGGATGTCGGCATGAAGCATAAGATGATACTGGCGTCTGCGTCACCCAGGAGGCGGGAGCTTCTGACACAGATTGGCCTGGAATTTGAAGTCTGTCCCAGCAGCTGGGAGGAAGTGACGGATAAAAAGCTTCCATGGGAGGTGGTTCAGGAACTTTCTTTCCATAAAGCGGTGGAAGTGTATAATAGGGCCGTATCGGAGGATAAGGCCCTGAAGGAAGAAACGGTGGTGATAGGCGCGGACACGATCGTTGCCTGCCGCGGGGAAATCCTGGGGAAACCCGGTGATAAGGAACGTGCGGCGAAGATGCTGGGTATGCTTCAGGGAGACGTGCACCAGGTTTATACCGGTGTCACCCTGGTCTGGCAGGAACAGGGAAAGACGGAAACCTTTTGTTTTTATGAATGTACCGATGTACGGGTGTATCCGATGACAGAGGAGGAAATTGTCCGCTATGTGGATTCCGGGGAGCCGATGGACAAGGCGGGAGCGTACGGAATCCAAGGGGGGTTTGCCGCCTTTATCCGGGGAATAGACGGAGACTACAACAATGTGGTTGGCCTTCCTGTGGGAAGGGTTTACCAGGAGCTGAAAAAGAGAACGCTGCTCTGAAAAAGGCGGGAACATGCCGGAGGGGTGGGATAGAGCCGCCGGGAAAGGATAAAGGAAGATGAAGAAAGCTGTTATATTTGATTTGGACGGCACGCTTGCCAATACCATAGAGTCCCTGACCTATTGCGGGAACAGGGCGCTGCGTAAGTTCGGGCTGCCCGAATTCGAAGAGGCGGATTATAAATACTTTGTGGGGGACGGGGCCGCCGTTTTGGTGCGCCGTGCCCTTCTTAAGGCCGGGGATACCGGGCTTGTCCATTTTCAGGAGGTATTGGAGGAATATACCCGGCTATTCGAAAAGGACTGTATGTACCACGTGAGGCCGTACGAGGGGATAACCGGACTTTTGGAGGAACTGAAGAGAAGGGGGATACGGATTGCGGTTCTGTCCAATAAGGCTCATGAGAACAGCATCTATGTGGTGGAAACCTTGTTCGGAGCAGGTCTTTTTGACTGGATCCAGGGTCAGACGGACGGCGTGCCTAAGAAACCCGATCCGGCAGGTGTCGATCGGATCCGGGAAGAGCTGGGGCTTGAAAAGGAAGATATCCTCTATGTGGGGGATACCTGTGTGGACATGAAAACCGGAAAAGCGGCGGGTTTGTTTACCGTAGGAGTCCTTTGGGGCTTTAGGGACAGGCAGGAACTGGAAGAAAACCATGCGGATGCCATCATCGGAAAGCCGGCGGAACTGCTGGAACTGCTGTAAGCTGGATGCGCATCCGCCCGGCGGCAGGGATATGCCCTGCTGTTCCCAAATACAAATAATGCTTGAAAGGCTGAAGGAACATGATTAAATTGATAGCTTCTGATATTGACGGAACGCTGATTCCGGATTCCACGCCCAACCTGTACCCGGAGATTGTGGAGGAGATCAAAAGCCTGACGGATCGGGGAATACTCTTCTGCGGCGCCAGCGGAAGACAGCTCGCCAGCATCCGCAGTGTATTCCGTGAGGTGGAGGATAAAATCTGTTATATAGCGGAAAACGGGGCCCATTTGTATTACAAAGGGAAAGACCTTGCGGTTACCGCCATGAAACCGGAGTATGCGCGTCAGATTGTGGAACAGCTCCGCAGCCTTGGCAGGGAATACGAATTTGTTGTATCCACCCCTCACGGCAGCCTGTTGGAAACCAAAAACAGAACGTTCCTGGATATGATGAAATACGGATATCATAATATTTTCCGACAGGTGGAGGATGTTCTCGCCGGAGAGGAAGTGATTCTCAAGGTGGCGGTGTACCATAGAGGCAGCATCCGCCGGCTGGGGGAAGAAGTTCTGATCCCGCAGTGGGGCGGACTTGTGAAAACCTGCGTGGCCGGTGAGGAGTGGGTTGATTTCATGGATGCTTCCGTTGACAAGGGCAATGCCCTGAAAAAACTGCAGCAGATTTTCGGGGTGCACAGGGAAGAAACCATGGCCTTCGGGGATAATACCAATGATATCGGCCTGATGCAGGCCGCAGGCTTCAGTTATGCGGTGGAGAACGCCAGGCCGGAGGTTAAAGAGGCGGCTCGCTATCTCTGCCCTTCTTATCTGGAAAAGGGAGTCTGGAAGACAATCGTGGAGCGGTGCGGACATGGCTGATGCCGTACCAGCCCCTGTCCCTCCCTGCTTTTCCCCCGGACGGTGGTGCTGCAGGGCACAAAGGCCGTCTGAACTGCTGCCGCTCTGGGATAAAGAATCGTGCCGATTCGGAAAAAAGTCTTGCACAATCCCCGCATAGACGGTATATTTTATGTAGAAGAACCAAGTAGGAAGGAGGGAAGAAGATGCACGATTATGATGATGCGGTCTTAATGTGTTTTCTGAATAACCAGGGACAGCTCTTTCCTGAAGAAGATGTGGCTTCCAATCTGGAAGAGGCAGAAGCTTTTCTGGAAGAGTGTATGGCTGTTGTGGTTGATTCCGCAGAAGAAGTGAAGGATTATTTCGAAGAAGCCGGCATTGATATGGAAGGTGCTGATTTGGACGAAATTCTGGAGGCGGATGAGGTTTTTGACGTGGGAGACGGAAGATATCTGATTGTGGAGGGCTGAGGCCCGGCAAACGGATTACAGAAGGAAAGGAACACAGGACAGTTCCCGGGAAACATAGGCGTCGGGCTGCTGCCCCGGTGCTCCGTAAAACAGGTGTATAAAGTAATGGCTGCCTGACAGCCGCTTTATACACCTGTTTTTGTGTTTTACGCAACCTTCGCAGTTCCCTCCGTGACAAGTAACCGGAAATGATCAGAAAAACGTAGCTTGTACGAAAAAGCATTGACCGGCAGGGAAGAAGGATGGTATACTGGACTTGTTTAGGAGAGCGTGAAATGTAAACAAAACAGGATTGCAGCTATGCCGAAGCCCAAATTTGGCATTGCCCAGGCTTTTAGGCCGCCTTCCGGTCATCCCATGACCCTTAGGAGGATGTGAAAAGAAATCGCATGACTTGTTTTCAAAAAAAGGAGAGATAATTAGTAGATGATTCAGGGAAAAAAGCAGATTGGTTGGATTAACTGCGCCAAATTCTTTGCGATATTGGCGGTATTGGTTGATCATGTTAAGGGGATTTTGTACGAGGACGAGACGATTCAGTACATATTTTTTTATTCCGTAACCGTATTCATTTTCCTGGCAGGGATGACGGCCTATTATTCCCTGCAGAACAGAAAGAAGGAAGAAACGGGCGGAAAGTGGGTGCTCAGAAGGCTGGGGCGGATACTCGTCCCGTATCTGGCGGCAGTGGCGGTTTACCAGTATGCCCGGGCCGGATTCCAGCTGAATCTGGGGGCGTATGTATTATGGGCGGTGAATTTTAATCTGGAGGGGCAGTTTTATTATGTGCTGATTTACCTTCAGCTGATCGCGGTGGCACCGGTGGTTTATCTGCTTGTTATGAACTGCAGAAGAGGAAAAGCCAGTTTCCTGTTCCGGATTCTGTTTCTGGCGCTGGCCTGGTTGGTTTCCATGTTCCTGATGAAGCATAGCTTTGCGTTGGAAACCTATGGAGGAGGGAAATATCTGCTGGGCGGCACTTATTTCTTTGTTTTTGCAGCGGGGATGCTTGCGGCGGACCTCCATATTTCTTTCCGGGAGAAACGCACGGCGGGAATCGCGTCCCTGGGGGCCGGTGTTATCCTGGCAGCTTCCCTTGGCTTTCTTCTCCGGGACCGTTTTGCCTGGGATGAGTCCATGTTCGGATGGCTGCTGCGGGTAAATCCTCCCGGCATTACACTGATGGTATATTCCTTTGCTGTCGTGCTCTTTTTGTTTGCAGGAGGTTCCTTCCTGATTCTCTGGAACAAAAAAGGGATGAACCGGATTCTGCAGCTTATGCAGTATATAGGCAGGTATACGCTTTATATCTTTTTATACCATACCCTGATTCTGGATACCTTTCTGCCCCGGCTGACTTTTCTGGACCATATGCCGGGTGTGCTGAAAACTCTGGTATACATGGCGGGAATGCTATTTATTCCGATAGCGGGGAAGGTTCTGTATGACCGGCTGAAACGTATCCTGCGGGAAAAAGCGGCAAAAGAAGAAAACGTGCTGCAGGAGAGTGTGGAGTAAATAACATTCGGCATGTACTGCGAGCCATCCGTTTTTGTAGGTAACAGCAAGGAAGCCGTTTCAACATGCGGGCAAATCCCCGGTTGAAACGGCTTCCTTTTTTCCGGTATTACCGGGAGAGGGTCAGCACAGGATAAATTTCTCGATTGCTTCGATCAGCCCGTTATGCCCGTTATCCTGGGACGTGATGAAATCGGCGGCTTCTTTGACACAGGGGTCTGCGTTGGCCATGGCTATCCCTGTGCCGGCCGCCAGAAGCATGGATATGTCGTTGGGGGCGTCGCCTGCGGCAACGCTGTCGGCGGCCGGAATGCCAAAATGACGGCAAACCTCCAGAATGGCGTTTCCTTTGCCGGCTTCGCGGCTGTAGAATTCCAGATATTGGTCATTGGAAAACTGGGCTGTGATTTCCCCGCCGTACTTTATTTCCACCTCTTTTTTTAAGGTTTCAAGCAAGGTTTTGTCGGTGAGATGGATACAATGAACCTTATAAGGCGGCCGCTGCAATACGGAAAGGACATCCAAAGCGGTGATAAGGGGCATGTGGATTCGTTTCCGGTAATGGATGACCTCTTCATCTTCCTTTTCACATACGATTTCATGTGCGGTGTAGGTCTGGGAATGAATTCCTTTTTCTTTTGCCATAGCCATAATATCGGCGGCGATAGGAAAGGCTACTGTTTTTTCCATCAGGGGAGCGCGGGAACAGCAGTCATAAATGAGGCTTCCGTTGTTGGAAATGATCAGAGTGCCCGGATAGAATAAGCCGGCCATTTCCATAACCTCAAGGATGCTGTCCAGGGGGCGTCCGGAGGTGAGCACCAGCCTGTGGCCGGCTTGCGTCAGACGGTCCAGGGCTGTTTTCATTTCGGGGGAGACGGTGCTGTTGTCCAACAGCAGGGTTCCGTCCATATCGGTAAATAAGATTTTAGGAGAAATGCATTCTTTATTCATCAAATAATTCCTTTCTTTTCTGCTGCAGCGCTTCCAGGATGCCGGCAGGAATCCGGAGGCCGCCGTAGCCGGTTGCCATTTCCAGCCCCGGCTTGCTTTTCCCATGGAAGTCGGAGCCGCCGCTGATGAGCAGTTGGTTTCTTTCCGCCAGCCGTTTCATTTCCCGTTCTTCTTTGACGGAATAAGTGGAATATACGGCTTCGATACCAACAAGCCCCGCCTCCTTCAGACGTGTTGTAAGCTGCTGCAGGGCATCCCTTCCCATATGGTAAAGCGTGGGGTGTGCCAGGATGGGAATCCCCTTCGCATCGAGGATAAGGCGTACCGCCTGTTCCGGTGTCACTTTTTCCCGGGGGACAAAGTATTTGCAGCGATCGCCCACATACCTTTCGAAGGCTTCGGGAAGGCTTCGGATATAGCCGTGATCCAGAAGATATCTGGCGTAGTGTCCCCGGGTGATAACGGATCCGGGAAAAGCCTCCTGAAGCTTTTCAACAGTGATGTCGATACCGGCCTCCTGCAGTAAGCGGCACATTTTCTCGTTCCGGAGGATGCGGGAATCCACAAATGCCCGGATCTGCTGTCGGAATGCCGGCATGTGATAGTCAATAAACAGCCCCAGGATATGAATATCTTTTCCCATATATTCGGTAGACAATTCAATGCCGGGTATGATTTCCAGACGCCTGGCAGAAACGGGATTTGCGGAAGTAACACGCACGGGATCGGTTTCCATGGCATTTTCCACTGCGGCATTATAGCGGATAGCTTCATCAAGCCCGTCAATGGTATCGTGGTCGGTGAGGGCGAAAGCGTCCAGCCCCTTTTCCTTTGCCAGATCCACCAGCCGGGACGGAGACAGGCTGCCGTCGGATTTGTCGGAATGGACATGTAAGTCTACAATATGCATGCTGATAACCTCATTTTCTGCTTCTTTTATCTTGTTGACTCAAACTTCGCAGGTGCCGAATGGCCTTCCGCCGGCTGTCTGCGAAGTTTGGGTTATTGCCGAGTATTAAAAAAAGGGAAAGCCTTCCGTACAGGACGGCAGCTTTCCCCTCTCAGAATTAATTTTCGTCGTCTTCCTTGTTGGCAGTATAAACGGTACGTTTTCTTGCCATGGCATCGCTTTCCAGATATTCGTCATAGGTAGTGATTTTATCAATTAATGTTCCGTCCGGAAGTATCTCCATAATACGGTTGGCCGTGGTCTGCACAAACTGGTGGTCGCGGCAGGCAAAGAGGGCCACACCGGGATATTTGATGAGTCCGTTGTTAAGAGCGGTAATGGATTCCATATCCAGATGGTTGGTAGGTTCGTCCAGAATCAGGCAGTTAGCCCCGGAAATCATCATTTTGGAAAGGAGGCAGCGGACTTTTTCACCGCCGGAAAGGATACGTACCTTCTTCACGCCGTCTTCTCCCGCAAAAAGCATACGTCCCAGGAAACCGCGGACATAGGTGATATCATCCACGGGGGAATATCCCATAAGCCAGTCGGCGATAGTATAATCGTTGTCAAATTCCCTGGTGCTGTCCTTGGGGAAATAAGCCTGTGAAGTGGTAATCCCCCATTTATAGCTTCCTTCATCCGGTTCCATTTCCCCCATAAGGATTTGGAAAAGGGTGGTTTTTGCAAGCTCGGTACTTCCGACAAAAGCGATTTTATCGTTATGCCCGACAATAAAGGAAATATTATCCAGCACTTTTTCTCCATTAATGGTCTTGGAAATCCCTTCGACAGTAAGCACCTCGTTCCCGATTTCCCTGTCGGGGCGGAAATCGATATACGGATATTTTCTGCTGGAAGGCTTGATTTCATCAAGCTCAATTTTTTCCAGCGCTTTTTTTCTGGAGGTAGCCTGTTTGGATTTGGAAGCGTTGGCGGAGAAACGGGAAATAAATTCCTGCAGCTCCTTGATTTTTTCTTCCTTCTTTTTATTGGCTTCCTTCATCTGTTTGATGAGCAGCTGGCTGGATTCATACCAGAAATCATAGTTGCCGGCGTAGAGCTGGATCTTACCATAATCAATATCTGCGATATGGGTACATACTTTATTCAGGAAGTAACGGTCATGGGAAACAACAATCACCGTATTTTCAAAATTGATGAGGAATTCCTCCAGCCAGGCGATGGCATCCAGATCCAAATGGTTGGTAGGCTCATCCAAAAGCAGGATGTCCGGGTTGCCGAAAAGCGCTTTGGCAAGGAGTACCTTCACCTTCTGGCTGCCGTTTAAATCCTTCATCAGGGAATCGTGGAAATCGGTATCCACGCCAAGGCCGTTCAGAAGGCTTGCGGCATTGGACTCCGCTTCCCAGCCGTCCATCTCGGCGAATTCCCCTTCCAGTTCGCTGGCACGGATGCCGTCCTCATCGCTGAAATCCTCTTTGGCATATATGGCATCCTTTTCCTTCATGATTTCATAAAGGCGCGCATTTCCCATGATTACGGTATCCAGAACCGGAAAATCATCATATTTGAAATGATCCTGTTCCAGCACGGAAAGACGCTGGCCGGGGGTGATTATCACGTCACCGTTGGTAGGCTCCAGCACACCGGAAAGGATTTTTAAGAAGGTGGACTTGCCGGCGCCGTTTGCACCGATTAGGCCATAACAGTTCCCTTCCGTAAACTTAATATTAACTTCTTCAAAAAGCGCCTTTTTCCCGAGACGCAGGGTCACATTGCTTGCACTAATCATTTTGAAAACTCCTCCATAAAACGCGGCGGTCATAACAGAAATAAACCGGCAGATTCTTCTTAATTCAATTCTCTTTTCGCCCTGTAACTGTTCTGTGCCTTTACAATGCCCGCACTGTTTCGTTACCTTTACCTATTTTACAGAAAAACAGGGAATTTGCAAGCCATTCTTGAAAAATAGTATGGAAAATGTGCAACAGTTCAGGCAAGTATGAACTGTTACGAAAAGGTTCCGGTTCAGCCTGCCCGCTGCACGGGTGTCAAAATAATTATGTTGACATACGACATATGTCGTGATACGATATAAGAAATAATATATCGTACGGCGACATAGCGGATGGCGATATAGTGGGAGGAAGGAGAGAACATATGGAGCCAAAGAAGGAACCGCTGACAGAAAGCTACTTTTACATACTTCTGTGTCTTTGCGGCCATACCAGTCATGGTTATGGAATTATGCAGGAAGCGGGACGGCTGTCCGGGGGGCGTGTGAAAATAGGATCGGGAACCATGTATGGAGCCGTCAGCAACATGATAAAAAAGGGCTGGATTACGGAAACGGAGGAAGAACCGGAGGAATCCCGTATATTTCAGAATCGGGGCCAGGGCATGAGAAAGAAGCTGTATGTACTTACCCCTGCCGGGAAAAGGGCTCTTGAGGAAGAGATCCTGCGGCTGACGGAGCTTTTGGAAAGTGCGGAAAAGGTGCTCGGCAGTCAGGAACTGCAGATGCTGAAACGGTGAGTTCCGCCGGCAGGGAAAAAGGAATTGTCCGTTTGAACGGCGGATATATAGTGAGAAGAAAGGAAAAACTGCAGGCGGCCTGCGGACAGGAGGATTGAATTATGGATACAAAAATATCGTTCCGGGGATATATGGCATGGAATTATGACAAGGAGGAAGCGCATCTGGACAAAATGTCTGAAAAGGGATGGCAGCTGATTAAAGGCGGCTGTTTTTTCAGTGTCTATAAAATGCAGCCGGAGGTAGTTTACCGGAACCGGATTGACTATAATCCGGATGCTATCCGTACCAAGGAGGAAAAAAGAAGATATCTGGAGCTGTTTGAGGCACAGGGCTGGGAGTTTGCCGGCAATACTTTTAACGGCTGGATATATTTCAGAAAAAAATATGTGCCCGGAACGCCGGAGGAGGAGTATGAAATATATACGGATGCAGAATCCATAGAAGAGCTTATGAAAAGATGGAAGCGTCTGGGGATTATTATAAGCGTGCTTCTGGTTATGTGGCTTGGCATATATCTGAGCGTGGCGCTTTCCGGCGGCTATGTCAGCATACTGCTGGTCATGATTTATATCCTGCTGCTGTTTTGGGTTCAGTGGGGAATGTACCGGATGAAGAAAAAGTTTACCGGCGGAAGGGATTGAAGGGAGGCCGGGGAATGTACGCAGGTATAATGGAACTGGATCTTCATGGGAAAAATGTCCTGCAGGCGAAGCAGGAGGTGGAAAACGCCCTGAAAAGGGCGGACGGCAGCGTATACAGGCTGCGGGTTATTCACGGTTTTCACGGCGGAACCGGTATCAAAAGCATGCTTCTGGAGGATTACAGCTATGACAGGGAGCCGAAGGTCATTCGTGTACAGGGAGGTGTCAATCCAGGAATTACAGAGCTCGTGCTGCGGGATTATTAGCCCCATATCCGGGAATAAAGCCGGATTTGCTGCCAAAACATAAGGGAAAGTCCTAATTATCGGACTCTTTATATGCTATTCTTAAACCATCGAAGGGCTCGCAGGAGCCTGACAGAGGTAACGGAAACAGTTAGGTTGGTTTAAGGACAGCAGAAAGGAGCCGCGGTATGAAAGGATTTTATGTTGGGGAAGGTTACATGGGATGCGTAAACGGACAGTACATGCTTTTTGCAGACGAGGCTGATTATATGGATTATGTAGAGGAGCAGGCGTAATGACGTCTGCTCTTTTTCGGACTATTCGGTTAACGAGGCAAGAATACGGTTGAACTTCCCGCTTTCACTCCATTGGGGAAAATGGCAGGAATTTTCAAACCAGTAGAATTCTTTTTCGGATTCCAGGCTGTCATAGTATTTCCTTGCCAGAGAAGAGGATACATGGCTGTCATGCCTTCCTTCTATAAAACAGACAGGAACGGCATATTTCCGGCAGCCTTCAAAATCTGTTCCCATCAGTTCCTGCCACAGAAATTGGATAGCCTGCAGGCTGCCCTTCTGACGGCGGAGCAAGTCGGCCGGGGTGTAATAGCGGGACAGCAGGAATGGCATTATCAGGGTATTGTAGTTTGTTTTCCCATAAAGGGAGCCCTTATATTTAACCACCAGCCCGGTGACAAAAAGCAGATCCTTTAACCATTCCTCACCGGTATAGGTACAGTCCGTCCGCTTGAGCCGTTCCAAATCCTTCCCTTCTGCATGGGCAAGAGCGTAATCGTAAGCTTCCCGGCAGGATTTCTGCATATTCACGACCTGCCCGCAGCCAATATAGGTACGGACGGTTTCCGGGTGCCGTTGGATATAGGCAAGTCCGAGGACGCTTCCCCAGGAATGGCCGACTAAATACAGCTTATCCTGATGAAAACGTTCCAGCAGCCATTGGATGAGTGCATGGAGATCCTGCTCAAAGAGAGCCATGGTGATATCTTCTCCCGGCCTGAATTTATAGTAGGATTTTCCGGCGCCCCGCTGTTCCCAGATCACAACGGTAAATGTTTGTTCCAGGGCACTGTTATACTTCAGAACCAGGGGGAGCGCCGCATCCCCCGGTCCCCCGTGCAGATAGAGAAGCAGTGGGGCGTTTTCCTTTTCCGAGCGGATAGATACATATTGATGGACTCCGTTTATGGGGATAGTTTTCTGTTCATTAATGTACATAATTCCTCCTGGCATGACCTGCGATATTGCGTTTATAAATTAAGATGGGAACTGTTATCCAGCTGTTCCAGTAACTGCAGGTAAAAATCCCGTCTTTTTTGCATACGTTCGTGCATGATATGATCCGCCGTGGGCGTCGAAAATCCTTCGGCTTCCCAGGACCCGAGATTTTCTATTTTCCGGCAGGCAGACAAAACGGTATTTGGTTATCTGTCATTTTTGCACGGTTTTCTTATTATATCATATATGGGATGATTGTTATAGATCCGCTTTTTCCCGTGCCGCAGCTATTACCCGGAACTGGACAAAAGACGGGAAAAAAAGTATAATGATTCTGGCTGGAGAACGGAGGCGGAATAGCCCCGGAAAGCCATTTCACAAAGAAAATCTGAAGGTGAGGAAGGACAAGGGGTATGGCATACGGTTCGGTTCCATTGGAAAAAAGGTTACGGGAAAATATAAAAAATTACAGACTGGAAAACCTGTATGATTTGGAGAAGATACAGAAGAGTTTCCGGAATCTGCACACTGCGCTGGGTGTGGAGCTGCTTTTAACGCAGCGGCATGGGGAAAAGGCAGTTTCAGCAGGGGACTTTGCCGCCTTCCTGCCGGATGTGGTTTCAGATCCGGGACGGAAAATCCGTGTGGCGGACAGGACGGTGGGCCATCTGTATGCCAAACCGGCAGGGGCGGATAACGAACAGGCCGTGGAGGCTGTCCTGGATGATTTGGCCGCTCTTTTTTCCTCACTCGGGGAAAAGCAGTACCGGTTCCGGGAGACTGCCATTTACGCGGATGAGTTGGAAGAGGCGCTGGAAAAAGACCGGTATCAGGCAAAACACGGGGAGCATGTGGATACACTGACAGGGCTTCTTGGCAGAACCTATTTTGACGCAAGGCTTACCCGGCTCAAAGAAACAGGTACGGCGCCCAATGCCCTGATTTGCGTGAACATCAATGACTGGAAGTTTGTTAACGGCCATTTCGGTGATGAGGAAAGCGACAGGCTCATCCGCATTGTTGCCGATATCCTGAAAAAAGAAGCAAAGCCGGAGTATCTCATAGGGCGTGTGGACGGAGATGTCTTTTATATAGTAATAGAAGCTCCGGAGGAAGGAGAAGCCCGGGACTACTGCAGCCGGATCAAAGAAGCCTGTCAGGTATACGAGGACGCTGTGCTGGCCCCTTCGGTTGCGATTGGTATGGTAACCAGGCTGAGTGTGGAAGAAGATTTTTACCAGTGCTTTTCCGAAGCGGAATATGAAATGTTCCGGGATAAGTTCGATGAGAAAAACAGTCCCGGTTATCGGGAACGGCTGGAAAAGGCATTGACTAAATAAGGAAGGCCATTTTGCTCCTGCGAAGTTTGAGTTTATAATAAATTTATAAAAAACCATAAAATTGAGAAAACAAGAGAAAAAAAGAGATATCACGAGATAATATTAGAAAAAAACGCATTTAGTCTTGTGAAGGGCGTTGCATAAAATAAACCAAAAACATAATATATGTATAGTGTTTAGCACTCAATAAAGATGAGTGCTAACAACAAAAATACCGGTGTAAGAAAGAATTCATTAAGGAGGCATTTTTATGAAATTAGTACCTTTAGGTGACAGAATCGTTTTGAAGCAGTTAGAAGCGGAAGAGACCACAAAATCCGGAATTGTTCTTCCCGGACAGAACAAGGAAAAACCCCAGCAGGCGGAAGTTATTGCAGTAGGGCCTGGCGGAATGGTAGACGGCAAAGAAATCAAAATGGAAGTAAAGGCCGGAGACAAGGTTATTTACTCCAAATATGCCGGAACCGAAGTAAAGCTGGATGACGACCAGGAATACATCATTGTGAAGCAGTCCGACATCCTTGCAGTAATTGAATAAGAAGAAAGCAAAATTAAATTTATAATCAGGAGGCGTTTAAATCATGGCAAAAGAAATTAAATACGGTGCAGAAGCCCGTGCGGCTCTGGAATCCGGAGTAGATCAGTTAGCAGATACCGTCAGAGTGACCCTTGGACCGAAAGGAAGGAACGTAGTTCTCGACAAATCCTACGGCGCACCCCTTATTACCAACGACGGTGTAACCATCGCAAAGGAAATCGAACTGAAGGATGCCTTTGAAAACATGGGTGCACAGCTGGTTAAGGAAGTGGCAACCAAGACGAACGATGTGGCAGGTGATGGTACCACAACAGCAACCGTACTGGCACAGGCAATGGTTAATGAAGGAATGAAGAACCTGGCAGCAGGAGCGAACCCGATCATCCTTAGAAAAGGTATGAAGAAAGCTACCGAATGTGCAGTGGAAGCAATTGCAAAGATGAGCTCCAAAATTAACGGTAAAGAGCATATCGCAAGGGTTGCCTCTATTTCCGCAGGCGATGATGAAGTGGGAACCATGGTTGCAGACGCTATGGAAAAGGTTTCCGGAGACGGTGTTATCACCATCGAAGAAAGCAAGACCATGATGACGGAACTGGATCTGGTAGAAGGTATGCAGTTTGACAGAGGATATGTTTCCGCTTATATGTGCACCGATATGGACAAAATGGAAGCAAACCTGGAAAACCCTTATATCCTCATCACCGATAAGAAGATCTCCAACATCCAGGAAATCCTTCCTCTGCTGGAGCAGGTGGTACAGAGCGGCGCCAAGCTGTTAATTATCGCTGAAGATGTTGAGGGTGAAGCCCTTACGACTCTGATTGTAAATAAACTGCGCGGTACCTTCAATGTGGTAGCTGTTAAAGCGCCCGGCTACGGCGACAGAAGAAAAGAAATGCTGCAGGATATCGCAATTCTGACAGGCGGCAAGGTAATCAGTGAAGAACTGGGACTGGATCTGAAAGAAACACAGCTTATGGATCTGGGACGTGCTAAATCCGTTAAGGTTCAGAAGGAAAATACCGTTATCGTAGACGGCGAAGGAAGCAAGGACGAAATCCAGGCAAGAATCGCTCAGATTAAAATGCAGATTGAAGAAACTACCTCTGATTTTGACAGAGAGAAACTTCAGGAAAGACTTGCCAAGCTGGCAGGCGGCGTAGCGGTTATCCGTGTTGGTGCTGCGACGGAAACAGAAATGAAGGAAGCCAAGCTTCGTATGGAAGATGCCCTGGCTGCAACAAGAGCTGCAGTGGAAGAAGGTATCATCGCAGGCGGCGGATCCGCTTATATCCACGCATGCAAGGATGTTTCCAAACTGGCTGAGGGTATGGACGGAGACGAAAAGACCGGCGCAAGAATCGTTCTGAAAGCTCTGGAAGCACCTTTGTTCCACATCGCCGCCAATGCAGGACTGGAAGGCAGTGTTATCATCAACAAGGTAAAAGAAATGGAAGTTGGCATGGGCTTCGATGCTCTGAAGGAAGAGTATGTGAACATGGTTGACGCAGGAATCCTTGATCCTGCCAAGGTTACCAGAAGCGCACTGCAGAATGCAACAAGCGTTGCATCCACGCTGCTGACTACAGAAACTGTTGTTGCAGATATTAAAGAGGATCTGCCCCCCGCACCTGCCGGAGCAGGCGGAATGGGAATGATGTAAGAAGATGTAACATCTGAGACAGATCGGAATTGTTACAGGCAGACATCAGATAATTGAAAACAGAACCCTATGATGCTGCGGCCGTTTGATTACGGCCGCAGTTTTTATTCCTGCGGGCAACGGCCAGGCGGATGCACCTGCATGGACCTAAAAGTTCTATTGTCATAAAAAAGCTTCCGCCGCGGCGGAAGCCCTAAAAACAACAGGTTACAAAATTACCTTTTCCATTTTCCTTTGCCTGATACATTGCCTTATCCGCCGCCCGGTAATAATCAAAATAGGAAGGGGCATACTCTTTATTGACGGCGGCCCCGATGCTGACGCTAACAGGAATACAGTTCTCGCTTAATTCCCTGGTTCGGCGGAGGATCTCGGAACAAATTCTCTGTACCAGATTCTCATCATCCGTATTATAGGCGAAAAGGCCGAATTCGTCTCCTCCTATCCGGTAAACCGTATCTGTTTTCCGGCATACACAGCGCAGTATGGTGGCGAAATGATGCAGAATCTCATCTCCCTGGCAATGGCCGTATGTATCGTTGATAACTTTAAAGTTGTCAATATCAAAAACAAACATGGCATTGCGGGTGGAAGAGCTTTGCTGCATGAGATTATTCTGGATCAGCTGTCTGCCCGCGGCGGCATTATAAATGCCGGTATGGCTGTCCATGTTGGCCAGATGCTGGAGCTTAAGCCTTTGGTGTACCTCATAGTCAATGTCCTGGAAAAAACCGACTGCCTGCATCTGCCCGGAAACACAATCCGCGAAGGAGGTAAAAACTGCACGGTACCAGTGATAGTCCCTGCACGTGCCAAGCCGGGCCAGAAGTTCGGCGGTAAGGGTACAGTCCTGGACTTCCAGCGAATGAAACAGATGGGAAAGGGCGGGAAGATAATCCGGGTGAAGCAGGCCTGTATCAACAAGTCCCTGTGCGCCGTTTGTAATCCTGTCAGGAAGCCCGCAGCGCAGCGCTGCCTCCGGTTCCGGAAACAAGGCGTGCGTCTGGATATCATATTCCCATATCATATCTGCGAAATTCTGGAGCAGAATTCCCAGTTTTTGTGAACTTAAATCCCATTCTTTTTTCATTCGTTGGTTTCCACCGTCTTTCTGTTTATATCTTACTTCTATCGTATCACCCTTTCCGATGCCCTGCAATCTGGCAGAGAACGTAATATTTCGACAAAAGGAGACAAAAACAGGACTTTTATGTTAGAATAATTAAATCTGTTGTAACTATGAAAACGGGATGGAAAGAGAGGGAACATGAAAAAAATGACATATATAGTAATCGCTTTGGGAATTCTTTGTCTGCTTTATTGCGCGGGAATACTTATTTCCGGTGTTTACGGCTCCTGGTTTTTCCTTATATGGGGGATAGCGGGAACCGGTTTCCTCGCCCTGGCCTGGTTATACCAGCATGGTGTATGGCTGCAGCTTCCGGGAGGAATGCGGAAGCTGATGATCGCTGTCGTACTTCTGGGGGCGGCGGTGTTCCTGTTTGTGGAGGGACTGCTGATCAGCAGATTTTCCAGTAAGGGCGTGCCGGATCTGGATTATCTGATCGTACTCGGTGCACAGATGCGGGAGAGCGGACCGAGCAAGGCCCTGGCACTGCGTCTGGATACGGCGGCCGCTTATCTGGTGGAAAACGAAGGGACGCTCGTGGTGGTGTCAGGCGGAAAGGGGAGCAATGAACCGGTGAGCGAGGCGCAGGGAATGTATGACTATCTGACCGCAAAGGGAATTGCACCGGACAGAATCCTGCTGGAGGATCGATCCACCAATACCAAAGAAAACCTGGAGTATTCCCGCAGCCTGATTCCGGAGGAGGCTTCCGTAGGAATCGTAACCAATAACTTTCACGTATACCGCAGCACCAGACTGGCTGCCAGTCAGGGATATTCCACCGTCTATGGCCTGGCCGCCCCTTCGGATACCGCCATGCAGGCCAACAATATGGTACGGGAATTTTTCGGCGTCATAAAAGACCTTCTCTATGGAAATATGACCCTTGGATGGTAATAGATCAGTCGGCCCATTGATAAGCAGGCAAATACGGACATTTTGGTCGGTTGACTTATCTGGGGAGAAATAATATAATAAAATATAGTTTTTTAGGGAAAAATGACCAGAAGGAGAAGCGCCATGAAGAAACTGGAAGAGTATGTGAGATGTATCCCGGATTTCCCGGAGGAAGGAGTTATGTTCAGGGACGTAACCAGTGTCCTGCAGGATGCGGACGGCCTGCATCTGGCTATTGATACCATGCAGGAACTGATAGATGATCTGGAATTTGACGTGGTAGTGGGACCGGAATCCAGAGGATTTATTTTCGGAACGCCTATCGCTTACAATAATCATAAACCCTTCGTTCTTATCCGGAAAAAGGGAAAGCTTCCCTGTGAAACCGCTTCCATGGAGTATGATCTGGAGTATGGCACTGCTGTTATTGAGATTCACAAGGATGCTATCCGTCCTGGTCAGAAAATTCTGATAGTGGATGATCTTATCGCTACCGGCGGTACTACGGAGGCGATGATCCGCCTGGTGGAAGAGCTGGGCGGAGAAGTGGTCGGAGTCGTCGTCCTTATGGAGCTTGCGGGCTTGAAGGGACGGGAAAAGCTGGCAGGATACCGTCTGGAATCCGCCATTTGCTTTGAAGGAAAGTAAGACAGCAGGGCAGGGAGTGTATGGGATGGAAGCGATGTCCCGCACTCTATGGAATCCAGTAACCAGATCAATATAATGCAGCGCCGGTGATGATATATGAATATGACGGATGAAAAGATAACGGATAAGGTGCAGGCCGTGGCTCCCACAGAAACGGCCGTGCTGCCGGAAGAAAAAAGTAAAATTGTGTATGAGGGCGGCGGCAGTCTTGCCCGCGGACAGAGAAAGAAAGGCAGAGGCCTGGTTCTTGACGACGGACGGATTGAAGCCATGAAAGAATATTTAAGTCCTGAGGAGCTTTATCAGGACCTTATTTCCCGTGTGCGCAGATATCATCCGTCGGACGATATTTCCATGATAGAGAAGGCCTATAAAATTGCCTATGCCGCCCATGAAGGGCAGGTGCGCAAGTCCGGGGAGCCTTATATCATCCATCCCTTATGTGTCGCCATAATCCTTGCGGATTTGGAACTGGATAAGGAAACGATTGAAGCGGGGCTTCTTCACGATGTGGTGGAAGACACCATCATGACCGAGGAAGAAATCGAAAAGGAATTCGGGCCGGATGTCGCCCTGCTGGTGGACGGCGTTACCAAGCTGCAGCAGATCAATTTCCCCAGTGACAAGGGAAACGGGGATAATAAAACGGCGGATCAGCAGGAAATGCAGGCGGAGAACCTGCGTAAAATGTTCCTTGCCATGGCAAAGGATATCCGGGTTATCATGATAAAGCTGGCCGACCGCCTCCATAATATGAGAACCCTGAAATACCAGCCTCCGGCCAAACAGCAGAAAATTGCCAGGGAAACCATGGAAATCTATGCGCCTATCGCCCAGCGCCTGGGCATATCCAAAATTAAGGTGGAGCTGGATGACCTTTCCCTGAAATATCTGGAGCCGGATGTCTATTATGATCTGGTGGACAAAATAGCCGTCCGCAGAAGCGAGCGGGAAGAGTATATCCAGCAGATCGTGGATGAAGTGACGGAACATATGAAAAATGCAGGCATCAAGTCCCAGATTGACGGACGTGTGAAGCATTTCTTCAGCATCTATAAAAAAATGAAAAACCAGAGCAAGACGCTGGATCAGATTTACGATTTGTTCGCCGTGCGTATTATTGTGGATTCGGTAAAGGACTGCTATGCAGCCCTTGGTGTCATCCACGAAATGTATAAACCTATACCCGGCCGATTCAAAGACTATATTGCCATGCCAAAGGCCAATATGTACCAGTCTCTGCATACCACGGTAATCGGCAGTTCCGGCCAGCCTTTCGAAATCCAAATCCGTACCATGGAAATGCATAAGGCGGCGGAATTTGGTATTGCCGCACATTGGAAATACAAAGAAGCCTCTGACGGCAAGAAGGTGGCGGCCCAGGAAGAAGAAAAGCTGGCCTGGCTGCGCCAGATTCTGGAATGGCAGAGGGATATGTCCGACAATAAGGAATTCATGAATCTGCTGAAAAGCGATTTGGATCTGTTTTCCGACAGCGTTTACTGCTTTACCCCTACCGGTGATGTAAAGACACTGCCGGCGGGCAGCACCCCTATTGATTTTGCCTACAGCGTGCATACCGCCGTGGGAAACAAGATGATCGGAGCCAGGGTAAACGGCAAGCTTGTCACCATTGATTATGAAATCCAGAACGGCGATCGGATAGAGATCCTCACTTCCCAGAATTCCAAAGGCCCCAGCCGGGACTGGCTGAATCTGGTAAAGAGCACACAGGCCAAAAACAAGATCAACCAATGGTTTAAGAACGAGTTCAAAGAAGAAAATATCATAAAAGGAAAGGAAATGCTGAACGCTTACTGTAAAGCCAAAAGCGTGAACATTTCCGATATCATGAAGCCTCCTTATATGGAAGCCCAGATGAAAAAATATGGGTTTAAGGACTGGGAATCCCTTTTGGCAGCTGTTGGCCATGGCGGGTTGAAGGAAGGCCAGATTATCAACCGTATGCAGGAGCTGTATGACAAGGACCATCCCAAGGTGCTGAGCAATGAGGAGGTGCTTGCCAACGTGGCGGAAAACGCCCAGGCAAGGCAGATGCTTCCCCGCGCAAAGAGTAAGAACGGTATTGTGGTTAAGGGGATCCATGACGTGGCGGTACGTTTTTCCAAGTGCTGTTCCCCGGTCCCGGGTGATGAAATTATCGGTTTTGTTACCAGGGGAAGAGGAATTTCCATCCACAGGACAGACTGCGTGAATGTCATCAATCTGCCGGAAGTGGAACGGGCGAGACTGATCGATGCAGAATGGGAGGCTTCCCCGGATAACAGGGCAGGTGAAAAATACCTGGCGGAAATCAATATTTACGCCAATAACCGCAGCGGCCTGCTGGCTGATATCTCCAGGGCCCTTACAGAAAAGAACATCGATATCCTCTCAATGAATACAAGGACCAATAAACAGGGAATGGCCACCCTGTCCGCATCCTTTGAAATCAGCAGCAGAGATGAGCTGATCCGTATCATCGATAAGATCCGGACAATAGACAGCATAATTGATATAGAAAGAAGTTAAACACATGGCGAATTTGAAAATAGGGCGCATGGTTCTCAGCATGTGCCAGACCAATTGTTATTTTGTATATAAGGAATCACAGAATTCCGGGACAGAGGCCCAAGCCGGTGCCGGGAAAGAAACGGATGTGGTTCTGGTGGATCCGGCAGACCAGGGAAGGCAGATTTATGAAGCCCTTAAAGGGAAAGGATTTCATGTATCTGCCATTCTGCTTACCCATGGCCATTTCGATCATATCTGGGGAGCCAATGAACTCCGTAAGCTTTCAGGCGCTCCCATTTATGCTTATGAGCAGGAAAAAGAGGTATGCGAAAACGCCGCAATGAATGTATCGGATCAGGCCGGCAGGCCGGAAACCGTCGTTCCCGATTATTATCTTGAGGATGGAGAGCTGCTGGAGCTTGCCGGAATGCGTTTCCGCCTTCTTGCAACACCGGGCCATACCAAGGGAAGCTGCTGCTATTATATAGAAGAGGAAAAGATCCTGCTGTCCGGGGATACCCTGTTTGAGGGATCCGTGGGAAGAACGGATTTCCCTACCGGAAGCATGAGCAGCCTGGTACGATCCATCAAGGAAAAACTGCTGGTGCTTCCCGGAGACGTGACCGTATATCCCGGACATGGGGATCAGACCACTATCGGTGATGAAAAGAAATATAATCCCTATTGCCAGTGAAAGGAACAGATTATTTTGATGATAAAGTACAAGAGGATGCCTATCCTTTACTTAACAAATAAGTGACGGCATCTGTTATCAGAAACATCAGTACAAACCAATCGGCAAAGGCTGGATTGGTTTTACTCATGTTTATCTATGAATGGGGAAGGAAAGCATGAAATGCTGGCAGTAAGGCTGAATAAAGCACAATTTGAATATGATATCCATTCCATCATAAAGGCCTTTTATCCGGCGGAGACGGTGAAGGTTTTTGAAGAGGGGACGAAGGATTTTGAATCGGACGGGGAGAATCCGCGGATTTTTATCCGGTTTGGCAGCGAAGCAATACAGGTGGAACTGTCGGGAGCGGAATATGAGGCTGTATTGAGCAGGCCGGAGGAACGGCCTGTGGTTAAAAATGAATTAAAGCAGCTGTTGTACCGTATCCTTTCGGAATATACAGGAAAACAGCTGCCCTGGGGAACGCTCACCGGAATCCGGCCCACAAAAATTGCCATGCAGTTCCTGGAGTCCGGGGCAGCCGGCGGAAACGAAGGAACGGGTTCCGGGCGGCCTTCCACAGAGGAGGAGATCCTGGATTATATGAAGGAGACCTATTATTGCAGTGAAGAAAAAGCGCTGCTCGCTATTGATATAGCCAGGAGGGAAAAACGGATATTGGCGGATATCCATTATGATAAAGGATACAGTCTGTATATAGGCATTCCTTTCTGCCCTACTACCTGCCTTTACTGTTCTTTTACCTCATTTCCTATCTTTTCCTGGAAAACCAGAGTGGGGGAATATCTTTCCGCGCTGGAGAAAGAAATCGATTTTGTCAGAGAAGCATGCAGGGATAAGATCTTAGACAGTGTTTATATCGGAGGGGGAACACCCACCACACTGGAACCCGAAGAGATGAGGCGGCTTCTTAAAAAGATAAGGGAGTCCTTTGATTTTTCCCAGGTAAAAGAATTTACCGTAGAGGCCGGCCGTGCGGACAGCATTACCCGTGACAAGCTTAGGGTGATGAAAGAGTATGGCGTAACCCGGATATCGGTAAATCCGCAGACCATGAACCAGGAAACCCTGGACTTAATCGGAAGGCGGCATTCGGTGGAGCAGGTGGAGGAAGCGTTCCGCGTGGCCAGAGAAGAAGGCTTTACCAATATCAATATGGATCTGATTCTTGGGCTTCCCGGAGAAACGAAGGCGCATGTGGAACATACGATGGAAGCCGTTAAGCGGCTGCATCCCGACAGCCTTACCGTCCATTCCCTGGCTATTAAACGGGCTTCCAAAATGAGTCTCTGGATAGAAGAAAACGGGCTTGAAACTCTCCATAATACGGATGAGACCATGGAAATTGCTGCGAAAGGCGCAGAAGAATTGGGGATGAAGCCTTATTACCTGTACCGCCAGAAAAACATGTCCGGCAATTTTGAAAACGTAGGCTATGCCACGGAAGGAAATTACGGAATCTATAATATTCTTATTATGGAAGAAAAGCAGACCATCATGGCGCTGGGCGCAGGGACTATTTCCAAATCGGTATATCCGGACGGCAGGATAGAACGTTGTGACAGCGTAAAGGATGTGGCTCTCTATATTGAAAAAATCGATGATATGATAGACAGAAAACGACGGCTTCTTCAGATGCAGTAGTACAGGCAGAGTCGGAACTTTCCCTTGAAAAAGAAAGGGAAAAAGTGTAAAATCGGTGTAGCTGTTCAGCGGCTCTGTGTACGTGCTGTGCTGGCAGTAAAAGAATGTGCCGCGGAAACGAAGGACAGACAGGCAACAGTTAAAATGGAAGGTTTCGGACAGAATGGAACCAGGAAAGGAACGAATAATTATGGCATTGAACAAGAAACCGGTAACAGGAATGAAGGATATTCTGCCGGCTGAGATGCAGCTGAGAGATTATGTGATTGGCGTAATAAAAGACACATATGGCAAATTCGGGTTTACCTCGATCGAAACGCCTTGTATGGAAAACATCGCAAACCTGACAAATAAGCAGGGCGGCGATAATGAAAAGCTGATATTTAAAATATTGAAAAGAGGGGAAAAGCTGAACCTGGAAACGGCAAAGGAGGAGGCTGATTTAGTAGACGGCGGCCTGCGTTATGATTTGACGGTTCCTCTGGTACGTTTTTATTCCAACAATGCCAGCCAGCTGCCAACGCCCTTTAAGGCGCTGCAGATGGGAAATGTGTGGCGTGCGGACAGACCCCAGAGAGGACGTTACCGCCAGTTTATGCAGTGCGATATCGATATTTTCGGGGAACCCTCCAATCTGGCGGAAATAGAGCTGATTCTGGCAACCACCACCACGCTGGGTAAGCTCGGTTTCAAAAATTTCCAGATCCGCATCAATGAGCGCCGGATTCTTAAGGCTATGGCGGCTTACAGCGGATTTCCGGAGGAAAGCTTTGATTCTGTATTTATTATCCTGGATAAAATGGATAAAATCGGACTGGACGGCGTGGCAAAGGAACTGCTGGAATGCGGTTTCAGCCAGGAAAACGTGGATAAATATCTGGGCCTGTTCAGAGGGCTGGAGGAAGCTTCGGATGGTCTCGGCTATCTGAAGGAGACTCTTTCGGGTTTTCTGGATGAGGAAATTGCTGACAATCTAAGTGAGATAACGGAAAGTGTCAGCGCAACAAAGACAGGGGAGTTTGCTATTGTATTCGATCCGACCCTGGTACGCGGAATGTCCTATTATACCGGAACGATATTCGAAATCGCGATCCCGGAGTTCGGGGGAAGCTGCGGAGGCGGAGGCCGTTATGATAAGATGGTGGGCAAATTTACAGGCAATGATGTTCCTGCCTGCGGATTTTCTATTGGTTTTGAACGGATTATCCTGCTTCTGATGGAAAATGGTTTCCAGATTCCCGGAAAGCCCGGGAAAACAGCGTTCCTTATTGAAAAGGGAGTGTCCGGGGACGAGCTGTGCAAGGTGATTGCCCAGGCCCAGGAAGAACGGGCAAAGGGGACCCAGGTACTGGTGGCACGGATGAATAAAAACAAAAAGTTCCAGAAGGAACAGCTTATGAAGGAAGGCTGGGAGGAATTCAGGGAATTTTACCAGAATCCTTTAAAATAAATCTTAAGATGAAGGAGACAGACATGCTAAAGTCAATGAAAGGGCTGAAAAGAACCCACAGATGCGGGGAATTGTCCGCAGCTAATGTGGGAGAAACCGTTACCGTAATGGGATGGGTAGCCAAGCAGAGAAATAAAGGCGGAATTATATTTGTTGATATGAGGGATCGTTCCGGTATCCTCCAGGTGATTTTTGAAGAGAGCGACGCGGGTGCGGAAGGCTTTGCCATAGCGGAGAAGCTGCGCAGTGAATATGTGGTTGCGGTTGTGGGGAAAGTAGAAAAGAGAGCCGGTGCGGTTAATGAAAACCTGGCAACCGGTGAAATTGAAGTACGGGCATCCCAGGTACGCATTTTATCCGAAGCGCTGACCCCTCCGTTCCCCATTGAGGAAGAGTCCAAAACCAAGGAAGAGCTGCGTCTGAAATACCGTTATCTGGATTTAAGAAGGCCGGATCTGCAGAGCAAAATCATTCTGCGAAGCAAGATAACAATGGCAATCCGGGAATTTATGTCTAAAGAAGGATTCCTGGAGATCGAAACCCCTATGCTGACCAAATCCACACCGGAGGGAGCGAGGGATTATCTGGTTCCCAGCCGTGTGCATCCGGGAAACTTTTATGCATTACCCCAGTCTCCCCAGATTTTCAAACAGCTTTTGATGTGCTCCGGCTATGATCGCTATTTCCAAATCGCCAGATGCTTCCGGGATGAAGATCTGCGTGCGGACAGACAGCCGGAATTCACACAGGTGGATATGGAGCTGTCCTTTGTAGATGTGGATGATGTAATCGAAGTGAATGAAAAGCTGCTGAAATATATCTGTATGGAAGCGATTGGACTGGATGTGCAGCTGCCTATTGCCCGGATACCTTGGCAGGAAGCCATGGACCGCTTTGGCTCCGATAAGCCGGATACCCGGTTCGGAATGGAATTGGTGGATGTTTCCGGCGTTGTTGCCGGCTGCGGCTTCGGTGTATTTACCACTGCCCTGGAAAACGGCGGCTCCGTAAGGGGTATCAATGCCAAAGGACAGGCGGAAATGCCCAGAAAGAAAATCGATGCCCTTGTGGATTTTGCAAAGGGCTATGGTGCAAAAGGCCTTGCTTATCTGTGTGTTCTTCCTGACGGGAGCTATAAATCCTCCTTTGCTAAATTTATGACGGAGGATCAGCTGAAAGCCCTGGTGGAAGCTATGGGGGGAGAACCCGGCGATCTTCTGCTGTTTGCGGCGGATAAGAATTCCATTGTCTGGAATGTACTGGGCGGCCTGAGACTGGAGCTGGGAAAACAGATGAACCTGATTGACAACAGCAAGTTCCATTTCCTTTGGGTTACGCAGTTCCCTCTTTTCGAGTGGAGCGAAGAAGAAAACCGGTATATGGCGATGCATCACCCGTTTACCATGCCTATGGAAGAGGATTTGGAGATGCTGGAGACGGATCCCGGTAAGGTGCGTGCAAAGGCATACGATATCGTATTGAATGGTACGGAGCTGGGCGGAGGAAGTGTCAGGATTTCTGACGATAAGATCCAGGAGCGGATGTTTGAGGCACTTGGATTTACTAAAGAGAGCGCATATGAGCGTTTCGGATTCCTTCTGGATGCTTTCAAATATGGAGTGCCGCCTCATGCGGGCCTGGCTTATGGGCTTGACCGTCTGGTTATGCTTCTCACCGGCGCGGAAAGTATCCGTGAGGTAATTGCATTCCCGAAGGTAAAGGATGCTTCCTGTCTGATGACGGAGGCACCGAATGTAGTTGACGGGAAGCAGCTGGAGGAACTGGGTATCTCTATCAATCCTATAGAAGAAAAGGAATAAGAGTATAGACTTGGCAGCGAAACAGGAACCCCTGGATAGATTACAGGAACAATTATTGCATGCGTCCCATGTGGACGAAATCTATGATCATCTGATGGAAACAGCGGCCGGGCTCACGCAATACGAGGGGCTGGCGCTGTTCATACGGAAGGGGGATACCTCTGTCTTTGAACAGAAGAGGCTTGTGGGCCGGTTTCCCATTATCCCCGGAAAGCTGGAAGAGGAACTGTTTGACAGTCCCTTTCTTAGCCGAGCCTTCGGCGCACAAATAGCCGGTGAAATGATCTATGAAGGCAGAAAATTTGGTTTCTTTCTTGTGCCCTGCCAAACAAAAGAGGAAAAGGAGCCGCAGGAGGAAAAGAACCTGCGTCTCCTTTGTACGTTGGGAATGCTGTCGCTGAAAAATGCATGGAATGCCGGGGAAGCCTGGAAAAATTTTGTGACGGATGATGTGACAGGCGCTTATAACCGCAGATATCTGTTGAAACGGCTGCGTGAGGATATGGGGAATTCCATACATCAGGCGGCTTTAATTGATATTAATGTGGATGATTTCAAACTCTACAACGAAATGTACGGCTATATGCGCAGCGATACGCTGCTGCAGTTTGTGGCGGAGATCATCCGGGAGGAGAAAAGCCCGGAAGGGGAACTTTACCGTTTTGGCGCGGATGAGTTCCTTTTACTGGAACAGCAGATGACGGAGGCGGAGGCTTTGGAGACTGCCGAGCGTATCCGGAAAAAAATCAGGCTGGTGAGCCGGGAAAGAAATAAAGTGATCCATCAGCTCACTGTGAGCTGCGGCATTGTCCTGTATCCTGAAAATATCGGTGCAAAAGAGGATTTGCTGGGAAGCTGCGCCCGTGCGGTGTATTATGCGAAAACAAGGGGGAAGAACCAGACGGCGCTCTGGAGGAAGGAAGACCGTCCCAGAGAGGGATCCGGCTATTACCGGAGTTCCTTTGAAAAAATAGCGCCTACGATCTATGCGCTGATGGCTGCGGTAGATGCAAAGGATCAGATCACCTTCCGTCATTCCCTGAAGGTATCGGAATATGCCACAGTCCTTGCCCAGGCGCTGGAACTCAAGGAGGAGGAAGTGGAGATCATCCGGGAAGCAGGGCTTTTGCATGATATCGGAAAAATCGGCATTCCGGAGAACATCCTGAAAAAACAGACCTTTCTTACGGAAGAGGAATATGCCGTCATGAAAGAGCATGTGAAGAACGCGGTGGAAATGATCCGCTTCCTCCCGGATATGAATTATATGCTGCCTGCCGTGATTGCCCATCATGAACGGTATGACGGAAAAGGCTATCCTACCGGTATTGCCGGGGATGCTATCCCTTTGGGAGGCCGCTGCCTTGCCCTTGCGGACAGCTTTGACACGATGACCGCAAGAAGGCCGTATAAAGAACCGATGCAGATATCCTATGCGGTGAAAGAGCTTGAAAAAGGAAAGAATACCCAGTTTGACCCCTATCTGACGGATGTGTTCCTGCAGCTGATAGAGGAAGGAAAAATCCGTGTATGGTGCAGACAGGACGGATAGGAGGGGAACCTCAGTCAGGGTAAATCGTCGTGCTGTTCACGATGATTTCGTAATCATCAAATTCCAAATCGTTGTAATCCGAGTCATAGGGGACTGAAAAATCCACGTTGGCCGATTCTCCCATATCGGTTATGTATTGGGAGTTCATACCGACAGCATTGCCGTCTTTATAATATAGACATACCAGTTCCACGGAATCAAATACCATGCCGGTTGGGTTGGTAATGGATGCAAGAACCCCGCCGCCGGCTCCCGTATTGGATTGGATCTGGAACTGTGAGCCATAGTTCCTGCCGTAGTACTTGTAGTCCACCTCTTTTGCCAGAGTGTTAATTTCATACCGGCTGTAAGGAAGGCTGTTATAATCCTTGTCATACGGATAGGAAACATCCACTGCCGCTTTGCCGCCTGCAGCACAGCCCCATATATAGCTGTTCCTCAAAAACAGCAGATCGTCATTTTCATCATAATAGGTTACTGTGATTTCCAGCTCTACATCAACGTTGTTTTTGTTTTCATAAAGAAGGATCAGCCCTCTTGACGTCTCGTAATCCGTCTGGGTGATATTGGGCATCAGCACGCCGCTGGCCGCACTTTCCTCTGCGGTCGGAACGTATATTTTCTGGTCAATCCCCCGGGCCGAGCGATCCTGGCTTACCCCTATCCCATAATAAACAAGGAAGGTGAGGAGGATGGAAAGAACCGCCAGTACCATTCCGGCCACAGGCATCCCTTTTTTACGGCTGTTCTGTACCAGGGATATAATACCCAGTATAATAGCCAGGACATCAAAAGCGATACCGACAAACAGGACACCGGTCAGGAAACCCAGTATACCCAGGACCAGACAGGCAATAGCCAGGCCGCTGCTGCGGTTGGAGGAGTAAATCCCTCCGCTCCCCTGATTATAAGGCATATTAGGCTGATAAGGCCCATTGGGATAATTGGGGCCTGAAGGAAAGGGACTGTTGCCGGCAAAAGGATCCCCTGCGGAAAAAGGGGCGCCGTTATTGGAATATTGGGAGTCATAACTGCCGGGGCCCGCCTGTCCGGAATAGGGGGCATAATCCTGGCCGCTGTAGTAGGTGCGGGATGTCTGCGGATCATAATACTGCTGCTGGCCGGTCTGGTTGCTGTCTGGCCGCCCGTTATCCGGCCGGCCCCATTGTCCTGTATTGTCAGTAGGGCCAAAGCCCTGTCCATTTTCATTTTCGTACATTTTTTATCCCTCATTTTCGTTTACGTCTGATATGTATTATAAGACATTTGAGTAATTTTGGAAATAGAAGAATCAATTTTAAAGAAAACTTCATTATTTATTAAATAAAAAATCCCGGTTTTCCTGCTATACTATTATCATATGATTCAAACGCCGTGTGAAAACGGCAGATAAAAATCCAAAGGATGAAAAAGGCATGGCAAAACGAGGGGTACAGACGGGCAGAAGATATTATCCGGGCACGAATACAGGTGCTGCGGCCAGGGAACTGGAATATATTGATATAACGCTGCGGGAGCCGCCGCAGCGGCGAAAGAGGAGCAGGGAAGAGATCCTTGCCAGGAGAAGGAAACGGCGCCGGCAGCGCATAATCGCCCGTACCGTTCTGGTAAGCGGGATTCTGGTTACCGGGATTCTTCTGGGTTTCCTCTTATGGAAGGCGATCGGGATAATACAGGAAAGCGGTGCCTTTACCCGGTTCCCGGATGCGGAACGGACGGAACTTATCCGGGAAAATGATACAAGCAAACCGGCGATTACCGAAAATTTCCTTACGGTAAACCCTTATTCCCGGCCGGGGGAACCATTGGACGGGGTAAAAAATATATTTGTTCACTATACGGCGAATAAGAACACGTCGGCCAGCCAGAACCGGAGTTATTTTGAAAACCTGGGAATTACCGGGGAAACCTCCGCCAGCGCACATTTTATCATTGGGTATGAGGGAGAGATCATCCAGTGCCTGCCCTTGAATGAAATCGGCTATGCCGTAAAGACCAGGAACTATGATTCCATATCCATAGAGTGCTGTTATCTGGATGAGAATGGTAAATTTACAGATGCGACATATCAGTCGCTCATCCGGCTGACGGCCTGGCTGCTTAAGGAATATAAGCTGACTCCGGAGGATGTGCTGCGCCATTATGATGTGGGCGGTAAGAAATGTCCGCTTTATTTTGTGGAACATGAGGACAGCTGGGAGCGGTTCCGGCAGGATTTGACCGAGTATATTCTGGAAAAATAACGAGGGATACTATGGACGGGCGAAAAAAGAAAGGGAAACACAAAAAGCGCAGGAACCGGGACGGCGCGTTCCTTGTTTTGGCAGCGGGGGTGGCTGTGCTCCTGGTGGCGGCGCTTGTGACGGTCATTTTACGGGTTTCTTCCGGAGATAAAAGCCGGGAAACGGGAAACCTGACGGAGAACACTGCGGAATCTGCCGGTACAGAGGAAACTGCTGCGGGGAGTATTCCGGCAGCGGAGGAAAGCGTGGGGACGGAAACGGAACATACCGAAGAGGCTGCCGGAAAGGGCAGCATTACTGCGGTGGCGGCTGAAGTGGGAAGCATGGAGGATGAAGAGGATCCGCAGAAATCCTCCGATGCCTCCGGGCAGGGAAGCGGTGCTTTTGCAGCGATTACCGCAGACACCCTGAAGCCTGAAGACGGAGAGACGGCGGAGGCTACCCTGGGAATTGACGTATCCAAATATCAGGGCGGGAATATCGACTGGACGGCGGTAAAAGAGGCCGGGATTGACTTTGTCATCGTACGCGTGGGATACCGGACCAAGGCCACGGGTATTATATATGAGGATCCCACTGCAAGATACAACATGCAGGAGGCACAGAAAAACGGGATTAAAGTAGGCGCGTATTTCTTTTCCTCAGCGGTGTCGGAGCAGGAAGCAAAGGAGGAAGCCTCCTGGTTGGCCTCTTTTATTTCCCAATATAGAATCACCTACCCGGTTGCCTATAACTGTGAGGATTTTAAATCACAGGACAGCAGACAGTACGGACTGGATAAAACCGCCCGCACCAATATTGCATCGGCGTTTCTCGACACCATACAGGCAGCGGGATATACCCCCATGTTTTATGCCTCAAAAAATGAAATGGAAGGCAGCGCCGACTGGGATATGGATGTGCTGGGAAGCAGATATAAGATATGGGTATCCCAGTATCCGGAAAAGCCCTTCCCGGATACGGCGGCTTCCACCTATTCCGGAAGGCATGATATGTGGCAGTATACCAGCCAGGGCCAGGTGGCGGGCATCGGGAAAAAGGTGGATGTGAATGTGGCTTATTTTGGCTACAGTAAGGAAGCGGAAGCCAAGGATCCTACGCCTGCGGAGGTGGTGGAGGCCAATCCGGAGGTGGGAATTATTTTTACGGAAACAGAGGAGACGGTTACCGCAAAAATAGAAACCAATCTGCGCACGGCGCCTACAACGGCAGAGGGGTCCCAGGTGGTGGATAAGCTGGTGAACGGACAGACAGCGACGCGGACCGGCGTGGGGAATAACGGCTGGTCCCGGCTGGAATACAACGGGCAGAAGGTCTACGCAGTCAGCAGTTTCCTGACCACGGATCTCACCTATCAGGCGCCCGTAAAGGAAGAGTCTCCTGTACAGGAAGGACCCGGTTATGAACCCGTAAACGAAATCGTAACGGCCAAGGATACAACGAACCTGCGCACAGGGCCGGGAACGTCGGAACAGGATACCATCGTCGCCACCATCCATTACGGGGATACGGTAACCAGAGTGGGAATCGGCAGCAACGGCTGGTCCCAGATCAGCTATAACGGACAGATCTTATACGCGGTTACCAGTTATCTTACAACGGATCTCAATTATAAAAACAGCACCACACCCACGCCGGATAATCCGGAGGCAGGCATTACCTTTACACCGGCCAATGATCTCGTTACAGCCAAAAGCGAGACAAACCTGCGTACAGTACCCAGTACGGACAGCCCGGATACGGTGGTCGGTATTCTTCACAACGGAGAAGTGGCGTCCCGGACCGGAATCGGAAGCAATGGATGGTCCCGTCTGACCGTGGGCGGACAGACAGTTTATGCGGTGACGAATTATCTGACAGGCGCCGGAGGCGATACACCGTAGTCTGCCATCCGTTGGGAATCCATATGGAAATACCGGAAAATCTGTGATACAATGCCATGTATAGGCCTGAAGAGATATCCCGCATACCGGCACGGACGGTATAGGCGGCAGACAAAGAAACGGGGCCGAGGGGGATTGGGATACATGGACACCTTTGTAGTGCTGCAGCAGATGCTGATACTTTTGGCGATGATGGCGATCGGGTATGTGAGTTACAGAAAGGACTGGCTGGACAGAAATGCATATGCGAAGCTTTCCAAAATTGTGGTGAACATCCTGAATCCCCTCATCATTATCAATGGGGTAATGGAACGGGATAACGGGGAAAACGGAGAAAAGATACTGCTGAATCTTGGTTTCATCGCTTTCTATTTCACGATCCTGATTCTGACGAGTTTTCTTGTGGTACGCTTGCTTAAGGTGGAAAAACGGCACGGCCATCTGTTCCGGATGATGATGGTTTTTTCTAATGTGGGATTCATGGCAATCCCGCTGATATCCAGCATTTATGGGGAAAAAAGCGTATTTTACGTTTCTTTTTATATCCTTGGCTTTAATCTCCTGCTGTATACATACGGGATTCGCTTAATATCCGGAAAGGCAGATGGGAAAAAAGAGAAGCTGCGGCTGGGGAAGCTTATGAATCCGGGGGTGGCGGCGTGCCTGGTGTCCATTGTGATTTTTGTCTGGCGGGTGCCGGTGGCGGACAGTGTAAAAAGCTTTGTCGGGTATATGGGGAATGCCGCCATTCCCATGTCGATGATGCTTATAGGGGCATCCATTGCCCAGGCGGATATCCGGGAACTGGTGAGCGATCTGAAAATATACGGACTTTTGGGCATCAAGCTTCTTGCTTTACCGATTGCGGCGGCTTTGCTGCTTAGAAATTCGGGCCTTCCCAATGAACTGACAGGGATTTTTATTTTCATGCTGGGAATGCCTGTAGCGAGCATAGTGGTTCCGCTGGCGGCGGAATACGGGGCGGATGAAACCTGCTGTACCCGGGGGACCGTGCTGAGTACGCTGTTTAGCATTATCACAATACCTCTGATATCCCTGTTTATGTAGGCGGAAATGATACGCCTGCCGGCGGGAAAACAGCCGGCAGGTGCGGATGTATCCTGCTTACCAGGTCCAGAGTGTTCCTGCGATACCGTCTGCAATGGCCCGGGCGGTGGCATCGAACTCTTGATCAAACAGCGCGTTGTCCTGATCGTTATTTATGAAGCCCACCTCCACCAGAACGGCGGGAATGTTGCTTTGACGCAATACCACCAGATTGGGGCGTTCATTGACACCCAGGTTCTTCCAGCCCACTTCTTCCAGCTGTCGGTTGATATTGGTGGCAATGGTGCCGGCCGGCAGCCAGGCATTGTATACCAGGCTTTCCACACCGCTGTATTGGTTGGGATAGGGACTGGAATTACGGTGAATGGAGATAAAGATGTCGGCGCCGGAAGCGTTGCCCTCAGCGGCCTTTTGATAAGGGGATTCATAGATGTCCTCTGTCCTTGCGTATATTACATTGAAACCGTAGCTCTCCAGAATATCGCCTACGGCGAGAGTGAGATTCAGGGTATCATCTTTTTCACGTCTTCCGTTGTATACGGCACCCGGATCCGATCCGCCGTGCCCCGCGTCAAGAAATATCGTATAAGTATAATCAGCCATAAAAAATCACCTGTATTTTCCTTGCTATTATTTTATGCTGTAAAAATCACCTTGTTCCAATTCGTCTGAAAAAGGCGGAGGTAAGAAAATTCCGATAAGGGAGGGGCGGAAAAAACGGCCGGAGTCCGGGCAGGATCCGTAAAGCGGCATAAGCTGCCGCGATCCTTTTTGCAAGAAAAGCGAATTTTCGTTTCAAGAAATGCCAATCTTTAGAAAAAATTGAGAATTTCCCCAATTGTTTTTTCAGATGCAGGAACTATGATAAGAGTACCGGGATAAACAAATACAACCCGGAGAAAAGAGTGGGGATGAATGAAAAAAGCAGGATTGATATTAGGATTACTTCTGGTGCTGGGAGCAGGAGCCTTTGCCTGCGGCAGGGCGGTACAAGTGCATGCGGCACCGGCAGCGGAAAATGACGTTGCGCAGGAGAAGTTAATTGCTTCTTATTACGACGGACAGCAGTCCAGAGCCTTCCAAATGCTTCATAAATCCATTTTCAGGAAATTGCTGGTGCAATGGGCGGGGGAGGCGGTGGATCCGGTCTGGAATTATGACAGCTTTACCGCGTATCAAATGCCTGATACCGAGGAAACCCGCCTGACGGAGACTGCAAAGCTGTACTGTTGTACTTATTCCGGTGCTGACGGTACATACGGATATGTGGTGGTTGCTTATGAAGGGAATGGTTTGACCAGGATAAGCCTGGAAAAGACCCCTTATCTTTTTGACCTGAAGGCCAATTGGGAAGCTGTTATGGCAGGATTGAAGGAAGCCGGCATCGATCCGGACTCGGCGGAAGCATCCAGAGTGAGAATTGCAGACGAAAATACGGAAAGTACGGCAGAGGCTGTGCGCATAACGGATGACAGCGGAAACAGTTGTCTGTTCCGGTTCGATGAAGAAGGCGTGGTATTTTTAACAGAAGAAGCCCCTGAATGAGTAAACGGACGGAAACAGAGGATGCTCCGCAGGCCGTCCTTATAGGAATCAGCGAGACTCCTTTGTATGAAACAGAAACGGGAAAGCACCCCAGAGGGGTGCTTTCCCGTTTTTTTTGCTGCCGATTAATCGGCGGATGCTTTTTCTTTATTTCCCCTGTCAAAAAGGGAATCCCGGGAATCGGTGTCTTCCTCGGATTCCTCTTCGGGATCGGCCGGTTCAGGCAGGGTCATCAGAACCTTGGTAATCCGGTTCTGCTGGACGTTTTCCACCCGCAGGGCGATGCCGGAATCCGTCGTTACCTCATCACCGGGTTCCGGCATGCGGTCAAGGATTTCTATGATAATACCGCCGATGGAGTCGTAATCTTCGCTTTCCAGTTCCGTATCCAGGGCATCGTTGATGTCATCGAGCTTCATACCGCCTTCCACCAGATACTGCCGTTCGCCGATTTCCTGAATCAGTTCGTCTTCATCCGCATCGTATTCGTCTCGGATTTCTCCCACGATTTCCTCCAGGAGATCCTCCAGCGTGATCATACCCGCGCAGGAACCGTATTCATTGAGCACAAAAGCCACATTAAACCGTTTTTCCCGCATTTCTATCATCAAATCAGCAGTTTTCTTATATTCATAAGTATAATAGGCATCCCGGAGAATATCCGTAATGCGGAAGTTTTCCCGATCTTCCACCAGAATAAAGTCCTTGATATTCACAAGGCCGATGATGTTGTCGTTATCATCCTGATATACAGGAATCCGGGTGTACATATATTCCTTAAACACACGGAGAAGCTCTTCATAGCCGGCCTCTACGCTTATGGTGCTCATATCGATACGGGGAATCATGATATCTTTGGCGACGGCATCGCTGAAGTCAAACACATTGTATATCATTTCCCTTTCTTCCGATTCGATGATACCGTCCTCGTGGCTGACATCCACATAGGTCTTTAAATCGGATTCGGTAATTTGATCCTTTTTCTTATTGGGATCCACATGCAGCAGTATCATGATGCCTACGGAAAGGCGATCCACAATGAAGATAAGAGGCGTTAACAGCTTCATCAATGTATAAACAACCCGTGCATAGGCCAGGGATATTTTTTCGGAACTCAGGGTTGCCGCATTCTTGGGAACGATTTCCCCGCAGAGCAGTACCACGAGAGTCAGGATGCCGGTAGCGATGCTGACCGCATAGTTTCCCCAGATTTTCATGGCCAGAGTAGTGGTGAGAGCGGAGGCGGACAGGTTAACCACGTTGTTGCCGATGAGGATGGAACTGAGCATCTTGCTGTAATTATCCAGAATTTTCTGGAGGATTACGGCACGCTTGTTTCCTTCTTCAATAAGCGTTCGCACACGCACCCGGTTGACGGTGGTGAGGGCGGTTTCCGCAGAAGAAAAGAATGCCGAGAGGGCAATGAGAACTACCAGAAAGACAAATTGTAGGACCGACGATGAATCCACGTAAAATTTCACTCCTTTTTTGTTTTGTGCCCGGCAAAGCCGAGACGGATTTTTCATAAGTTATAACTGTAATTATAGGAATCTTACAAAAATACAGAAGAAATGTCAAGCTAAACAGCAAATCCCAGGTATAAAATGCAGGGGGACAGGAATATATATGTGTCAAGGAGGAGCGGATATGGACAAAAAAGAAATCAGGAGCTCAAATATATTATTTCTTCTGAAGTGCCTGTTATTTTCCTACATATTGACAGGAGGCTTCCTGCTGCTGCTGGCGTTATTCCTTTACAAGTTTCAGCTGTCCGAAAAGGTTGTGTCCATCGCCATCATTGTTATCTATGTAATTGCCGTATTTTTTGCGGGCTTCATGACGGGAAAAAGGATGGGAAGCAAAAAATTCCTGTGGGGACTGGCGGTAGGACTGGCTTATTTTGCAGTCATGGCTCTTGTATCCCTGGCGGTGAATCATGAATTCAAAGATTTGGGCACACATTTTTTCACCACGCTGTCGATCTGTGCTGCGGGAGGAATGCTGGGAGGAATGCTCAGTTAGGGGCGTTTAGGGACACCGGAGCCTTTTGGCGGCAGTTCAGACCAGTCTGAACTGTTATGCAGCATGTACTTATTAAGCATGTACTTTTTTTGACAAAAATACTTTCCCTGAATAAAAAACTATGATATACTAGCTTAGACAATGGCGTCCGGCTTAAGGACGGTATTCTGTCCAGAGAAAGAGAGGCCGTTCAGACAGTTTCTCAAGTAAGGAGGCAATGGTATGAAACATATTAAAACACTGACCACAAGAGACTTAAAGGAATCCATGAAGAAGGGCGGCTGCGGCGAATGCCAGACATCCTGCCAGTCAGCATGCAAGACATCCTGTACAGTAGGAAACCAGAGCTGCGAGAAGATGAAATAAGCAGATTCTGAAGAAACCAAATAAGGTTTTTATAAGCAGCGATACCCATCGCTGCTTATTATACGTGAAGATGATCGGCGGGAGCCGTAAGCGGTTCCTGCCGGTGGTCGGCCGTGCAAGCGGAAAGAAAATGTAACTGTGAGGGTTACGGACAGTTGCAAGTAAACAGAAAGGAAGTTTTCCAGTGATACACCAGTACAAAAACAACGGCTACAACATCGTAATGGATGTAAACAGCGGAAGCGTACATGTTGTGGACGATTGTGTCTATGATGTGATACCACGGATTGAGGAGTGCATGAATAACGGCGTAAAGGATAAGGACGGGATTCTGGATACGCTGAAAAGGGAGGCCGTTTCTGCTGCAGGAGCGGCGGTTCCTGTGGGAAATGGTTCCTATACGGAAAGAGAGCTTGAAGAGGCCGTGGAGGAAATCCTGGAGCTTTATCAGGCAGGGCAGCTGTATACGGAGGATATTTATGAAAACTATATCGGTGCCTTTAAGGACAGGCAGACGGTGGTAAAGGCTCTTTGCCTGCATATTGCCCATGACTGTAACCTGGCCTGCCGTTACTGCTTTGCGGAAGAAGGGGAGTACCATGGAAGAAGGGCGCTGATGAGCTTTGAAGTGGGAAAGAAGGCCCTGGATTTCCTGGTTGCGAACTCCGGCAGCAGGGTGAACCTGGAGGTGGATTTTTTTGGCGGAGAGCCGCTGATGAACTGGCAGGTGGTAAAAGATCTGGTAGCTTACGGAAGAAGCCTGGAAGAACCCCATCACAAAAAATTCCGCTTTACACTGACAACCAACGGAATTCTTCTGAATGATGAAATCCAGGAATTTGTAAATAAAGAGATGTCAAATGTGGTTCTGAGTATAGACGGACGCAGGGAAATCAATGATAAAATGCGGCCTCACAGGGGCGGTCAGGGAAGCTATGAAACGATTGTCCCCAAATTTCAGAAGCTGGCGGAAAGCCGTGAACAGTTCAACTATTATGTGAGGGGAACCTTTACCCATAACAATCTGGACTTCGGCGAAGATGTGAAGCATCTGGCGGATCTGGGCTTTCAGCAGATATCCGTGGAGCCGGTGGTGGCGGATCCTTCCGAAGATTATGCGCTCAGGGAAGAGGATCTGCCCGTACTCCTGGAAGAGTATGATAAGCTTGCTGTGGAACTGATCAAAAGGCAGAAAGAAGGAAAAGGCGTTAATTTCTTCCACTTTATGATCGATTTAAGCGGCGGACCCTGTGTGGCGAAGCGTCTGTCCGGGTGCGGTTCCGGAACGGAATATCTGGCGGTGACCCCTTGGGGGGATTTCTACCCCTGTCATCAGTTTGTGGGCAAGGAAGAATTCCTGATGGGAAATGTGGACACGGGGATTGTCCGGACGGATATCCGGGATGAATTCAAATGCTGCAATGTATATGCCAAGGAAAAATGTAAGGATTGTTTTGCCAAGTTTTACTGCAGCGGGGGCTGCGCAGCCAATTCCTATAATTTTACAGGCGGCATAAACGGGACCTACGATTTGGGATGTGAACTCCAGAAAAAGCGCATTGAATGTGCGATTATGATAAAAGCGGCACTGGCCGACTAGAATGAAGGAGATAAAAAGCAATGAACAAGAAAAAAGGAATTTTCACCCTGATTGCGTTCATCGTCATATTGGCCGGATTGGGCTATGTGTCCGTTTTTGGTGTTGGCGAGAACAAATCAGGCTCCGCGTCCAGCGTTAAGCAGGGACTTGACCTGGCGGGCGGTGTCAGCATTACATATCAGGTGGTGGGGGATGAAGAACCCAGTTCGGCTGATATGAGCGACACGATTTACAAGCTGCAGAAGCGTGTGGAGAACTATTCCACGGAGGCACAGGTTTACCAGGAGGGCGGAGACCGTATCAATATCGAAATCCCCGGCGTTTCCGATGCCAATGCAGTGCTGGAAGAACTGGGCAAACCCGGTTCCCTTTCCTTCCAGGATTCATCCGGAAATGTAGTCCTGGAGGGGACGGACATTGCGGATGCGCAGGCCGGCTATCAGAACAACTCCCTGGGAAACCAGGAGCCTGTGGTTCAGCTCACCCTGACGGAAAACGGGAAGACCAAATTTGCGGAAGCAACCAAAAAGGCGGCTCCCACCCGCGACATCATCTATATTATTTATGATGGATCCGTTGTAAGCTCTCCTGCGGTGCAGTCGGAGATTACCGACGGTTCTGCCGTAATAACCGGTATGGGATCCTTCGAAGAGGCGGAGAGCCTGGCTTCCACGATCCGTATCGGCGGACTGAAGCTGGAATTGGAAGAACTGCGATCCAATGTGGTCGGTGCACAGCTGGGTTCCGAAGCGATTAACCGAAGCCTCATGGCAGGTGCCATCGGTATGGCAATCGTTATGGTGTTTATGATAGCTGTATATTGGATTCCCGGTGTGGCAAGCTCTCTGGCATTGTGTATGTATGTGGTGCTGATGATCCTGCTGCTTAACGGCTTTGAAATAACCCTTACCCTTCCCGGTATTGCAGGTATTATCCTGTCTATCGGTATGGCGGTGGATGCCAACGTAATTATCTTTGCACGTATCCGGGAAGAAATAGCCACGGGCAAGACTGTGAAATCCTCCATCAAAATCGGCTTCCAGAAGGCCCTTTCGGCAATCCTGGACGGTAATATTACGACCCTTATCGCCGCAGCCGTACTCGGCTTCATGGGATCCGGCACTATCAAGGGCTTTGCCCAGACGCTGGCTCTTGGTATCGTGGTATCCATGTTTACCGCGCTGGTGGTTACCAGGCTGATTCTGAATGCTTTCTATGCGGTCGGCCTTCAGAGCGAAAAACTTTATGGTCATGCAAGGGATAAAAAGCCTGTGGAGTTCCTTTCCAAAAAAGTGGTATTTTTTGCGGTTTCTATCGTCCTTATTGTGTCCGGTTTTGTTTTCATGGGCGTGAACAAGGGCCGTACAGGACAGATTCTTAACTACAGCCTGGAGTTCATGGGAGGTACTTCCACCAATGTCTCCTTCAACGAAAACAGGTCTATTGAAGATATCGATGCCAACATTGTTCCCATGATTGAAAAAATTACAGGTGACGGAAATGTACAGACCCAGAAGGTACAGGGTACGAACGAGGTAATCTTCAAGACAAGAACGCTGAATGTGGACGAAAGAGAAGAACTGAATCAGGTAATGGAAGAAAACTTCGGTGTGGATCAGGAGAAGATCACCGCGGAAACCATCAGCTCCACCATCAGCGGGGAGATGAGAAGAGAAGCGGTTATCGCTGTAGTCATTGCTACGGTATGTATGCTGATATATATCTGGTTCCGTTTCAAGGATATCCGCTTCGGCGCCAGCGCCGTTGCTGCATTGATCCACGACGTACTGGTGGTACTCGCCTTCTACGCGGCGGTGCGTGTATCCGTGGGCAGCACCTTTATTGCATGTATGCTTACTATTGTGGGTTATTCCATTAATGCCACAATTGTTATCTTTGACAGAATCCGTGAGAATATGGCGCTGGAAGGAAAACGGGATCTTCCCGGTCTGGTGAACAAGAGTATTACCCAGACCTTATCCAGAAGTATTTTTACTTCCCTGACAACCTTTATCATGGTGGCTGTGCTTTATATCCTCGGCGTAAGCTCTATCCGTGAATTTGCGCTTCCCCTGATGGTGGGTATTATCTGCGGAACCTATTCTTCCGTATGTATTACCGGTGCATTGTGGTTTGTCCTTCGCACAAAGGTGAAGGGTAAAACCGGGGAGACGGCGGCAAAAGCCAAATCCAGATAAAACCGGTCCATATAAAAGCGTTCTGCCGGAGCGTGTTTGAAACTGCTTTCTGCCAGATGGGCATCACAATCTGCGGGGAATGGATATTCGGACATGCCTGGGTCAGGACGCTTTTTTATGGCAGGGAAACGCGGCAGGATGCAAAGGAGTGAATAAATGGCAAAATGGTTTGTAGCTGCCAAACGGGCGGACTTTACGAAAATCGGACAGGAATTTGGAATCAGCCCTGTGCTGGCCCGGATTATCCGCAACAGGGATATTATTGAAGAGGAAGAAATACGCAGATATCTTCAGGGAACCATAGCGGATATGTATGCGCCCGGCCTGCTTAAGGATATGGAAAAAGCGGTGGATATTCTGCTGGATAAAATAAAGACGGGCCGGCCGATCCGGATAATAGGGGATTATGATGCGGATGGGATCTGCTCCACGTTTATCCTGCATAAAGGGCTGCTGCGGGCGGGTGCGACGGCGGATACTGCCATCCCCCACCGCATGAAGGATGGCTACGGGCTCAATGAACATCTGGTTGAGGATGCCTTTCAGGCAGGGATTGACACCATTATTACCTGTGACAATGGGATTGCCGCCGCGCCTCAGATAGAAATGGCCAAAGAGAAGGGGATGACTGTGATCGTAACCGATCACCATGAAGTCCCCTATGAGGAAGCGGAAGGGGAGCGCAGGTACATACTGCCTCCTGCAGATGCCGTGATCGATCCCAGGCAGGACGGGGATGCATATCCTTATAAAGGGATTTGCGGCGCCGTTGTGGCTTATAAAGTTATAGAAGCCCTTTATCGGAAGCTGGAACTGACGCAGAAAGAAAAGTCTTTGCTGGAGGAACTCCTTGAACTGGCTGCTTTTGCCACGGTGTGTGATGTTATGGAGCTTTTGGATGAGAACCGGGTTATTGTGAAATTCGGCCTGTCCCATATGAAAAACACCGCCAACCAGGGGCTGCGTGCCCTGATGGAGGTAAACGGCATAGAAAAAGGAAAGCTGTCGGCCTATCATCTCGGTTTTGTTATGGGTCCCTGTCTGAATGCCACAGGGCGTCTGGACACGGCTGTCAGGGCGCTGCAGCTTCTGGAAGCGGAGGATCGGGGAGAGGCTGTCCGTATTGCGTCGGATCTGAAGCAGCTGAACGACAGCCGGAAGGAAATGACGGATATTTACGTGAAGAAGGCGATACGGACGGTGGAAGAGAGCGGGCTCATGCAGGATCGCGTGCTTGTAGTCTATCTTCCTGACTGCCATGAAAGCCTTGCCGGAATCATAGCCGGCAGAGTGCGGGAAAAATATTATAAACCGGTGTTTGTGCTGACCAGAGGCGAGGAAGGCGTAAAGGGCAGCGGCCGTTCCATAGAAACCTATCATATGTACGAAGAAATGACCAGGGTAAAGCATCTTTTTACGAAGTACGGCGGCCATAAAATGGCTGCGGGCCTGTCTTTGGAGGAGAAGGATGTGGAAAACTTCCGGAGGGAAATCAATGCGGTCTGCACCCTGACCGAAAGTGACATGGAAGAACGGGTCCATATTGATGTCCCGATGCCGGTTTCCCATGTCTCCATGGAATTTGTACAGGAGCTGGAGCTTTTGGAGCCTTTCGGAAACGGCAATCCCAAGCCGGTTTTTGCCCAGAAGGATCTCTCCTTCCTGTCGGCCAGAATCCTGGGGAAAAATGGGAATGCCGTACGCTTTACGGTATTGGACGACTGTCAGACAAAGTGGGAAATGATGGCTTTCGGCGATCCGGAACCGATGAATGCCTATCTGGAAAAGAAATTCGGCAGGGAAGCGGTGGAACGGCTGTATCTGGGAAAAAGCCAGGATATCCGTCTGTCGGTAACCTATTACCCTTCCATCAATACCTATCAGGGGAATACAAAGCTTCAGCTGGTGATGCAGCAATATCAGTGAAAAGGAATAGGGAACACCGCTCTGGCAGCGGGCGGATGGTCATTTGGCACCTGATGAGTCAAGTTTACAAATAAAAAAGAACAGGGGATTTTATATGATTTTGACAGTAACGCTGAATCCGGCAGTTGATAAGACATACAGGACAGGAGAACTGTTCCCCGGCAGGGTGAACAGGATGCGTTCCGTTGACAATATCCCGGGCGGCAAAGGAATCAATGTGAGTAAAATTCTCCGCCAGTATAATTACGAGGTGACGGCCACCGGTTTTCTGGGCGGTTATCAGGGAAGGTGGATGGAAGCCCAGCTGGACAGGCTCCGGATAAGGAGCGCCTTTATCCGGGTGGAGGAAGAGACGCGCTCCAGCATGAACATCGTGGCGGATAACGGTTATGTGACGGAAATACTGGAGCCAGGCCCTCACATCAGTGATACCAGCCTGAAGGAATTTATGAAAAATTTTGTCCTGCTGGCAGAGGAAAGCAGCCTTGTTATCCTTTCCGGCAGCGCAGCTCCCGGTATCCCGTCAGATATCTATGCCAGGCTTATCCAAAGCGCTTCCGCGGTGGGAAAGCAGGTGGTTCTGGATACCAGCGGGGAACTGCTGAAGGAAGGGGTAAAGGCATCCCCAGCCGTGGTCAAACCAAACCGGAAGGAACTGGAATATATTATCGGACGCCGGCTTCCGGATCGGGAGGCGGTCAAAGAGGCAGCAGAGGTGCTGCTTTCCGATGGTGTGGGACTTGTCATGGTTTCCCTGGGGGACAAAGGCCTTCTTCTGGCGGAGCAAGGAAGATGCCTGTATGCCAGGGCGCCCAGGGTTTCGGCCCTGAACACGGTAGGCTGCGGCGACAGTGTGGTAGCTTCCCTGGCTATGTCCATAACCGCAGGGGAGGAAAAAGAGGAAATGCTGAGAAAAGCCGCTGCCATTTCCGCGGCGAATGCGACCACCCTGGAAAGCGGAAATGTTCCGCTTAAGCTGGCGGAAGATATGCTCCGCAATATCCAAATCGAAGAAATATAACAACTGCCCGTCAGGTAACCGCAGTACTGCGCATCCCTGCTGAACAATTAAGTAATAGAAAAAGATAAGATAAAAAGGCACCTGCTGACAGGCGCCTTTTTATCTTATCTTTTATGAGGGGGGAGATAGGTGTTGTTCATCTATCTGAAATATATGATAACCGGGAATTGTGACAGGAGTATGTCCATTTTAATAAAATGATATAAAATTTATAAAGTGTTTCTTTAGAATTCCTAAAAGAATAGGAGTCGGCAACATTTTTCTCCGATCTGTTCAAAAAGGGGGCAGAGAGGGGAAATCTGCTTATTGAGAGGGAAAATAGATGTTGCTATAATGATATTGACAAAAAGTTTGTAACTGTTCCGTACTTTCACAGCTACAAAATCTGCCGCTGCAGGAACCGCTTCCTGCAGCGGCAAACGACTCTGGACAGGGAGGTTCGCCATGAAGAAAATGTATATCATTACCGGCGCGGACGGACATCTGGGGAGTACCATCGTCCGTATGCTGGAACAACAAGAGTGTCTTGTGAGGGGGCTGCTTCTGCCTGGTGAGGAAGGGGCGGACAGGGGGAATATCACCTATTACAGGGGGGATGTACGCAGACGGGAGTCCCTGCTGCCGCTTTTTGAACATACGGACGGTATGGACATAATTGTGATACATACTGCCGGCATCATTGATATTTCGGGGAAGGTGACACCCCGGGTATACGATGTGAATGTAAACGGGACGAAAACCATTGCCGGGCTGTGCCTGGAAAAGCGGATAACAAGATTCGTATATGTCAGTTCCGTACATGCGATCCCGGAAAACGGAGATTACGGCGTGATGAAAGAGGTCAGTCAATTTTCAGAAAATGCGGTTACCGGCGGATATGCCAAAACCAAAGCGGAAGCGACAAAAGCGGTACTCTCCCTGGTAAAGCAGGGGCTGGACGCCGTGGTAGTGCACCCGTCCGGCATACTGGGGCCGTTTGGAGGTACGGGCAATTACCTGGTACAGCTGGTAAATGATTATATTATGGGGCGGCTCCCTGCCTGTGTGAAAGGCGGCTATGACTTTGTGGATGTGCGGGATGTGGCACAAGGCTGCCTTCTGGCGGCGGATAAAGGCAGGAAGGGGGAGTGCTATATCCTCTCTAACCGCCACTATGAAATCCGGGAAGTACTTGCCATGGTGCACAGGCTCTGCAGCTGCAGGCGGGTTCCTGTACTGCCTATGTGGATGGCAAAAGCGGCCGCCCCTATTCTGGCAGGCTATGCGAAATGCAGGAAAAAGCGGCCGCTGTACACCCGATATTCTCTTTATACGTTACGGAGCAACGACCGTTTTTCCCATGATAAGGCTACAAAAGAGCTTGGGTATAGTCCTCGGGATTTGATGCAGACGATGAAGGATACGGTACAATGGCTGAAGGAAGGGAAGAAACAAATATGCTTGGAATAAATTTCAGTTCCAGAAAAGACGGTAATTGCGGGGATTTTCTGTTGTTTCTCAAGCAGCAGACAAAAACAAGGTTTGTGGTGAAATGGATTCATGATTTTCCCTTTGACGGCTGCGGTCCCTGCTCCTACGAGTGTACACACGGCAGTTGTCCCAAAAAGGATGGCTTTGCGGAACTGACGGCCTGGCTGGACAGGGAAGAGGCGTATGTTTTTGTGATACCCGTGTATAATGGTAATTTACCGTCCGCTTTTTACCGCATGCTGGAACGGCTTTCGCCCAGGCTTCATGAAGAGGCGGAGGAACGGCGGTTCTGGAAGAAGGTGCGCATTCTTCTCATAGGGAATCCAGGGCATGGGCTGGAACGGTCGTCAGGGATTTTGAAGGAATTATTCCGTAATGCGGGACAGGTGCCGGGAATTATTACCTTTTCCTCCACGGATTATGGCATGAAGTCCACCAGGGACAGGCTGATTGAAGAAAAAGAGGTGCGTAAAAAGCTTATGAAGGCGGCAGAGGAAGAGGAACAGGAGGGGATGCCGCAGGGCACATAGGGACGCTGATCTGTTCAAACGAAAGGATTTCCGGCAGGAAGTGCCCGGGCATATACAGAAGAAAACGAAAAAGCTGCCAGCGGTTTGCACCGTACTGACAGCTTTTCGTTTTCTTATGAGGGGGGAGATAGTTTTGAGTTGTTTAACTATCTGAGATTATAATACAGGAAAAATGTGACGGGAATGTGTACGTTTTAGAAAAAGAAAATAAAAAGTCTTAAGGTTTTCTTTAGAAAAAGAGAAGAAGATCTTGCGGTGGGGCGGCATGGATAAGCTTTTTTGTCTGATGTGGTAACATTCTTAGGTATGTGGTAAAATAGAGGAGATTTCGGGAGGGTTATAAAAACAATAATTTACGAATTGCAATTGAATGTGGGTGCGCGGCTTTTTTTATACGTAATAATTAACGGGTAACAGTAATTAGGAAAGGACAGAGAAGATGAAACGGGAAAACACAATAGTACTGATTGTAGATATGCAGAATGCGCTCATGGAAGCACATCCCTTTCGTGAGGAGGAGTTAAAGGAGAATCTGAAGGCGGTTATCGGCACGGCCAGGCAAAGGGGTATCGAAGTGATATATGTTCGTCATGACGGCGGGGAAGGGGATGAACTCGCTTACGCAACCCAAGGCTGGCAGATATATGACGGGGTGTCGCCGCAGGAGGGGGAGCGGATATTTGATAAAACCTATAACAGTGCTTTTAAGGAAACCGGGCTGGATGCATATCTCAGAGAAAAGAAGATAACCGATATTATCCTTGGAGGGCTGCAAACAGAATATTGTATTGATGCCACCTGCAAGTCTGCATTTGAGAAGGGGTATCACGTATGCATTCCCGTTCACACAACATCAACCTTTGACAATGATTATTTTAGTGCGGAACAATTGACGGCATATTTTGAGAGGAAAATGTGGAATGGAAGATATGCTTCGGTAAGGCTGCCGGAGGATGTAATCCGAAAAATGGAAAACCTGTAACTGTTTAGCCGGACTGTGCATTTACTGCACGGAGCCGCTGAATAATACAAAACTCTTCCCTATTTCTTAATAATTCCTTCAGGGAATTAAGAACTTTTTTAAACTTTAATCACAGAATGAACACAATTTAAAGGTATCATTAGTGTCAGATAGTTGATTAACAACTCACTTAACTATCTCCCCCCTCATAAGCGATAAGCTCTCACGAAAGTGAGGGCTTATTGCATTTTGTGATGGATTTTTTCACCCCGGCCGCAGTGCCCGGAAGACGGCAGGGAACGGGCAGCTGGGACATATTGGTTGAAAAAACCGTCCCCCTGTGCTATTCTTATGGAAGTATTACGCTTAAATATCCATTTTTCAAAAAGAAAAGAGGAAAGATATGGCAGCATTAAAGACATTACTTGAGAATCTGGATGTTACGGTAGTGCGGGGGACAACGCAGCTTGATGTACCCGACGTTGTATACGATTCCAGAAAAATTACAAAAGGATGTTTATTCATTTGTATAGAAGGCGCTAATTTTGACGGGCACAGCGCTGCGGCACAGGCCGTGGAAAAAGGGGCTGCGGTTCTGGTGACACAAAAGGAAGTGGACGTACCCGGGGATGCCGTAGTGACGATCCTTCGGGTGGAGGATACCCGTTACGCCATGGCTTTTATTTCCGCTGCCTGGTTCGGACATCCGGCACGGCGGCTTAAGACCATAGGGATCACGGGAACCAAGGGAAAGACCACTTCCGCCTATCTTGTTAAATCCATTCTGGAAAAGACCGGATGTAAGGTAGGGCTGGTGGGCACCATAGAGGTTATCATCTCTGATACCCATATCCCTTCGGATAACACCACGCCGGAATCCTATATTCTGCAGTCTTATATGGCCAGGATGGTTGAGGCGGGTTGTGATACGGTGGTCATGGAAGTTTCCTCCCAGGCGCTCATGATGCACAGGAGCCAGGGCTTCGTGTTTGATTTTGGGATTTTTACGAATATTGAGCCGGACCATATCGGGCCGAATGAACACAAAAGCTTTGAAGAATACATGCACTGCAAGGGGCTGCTGTTCAGGCAGTGCCGTGTCGGGATAGCCAACCGGGATGATGGTCACTGGGAAAAAGTGATGGAAGGCCATACCTGTGAGCTGGAGACCTACGGTTTATCTCCTGATGCGGATTTGCGTGCGGAAAATCTGCGGCTGACCAATCATAACGGCCATCTGGGAGTGGCCTTCCAGGTGTGCGGGCTTATGGATTTCGAAGGGGAAATCGCCATGCCCGGCCGGTTCAGCGTATACAACGCTCTGACGGCGATCGCTATCTGCCGTCATTTCGGAGTGTCGGAGGAAGCGATAAAAAAAGCGCTCCGGGAAGCCAGGGTAAAGGGCCGGATAGAAATGGTGAAGGTGTCGGACGCATTCACTCTTCTTATCGATTATGCGCATAATGCCATGGCGCTGGAAAGCCTTCTGACCACGCTGAAGGAATATGATCACGGCAGGCTGGTATGCGTGTTCGGCTGCGGAGGCAACCGTTCCCGTCTGCGCCGTTACGAAATGGGTGAGGTGAGCGGCAGGCTTGCGGATTTAACTATTATCACATCCGATAACCCGCGGTTTGAAGAGCCTCAGGCAATTATCGAAGATATCAAAACCGGAATCGGGAAAACGGACGGAGAATATATAGAGATCTGTGACAGAAAAGAAGCCATTGCCTATGCGATTGATAACGGCCGTCCGGGAGACATTATCGTACTTGCCGGCAAAGGACATGAGGATTATCAGGAGATCAGAGGCGAAAAGCACCATATGGACGAAAGGGAGCTTATCGCGGAGATTTTGAAGGAACGCAAAGATAATTAAAAAAGAAGATGAGGTATACATGCAGGGCAGATTTGCGAATATTATAGTGGATATATCCCACGAAAAGGTGGACCGCCCGTTTCAGTACCGTGTTCCGGATGCCCTTTTGGGCGTGCCGGAGCCGGGGATGCGGGTGAGGATTCCTTTTGGCAGCGGCAACAATCTGCGCACAGGCTATATTATAGAAATGACGGATGAACCGGAATTTGATATAACCCGTCTGAAGGAAATCCATTCCATTATGGAAGAAGGCATACAGGTGGAAAGCCGTCTTATCCGGCTGGCCTTCTGGATGAAAGAGCACTATGGCTCCACTATGATTAATGCGCTGAAAACAGTCCTGCCGGTCAGGCAGAAGCTGAAACAGCAGGAAAAGAAAGAAATATGCCTCCGGGTGAGCATAGAAGAGGCCCGGGCCGAAATGCGGGAATGCGAACGGAAAGCGCAGAGAGCCAAGGCCAGGGTCCTGCAGGAGCTGATTGCCGAAGAACGGCTTCCCCAGGCGCTGGTGGCAAGGAAACTGAATATTTCCCCGGCCACATTTAAAAGCCTCCGGGATGCGGGTCTGATTGCGGTCAACAGCGTCCCCTATTACAGAAATCCTGTAAAACTGGATGCCAGGAGAGAAGCGGGGCGTATGCTCAGCAGGAACCAGCAGGCGATTGTGGATGCCGTAACCGCCGATTATGATCAGGGAATCCGGCAGACCTATCTGCTGCGGGGAATTACCGGCAGCGGTAAAACGGAAGTTTATATGGAGCTGATAGCCAGGGTTATCGCCAGGGGACGTCAGGCCGTTATGCTGATTCCGGAAATTGCACTTACCTATCAGACGGTGCTCCGGTTTTATAAAAGATTCGGGGATCGGGTGTCTGTTTTGAATTCCACCCTTTCTCCCGGGGAAAAATATGATCAGTGTGAAAGAGCCAGAAAAAGGGAAATTGATGTGATCATCGGCCCCCGGTCGGCTTTGTTCACGCCGTTCCCGGATATCGGAATCATCATCATAGATGAAGAACATGAAAACAGTTATAAAAGCGAAACGATGCCCAAATACCATGCCAGGGAAACGGCGGAGGAACTTGCCAGGCTTCATGGGGCAAGCGTCTTTTTAGGTTCGGCAACTCCTTCCCTGGACAGCTATTACCGGGCGAAACAAGGCCGATACCGGCTGTTCACGCTGGATGAACGTCTTACCGGAGGCGAACTTCCCCGCGTCTATGTGGAGGATCTTCGCAAAGAGCTGAAGGAAGGAAACCGTTCCATTTTTTCCGCCAGGCTTCAGAACCTTCTGCAGGATCGGCTGGAACGGGGGGAGCAGAGCATGCTCTTCCTTAACCGGCGGGGGTATGCGGGATTTGTTTCCTGCCGGATGTGCGGGCATGTTATGAAATGCCCGCATTGTGACGTGTCTTTATCCGAGCACAAAAACGGTACGCTGGTCTGCCATTACTGCGGCTTTACCCAGCCTGCCGTAAAACTCTGTCCGGAATGCGGTTCCAAATATATTCTGGGTTTCCGGGCCGGGACGGAACAGATAGAGGAGCAGCTGCATAAGCTGTATCCTGATAAAAAGGTGCTTCGTATGGATGCGGATACCACGAAAACGAAGGACAGCTATGAAAAGATCCTGTCCTCTTTTTCCGCAGGGGAAGCGGATATTCTGGTGGGGACACAGATGATAGTCAAAGGACACGATTTCCCCAATGTAACGCTGATGGGTATTATGGCCGCGGATATGTCCCTCTCGGTTAACGACTACCGGGCGGGGGAACGTACCTTCCAGCTGCTTACCCAGGCGGCGGGAAGGGCCGGAAGAGGAACCAGGCCCGGAGAAGTGGTGATCCAGACCTATCAGCCCGAACATTATAGTATTTTGCATGCGGCGGCCCAGGACTATGAAGGGTTTTATGAAGAAGAAATCCTTTACCGGCAGCTGCTTTCGTATCCGCCGGTATCCCATATTCTGGCAGTACAGGTAACCTCTTTGACGGCAGAAGGCGGGGAAGCGCTTGCCGGCCTGCTGAAAGGGCTTGCGTTAAAATCGGAGGAAGGCAGGGAGGAACACACGATCCTCATCGGCCCGGCTCCGGCCTTTATCGGCAGAATTAATGATATTTTCCGGTACGTCCTTTATATTAAGAACCCGGAGTATGCTATCCTGATCCGGCTGAAAAACCGGATGGAGCGTTTCCTGAAGGAACAGGAGCGCAAGGATGAAAATGTACAGTTCGATTTTGATCCCATGTCCTCTTTCTGAGAGAGGAACAACTATTATCAAAAGAAGAAAGGTGGAAGAAAAAATGGCTATCAGAAATATCAGAATCATGGGGGATCCCATCCTGGAAAAGGTTTGTAAGGAAGTAAAGGAAGTGACCCCCCGTATCAAAGAACTGATTGATGATATGTTGGAAACTATGTATGATGCGAACGGCGTCGGCTTGGCTGCACCTCAGGTGGGAATCCTGAAAAGAGTGGTGGTAGTTGATGTGACAGGGGAAGACCCCATTGTTTTGATCAATCCCCGTATCCTGGAAACCAGCGGAGAGCAGACCGGAGGCGAAGGGTGCCTGAGCCTGCCGGGAAAAAGCGGAACGGTAACCAGGCCCAATTATGTAAAAGTCAGGGCTTATGACAGGGATATGAAGCCCTTTGAAATAGAAGGAACGGAACTGTTGGCCAGAGCTTTCTGCCATGAAATTGATCACCTGGACGGCCATATGTATGTGGAAAAAGTGGAAGGTGAGCTGATGGATGTGGAAGAAGCGGAAGAATAGTAACTGTGAAGGGACGGAACAGTTACGACGAATAAAGGAAGGCAATCGTATGAAAATGGTATTTATGGGTACCCCCGATTATGCGGCCAGAGCGCTGGAAGCGATCTGGAAGGCGGGACATGAGATAAGCGCTGTGGTGACACAGCCGGACAAGCCGAAGGGAAGAGGAAAAGAACTGCAGATGAGCCCGGTAAAGCAATTTGCGGTTTCCCATGATATCCCTGTTTTCCAGCCCGTGAGGATAAAAAAGCCGGAAGCTGTGGAACAGCTGAAAACCTATGAGGCGGATATTTTTGTGGTGGCGGCTTTCGGACAGATTCTTTCCCGGGAAATCCTGGATATGCCAAGGTTCGGATGCGTGAATATCCATGCCTCCCTTTTGCCGAAATACAGAGGGGCTGCGCCTATTCAGCGGGCGATTATCAACGGAGAGGAAAAGACGGGCATAACGATTATGCAGATGGACACGGGTATCGATACCGGGGACATGCTTTTTAAAACGGAAGTGGCTATCACACCGGAGGATACCTATGCCAGCCTCCATGATAAGCTGGCCGAAGCGGGGGCTGCTTTGATTGTCCCTGCCCTTTCAGCCATTGAAAAAGGCGAGGCGGTTCCGGAGCCTCAGGACGATTCGGAAAGCTGTTACGCGGGAATGATTGATAAATCCATGGGACAGATTGATTTTACCCGTCCGGCGGCGGAAACCGCACGATTGATAAGAGGATTAAATCCATGGCCCAGTGCGTATACTTCATATAAAGGAAAAACGCTGAAAATCTGGGAGGCCTCTTCCTGTGGGGAGGCTGCGCAGGGAGAACCGGGAAGTGTGGAAAAAGCGGACAGGGAAGCCCTGTATATCAATACCGGGGATGGGATACTGAAGGTGACGCAGCTGCAGCTGGAAGGCAAGAAACGTATGCAGGTTAAGGATTTTCTTCTGGGCTGCAGAATAGAAAAAGGAGAAATGCTGGGATGTTAGGATTTGGTTATTATTTTGACCCTACTTATTTTTTGGTAATTATCGGTGCGGTGCTTTCTATCTGGGCCAGTTCCAGGGTGAACAGCACCTATAACAAGTATTCCCGGGTGCGGAGCATGACGGGCATGACAGGAGCGGAAGCTGCCAGAATGATTTTAAATTATAACGGCCTGGGAGACGTCAGGGTGGAGCATGTGAAGGGAAATCTCACCGACCATTACGATCCCAGGACCAAGGTCCTCCGCCTTTCAGATGCCACCTATGCTTCGGGCAGCGTAGCCGCCATCGGCGTTGCGGCTCATGAATGCGGCCATGCGGTGCAGGATAAGGAAGGCTATGCACCCCTGAAAATAAGAGGGGCGCTGGTTCCGGTAGCAAATTTCGGTTCTGCCCTGGGGCTGCCTATGGTGGTTCTGGGACTGATTTTCGGCCTCAGCTACACGTTCATACAGATCGGAATCTGGGTATTCGCCATTTCCGTGCTGTTTCAGCTGGTAACCCTGCCGGTGGAATTCAATGCTTCCGGCCGCGCCCTGAAGATGCTGCAGGGATATCGTATCCTGTCGGAAGAAGAAACCGGCTATTGCAGGAAGGTGCTCAGCGCCGCGGCACTTACGTATGTTGCCGCCGCTGCGTCCTCTATCCTGCAGCTTCTCAGGCTGTATCTTCTGGCAGGCGGAAGAAGAGATCGTGATTAAAGCCTGGCCGGAAAAGGTGCGGAGTGAAAATCCAGCCTTGTACGAACGGTAAGGATACGGAATAGTTATACAAAAGCAAACACGGATAGGAGTACGGATGAAGACGGAGTGCGGAATAAATGCCAGGGGCCTGGTACTGGATATTTTAATGGAAACGGAAAAAGGGCAGGAATATGTTAACCTTCTTCTGAAACGTGTTCTGGATAAATACAATTATCTGGACGGCCGGGATAAGGCGTTTATCAAACGCCTTACGGAAGGGGTGACGGAACGCAGGCTGCAGCTGGACTATATCCTGGGCCGGTTTTCCAAACTGCCCCTTTCCAAATGCAAGCCACTCATCCGTAATCTGCTGCGGATGGGAGCCTACCAGATCCTTTTCATGGACAGTGTCCCCGATTCGGCGGCCTGCAATGAGGCGGTAAAGCTGGCGGTAAGCCGTCATTTCCAGCAGCTGAAGGGCTATGTCAACGGTGTACTGCGTAGTTTGTCCCGGGGAAAAGAGAAACTGGAATGGCCGGATAAGAAAAAAAATCCGGTCCTTTATCTTTCCGTCATGTACTCTATGCCGGAATGGATAGTGAAAATGTGGCTTGCAGATTATGGGCCTGAGAATACGGAAAAAATCCTGGAGGGATTGCTGGAACCCAGGCCCGTGACTATCAGACTGTCAGGAAGGCTTTCGGAAGAGGAAAAGAAAGAGCTGCTCGCAGATCTTAAGGAATGCGGCGCCGGTCCCGCTCCCCATCCTTATCTGCCCTATGCCTATCTGCTTCAGAAATCCGAGGGAGTGGCTTCTCTTCCTGGTTTTGCCGGCGGTTTGTTTACCGTTCAGGATGTAAGCAGCATGTTGGTGACGGAGTGTGCATTGGCCGGCAGGGCAAAAACGGAGGTCCTTCTGGATGTCTGCGCAGCTCCCGGAGGCAAGGCGGTTCATGTGGCCGACCGGCTGACCGGCAGCGGCCGGGTGGAAGCCAGGGATGTTTCCGAATATAAAGCAGGATTGATTGTGGAAAATGCCCGCAGGCTGGGAATTTCCAATTTGGAAGTAAACGTATGGGATGCCACGGTCCCGGATGAGGGAAAAAAGGAATCTGCGGATGTGGTGCTTGCCGATCTGCCCTGTTCCGGCCTGGGGGTTATCGGGAGAAAACCGGATATTAAGTACCGGGTAACGCCGGACAGCCTGCGGGAGGTAGCGGCGCTGCAGCGACGCATTCTGGCTGTATCGGCGGAGTATGTGAAGCCGGGAGGAACACTCATTTACAGTACCTGTACCATCAATAAGGAAGAAAATGAAGAACAGGCCGCCTGGTTTGCGGATAACTTTCCATTTTCTTTCCAAAGTCTTGATGAAGGACTGCCCCGGGAGTTGAGAAATCGGGAGAGCGCGGCGGGAATGTGCCGGCTTCTGCCGGGGATCCATAAAACGGACGGCTTTTTTATTGCCGCCTTTGTGCGAGAGGGATAATATGGACACTGACATCAAATCCATGACGCTGGAAGAACTGAAAACCGAAATGGAGCGGCAGGGAGAAAAAAGCTTCCGTGCCGGACAGCTGTATGACTGGATGCACAACAAGCTGGCGGCTTCCTATGAAGAGATGACCAATATCCCTCTTTCCTTACGGAAAAAACTGGAGGATCAGTATCCTTATGTGAGCCTGAAGCCGGTTGAAATCCAGGAATCCAGGCTGGACGGTACCCGGAAATTCCTTTTCGCCCTTTCTGATGGGAATATGGTGGAAAGCGTATGGATGAAATATAAGCACGGCAATTCCGTATGCATCTCTTCCCAGGTGGGATGTAAGATGGGCTGCCGGTTCTGTGCCTCAACCCTGGACGGCTGGGAGAGGAACCTTCTGCCGTCGGAGATGCTGGATCAGATCTATGCGATTACCCGGCTGACAGGAGAACGGGTTTCTCATGTGGTGGTGATGGGAACCGGGGAACCTATGGATAACTTTGATAATCTGCTTACCTTTATCCACATACTCACAGAGGCGCACGGCCTTCATATCAGCCAGAGGAACATCACCGTTTCCACTTGCGGCATTGTGCCAAAGATGAGGGAACTGGCGGAAAAAGGGCTTTCCATTACACTGGCGCTTTCCCTGCATGCTACGACGGACGAAAAGCGCAGGAAGCTCATGCCCGTCGCGGAAACCTACCATATGGATGAATTGATGGATGCCTGCGCATACTACTTTGAAAAAACAGGCAGAAGGATTACCTTTGAATACAGCCTTGTTGCCGGCGTGAACGATACGCCCGGGGATGCCATGCAGCTGTCGGCTTTGGCGGGGCCGTTAAACTGCCATGTGAACCTCATTCCTGTGAACCCCATAAAAGAGCGCACTTACAGGCAGTCCGGGCAGGCGGAAATCCTCGCGTTTAAAAATAAACTGGAAAAAAACAAAATAAACGTCACTGTCAGAAGGGAAATGGGCAGAGATATAGACGGGGCCTGCGGTCAGCTGAGACGCAGACACATTTATGAAGAAAAAAGCCGGTAATGTTATGGATCGTTACGCCTCTTCATGGAATCCTAAAAAAAAGAATAGTTATGATCTTCGGGAGTTACAGTTTTTAAGCTGTCTCCCTTTTTTAGTTTTATAAAACATCCCCTTGAATTTGGATCCCCTTTTCGTGTATCATAAAATAAATTGATTACATGCGGAAAAATGATTAAGCCTGGGAGCGGTATCCTACGAACCGCATATACCGTGCTATTATAAAGGCTCTCATCTCACGAAAAGGAGGCGGTCCTATGCATAAACTTAAAATAAGGCAGCAGTTTGCGCTGGTACTGCTCATCATATTATTGACTATTTTATGCATTGGCTATGCGGTTTCCGTTCTGGCAGGCAAAATAGTCCTCCAGAAAAATATCGGTTATGTGGGCAGCATGCTTGAGAAAATCGAGCAGGAAGCAAATTACGTCGATGATAAAGGGAGTGCGGTAATTAACTTTTTACAAAACGACGGACTGCTGCAGGATTATTTTGAAGGAGAGACGGGCGGAGAATATTATGAGCTGGCAAAGCAGATGGACCAGCTTCTGACCAGCATTAAAATTATCTATCCGGAAACCAGTGATATCGTACTGTGCGGAAAACGTATTTATGCGAATATAACCACGAAACGCCAGGTGGATGAGCTGCTTAGCCGCTTCGGCAGGGAGAAGGCTGTTGTCTGCACGGGTATTGAGATGCAGACGGACGTCCAGAATGAATATAAAGCGATCCGTTATATGTCTCCCATTTACTCCAGCAGATCCGGAGAAAATTATGCCAATCCCATCGGTACCTGCATGGTATCCTTCCGGCTCAGGAATTTTAACTGGAACAACGAATTTGCGGAAATGGGAACCAATTATGTGCTGATGGATAATTTTGGGCAGTATTACCCTATTAATTGTGAGGAAGAGAGGGCTAAAATGATAGCCGGTATTTTTCTGGATCATCCGGACAGCAATACGGTGGATACCCGGGAATATTATCTTTCGGTGAAGAAAACCCACAGCAACAATCTGTATGTGATCAGCTATACGGACAAGCAGCAGCTGTTGTTGGACGTCGCCTATGTGCAGCGTTTGATTTTTATATTCGGGGCTGCGGGTATCGCTGCACTGTTGCTTGTATGCGGGCTGCTGTACCATAGTATTGTATCTCCCATTTATATATTGGAACAGTATATGGGAAGAATAGCGGCGGGAAATTTTAAGGAAGTGAAGAATCATGTGACTGTGAAGGGCAGCTGGGAAATGATACGCCTTGCCCGTGTCCTGAACGAAATGACAGATGAACTGGAAGAACGGTCGCGGAGAATTATCAATACTACGAATACGCTGTATGAGGTGGATATAGAAAAGCAAAAAGCGGAAATTGCTTTTCTGCGCAGTCAGATTAATCCGCATTTCCTGTATAATGCGCTTGAGATTATCAAGGGGATTTGTATGAAAAACAACCTCCCGGAGGGGGCAATGGTTGCAGGGAATCTGGGCAAAATATTCAGATACAGCATTAAAGGCGGGGATGTGGTTTTGCTTGCGGATGAGATCGGTATGGCACGGGCGTATATAGATATCCAGAAGTCGCGGTTTCCCTATAAAGTGGATGTTGTGTATAATTTAGCGGAGGAGACGCTTAAGCTGCCGGTAGCAGGTATGATTCTGCAGCCTATTCTGGAAAATGTTTTCCTGCATTCTGTGGAAAAGACCACCGCGATGACTACCTTGTACCTTGCCAGCAAGCTGGAGGGGGAGGAACTGTACTTAACGGTGCAGGATGACGGGGTTGGCATACATGAGGAGACCCTGGAGGAGCTTAAGAGGCTCATGTCCGCAGAAAGTGTCCACCAGTCCCGGCATGTGGGGCTTGCTAATGTAAACTTCCGCCTGCGTCTGATGTATGGGGAAAATTACGGGCTTATTGTGGAAAGCCGCTGGGGAGAGGGAACAAAGGTGGTGTTGCATATGCGCAGTACACCGCTTTACCGTTCCGACAAGAAATAGGAGGAAGAGACAATGCCGGTATCAGTAGTGATTGTAGATGACGAACCCATGGTGATAGAGTCGATACGCTGGGGAGTGGATTTTGAAGCGCTCCATGCAGAAGTATGCGCCGCCTTTACAGACAGCAGGGAGGCGCTGGAATATATCCGTGAGAATCCGGTGGATATTGTTATAACCGACATTGATATGCCTCCGTTTAGCGGCCTGGTGCTCTGCTCACGCATACTGGAGCTGGGCAGCGGCACGCAGTTAATCATTATAAGCGGCTATGCAGATTTTTCCTATGCACAGAAATGTATTGCGTATGGAGCCTTGGGGTATTGCCTGAAGCCCATAGACTATGATGATCTGACTGCCTGTGTGAAAAAGGCGGTTGGAAATATAAACAACGGAAACGGCATGGCGGTACAGGAATTTATTGAAGCGTTGTACGAGGGCAATAAACAGGCGCTGCGGGGCTATCTGGATGAAGGACATATCAATGAGACTTTTTATATCGCAGTATCCGTCAGTAAAGGACCGGTATTTTGCTGTTACGCGCAAAATATCGGGCTGAATGAATATCTGTATCTTTCCAATGAACCGATCCCGGCCCTGGATAAAGAATGGCTGGCAGGTAACCCGGATATTTTCGGGGTCAGCCGGAGCGCGGAAATGGTGTCCTGTAAAGAGCTGCAGCAGAAGGCATGCCAATTGGTCTATAATAGCTACCAGTTTTTCTTTTATGAGAAGGAGAAAGAATTTACAGAAAATACAGTTTATGATTCTCAGGTTATGCAGAAGGCCAGAGCTTTTCTTGCCTGTCCGGAGGAACTGGAGCGCTTGCTGCTTGACGGCGCAGGTATGAACCATATCCGGATGGCGGCGGATCTATATAACTTGGCTTTACAGTACATGGATGAGGAAAGCTGCCTGTATTCCTATAACCAGATCGTGTACCGTTTTAAGAATTTTAAGGGGCTGGCAGCATATATTGTGAAGGAACTGCGCGGGGAAAACGAACCGGAAACGGAGTATGAGAGCGGAAACAGAAAATTTCTGGAGCTGATAAAATTCGTAAATGCAAACTATTCCCAGGATATATCCGCACAGAGTCTTGCTGAGAAGCTGAATCTGAACCCCTGCTACATCAGCCAGCTTTTTAAGAAAGAGACAGGTACCACATTTGTCAAATACCTGACAGAGCTAAGAATAAGCCGGGCGAAGGAGCTGATGCTGAAAACCGATATGTCTGTTAATGAGATTGGCGAAGCCTGCGGCTTTCATGATTATTTTTATTTTATTAAAATCTTTAAGAAATTTACCGGTAAAGCACCCACTGTTTTCAGGCAGGAGAGATAGATAATATAAAAATATTCCGGCAATATGTCTTGTTTTAAGATGCAGTAATGGAAATATAAAAAAATTATTTGTGCAATATGTATTTGCTCCATACCAATCAAATCCCGTCCAAAGTATAATATCCACATGGAGGGGAGCAAAAATGAAATCTGAAAAACGCAATTCTAAATCCAATTCCATGATATCTGGAAAAGTCAGATCAACGTGGAAACAAATCAAAAACGATAAGCTGCTTTATCTCTTGCTGCTGCCGCTGGTGGTCTGGTATATCATATTCTGCTATCTGCCCATGGGAGGCCTCACCCTCGCTTTTAAGAATTTCCGGTATGATCTGGGGCTGTGGAAAAGCCCATGGGTGGGAACTGAACATTTCCGGGCAATGTTTGAGGATCAGGCTTTTTGGCAGGCTCTTAAAAATACATTGATATTCGCCGCCGGCAAAATCCTGTTCATCTTTCCGATTCCTATTTTATTATCTGTTATTCTCAATGAAATTTCTTCTAAAAAAGTGACGAAATTTTTTCAGACAGTATTTACCTTTCCGCATTTTATAACCTGGGTGGTGCTTTCCGGGATTCTGATTAACTTTTTCGGAACCAGCGGTGTTGTAAACGGACTGCTGGGTATGGCTGGGATCGCTTCCATTTCACCGCTTTCAACGCCGGCTATGTTCCGGCCGTTTATATGGCTGTCGGCACTTTGGAAAGAGATTGGCTGGGATTCCATTATTTATCTTGCTGCTTTTTCTTCCATTGATCCGGGTCTTTATGAAGCGGCAAGCATAGATGGGGCCAACCGGTTTCAGAAAATGATCCATATATCCTGGCCGGGTATCAGGGGGACGGTTTGTATTATGCTGATATTGGCGGTGGGCAGCCTGATGACGAACGGGGCCAGCTTTGATCAGGTGTTTAACCTTTACTCCGCACCGGTTTATAGTGTTGCAGATACCATTGATACTTATGTTTACCGTGGTTCCTTCGGTATGGGCATGAACTTTGGTTATACCACGGCGATAGGTTTCCTGAAGTCAATCATAAATATCATACTGATTACAATGGCTAATAAAATCGTGACGAAGAGCGGCGAGGCAGGGCTGTTTTAAAAAAGGAGGTGTATTATGTCCGGAAAAAAGAAAATTTCGTCCTTTCATGTTATTACTATTATGATTCTGTCCATTTTGGCAATTGTGACCATTTTCCCTTTTTATTACGTATTTATTGTATCCTTTTCCAGCCTGGAAGCAATCAGCAGCCATGTTCCCTATCTTTTTCCTTATGTATTTGATACGGAAGGGTACAAAATGGTATTCAGTGAGCCGCGGTTTCTTTCTTCTTTCCTGAATTCCGTTTTTGTAACGGCGGCGGGAACCGTAATCAATATGCTTTTGTCGGTTTTCGGAGCTTATGCCCTTTCTAAAAAGAGGCTTGCGGGAAGGAAAATTATTTTATCCATGATTCTGTTTACCATGCTGTTCAGCGGCGGTTTAATTCCTTATTACCTTGTGGTAAGCGGACTTCATCTTAGCAATACCATTTGGGCAATGATTATTCCCAGTGCAGTTAACACCTTTTATCTCATTATTATGAAAAACTACTTTTCATCGCTTTCACCCAGCCTGGAGGAGGCGGCTAAAATAGATGGGGCAAACGATATCCAGATCCTGTTTCGGGTGATGCTTCCCATATCCCTGCCGTTTATAGCGACTTTTGTCCTGTTCTATTCCGTAGAGCGTTGGAATGAATGGTGGAATGCCCTTCTGTTTATTAACGACAGCAGTCTCCAGCCGCTGCAGATCTATATGCGGAACCTTCTGGTGAACTATAACAATCAGATGTCTCAGCAGGCAATGTTGATCCTTGGTGACAAGCGCAGTGCTAATTTCCAGGCGGTACAGATGGCTTCCATTGTAGTATCCACCGTACCGATTCTATGTATTTATCCATTTGTCCAAAAACATTTTGTAAAGGGGGTTATGGTTGGTTCTGTAAAAGAGTAAGGAATTGCCCATACCGCAAAGCAGTGTGGGGAAAGGTCAAAATTCAGGCCCCGTAAGGGGCGGAAAGTCCTCCTTATGAGGATGGAAAGGGGATTCGTATGAAAAAGAAATATGTACAGGCAGCAGTAGCAGCAGCTTTGGCCGTTACGTTGACGGCATCTCTTATGGCATGTCAGCCGGCGGCTTCGTCATCCGGCAGCCAGGCCGGTGACGGCGGAACGGTCACAAGTGACGGGAAGGGGGAACCCGCCGAAATCAGTATTGCGATATGGGATATTGAAAATGCCATGCGCAATGGAACGGATGATAAGATCCTGACGGCAATTGAAGAAGGAGCCAATGTAACCATCAAGCCGGTCAATACAACCTGGGATGATTACAGGGATAAAATTCAGCTTTGGGCGGCATCGAATCAGCTGCCGGATATGTTTGCCATAGATGTCATCGGTTCCAGCTTTTATCATGATTGGATTTCCCAGGGAGTGGTTTCCCCTCTGCCTGATGATCTGTCCCGCTGGCCTAATCTGGAAAAGTACATGTCATCACCTGAAATACAGGGCCTGCGTGCCCCGGACGGCAAGATGTACGTGGTTCCCAGAGTAATGTGGGAGGATTTGATAGACGGTTCCCAGGAACGCAGAGTCTATTACCGCTGGGACCTGGCGCAGGCGGCCGGTGTAACGAAAGAACCGGAAAATTATGATGAGTTCCGGGATATGATCAAGAAAATTATAGCGGCGGATCCTGAAAATAAAAAAATTACCGGGCTGACTGTTTCCGTACCGCAGCTGTTTGACAGCTTTTTTATGCCGTATGGTGTGCCGCTGGGAATGGGGGATGGTTCCGGCAGTGATTTTAAATGGATTGAAAAGGATGGAAAATATGTACCGGCCTATTTTAACGGGGATCTGCTAAGTGTTTTCCAGCTTGCCCGCGATATGTATACGGAAGGTACCATCGATCCGGACGTGGCCCTTGCCAAAGCACAGCTGTCCGAAGATAAATTCCTTCAGGGAAAAGTAGCAGCCTATTTCTTAAATACTACAACAGACTCGCTGCAGCGGAAATGGGAAAAATCAAACCCTGGTATGAATTTTGAAGATTGTGTCAAAATTGCCCATCCTTTCCCTATGCAGGACGGCAGTATGACGACGGTTCCCGTATTTAAAAGCTATTGGTCTGAGACCTATATCGGAACCAAGGATCCGGAAAAGATAGAACGTATCCTGGATCTTATGGAATGGATGCTGGCGAATGACGAGCTGGTGCGCTTCGGCTTTGAAGGCGAAGATTATAAGATGGAAGATGGCGTCAGGATTACGCTGGGAGATATACCCATCGGTGAGAAGTATCCTGCAAATGCCCTGTGCTCCCTGGTTCAGTATGCAAACTGGTACCGCTTTGAAATGACCGGCAATGAGAATGTGGATAAATATCGTCAGTGGGATTTGGAATACCGTGATTGGGTACGTGAAAACTGTGAGCTTCCGGACTTTGAACCGGCTGTAACTAATCTTTCAACGCCTGCCAAGAATCAGTTCTCCATTAAGCCTGCCGATGACATCATAAAGATAATGACCGGGACGGAGCCTGTTGAGAAAATGTATAATGATTTGATGGATGCCTATGAAAAGATGGGCCTGCAGAAAATGATCGATGAAGTCAATGAAGCAATGAAATAGCAGCTTTCAGGAGGAAATCAATGAAGGGTTATTGTACCGTAAAAGAGGAATGGTTATACCCGGATCAAACGCTGGAGGAACTCCCGGAAAGAGTGGCGCTTCACAGTGCAAAGAACGGCAGAGAGGGGATACGGCTTTTACTGGAAAGCGGAAATGAAAAATTGAATGTCAGCCTGAATGGGAAAGGCTTTACGGCCGAACTGTTCGAGATGGTTGATGTATTTGTAGGCTATAATGAAGCGGAGACAGAAGAGCAGAATGGCATGTTCGTCATTACGGCTGAAGAATATGAGAAACCCGATTACTGTACAAGAAAGGCGCCTTTCAGGGTTTACGAGGCTCTCAGGCCGCTGCAAAACGATGAGCTTGCGGTGAAACATGGATTGGGTGCCTTGTACCTTACACTCACTGCACAGGAGGAAACGGCGGCAGGTATACATGAGCTGGAGCTGAGGGTGGGAGAATACAGGCTGATGATCCAATTACACCTGTATGAAGTCCGTATCCCGGAGGAATCTCTGGGGATTACGAACTGGTTTTCTCTGGATAATGTGGCGCTGCGCCATGATCTTGTGTTTGGATCAGAGGCTTATTATACGATGCTTCGGCGCTATGCGCGTGCCATGCGCCGCACCCGTCAGACACATTTTTTTATATCCTATGACCACAGGAGGCTTCCCTTTGATAAGGAGGAGGGCAAATTTGATTTCAGTTATCTGAAGCCTATTATCGGGATTTTTTTTGAAGAAGGCTTTTCCGTGATGGAATTTGGAAACTTTGCAACCCGCGGCGGCGATATGTTTACGGATGAAATGAAGTGTAACATGGATCCGTCTGTCTGTGTATCCAGTGACGAAGGCTATCATATGCAGCAGAATTTTATCAGGGGCCTGGCATCGTTTCTGAAGGAGAACGGCTGGGAGAAGAAGGTTATCTTTCATATTTTTGATGAACCGGATGTCCATCTTAAGGATAGGACGGCTCTTGAGAAAAGAAAACAGCAGTACCTTCGTATCAGTAACCTGCTGCGCCGGCATCTTCCGGGATGCCGCATTATAGAAGCGGTTAAAACCACGGAATTTAAAGCGGGTGTGGATATCTGGGTTCCGCTCAGTGCCAATTATGAAGAACAGAAGGCGGATTTTGATAAGCTGCTGGCGGCCGGAGAAGAGGTATGGGTTTATGTATGCTGTGTGCCTACAGGCTGTCATCTGAACCGTTTTCTCGATATTGACCTTATCAAGTCACGTTTGCTCTTCTGGGGCTGTGCGCGCTACGGGCTTACGGGATATCTCCATTGGGGATTCAATTACTGGCCGGAAGATGCGCAATACGATCCGTTTGAATGTTCCAATACACCGAATGCGGCATTTCGTGGTATCTATCCTTCAGGCGATGCTTATATTGTCTATCCCGGAGAGGATGGCCCTTTGCCGGGAATGCGTCTGGAGGCTCAGCGCCGGGGGGCAGAAGATTATGAATTGCTTTTGCTTCTCAAAGCTGTAAAACCGATGGAGTATGAACGCCTTATGAAGAAAACCCTGCGCGGCTTTTCCGACTATAACGCAGATGCAGAGGCTTTTGAAGAAACACGAAGGGAACTGCTTTCTCTTCTTTGACATCTGGCTGTTTCTCATGCAGATTATTGTAGAGGAAGGGACAGGACAATTACAAAAAATATTATAGCAGCCCGCGTCTAGTAATTGAATATATGGGAATAATATAGAAATAAAATTAATAAATATAAAGGATAAGCCGCTCTCTAAGTACTGCGGCTTGTCCTTTTCCTGTTTTTGTGTTAAAATGTGCTGTGTTATTCGTAATGAAATGCTGTATATGAAGGGAAATGGGAAGTATAAGTGAAAGCATTTTCTATCACCGATATCGGTAAGAAAAGACAACTGAATCAGGATCATATATATTCCTCCCTGGAACCTGTCGGGAACCTGCCGAATATTTTTCTGGTGGCAGATGGCATGGGAGGCCACAAGGCCGGCGGATATGCTTCCAGCTGCGCGGTGGAAACCATACTGGAGGGAGTCCGGGAATCGGAGGGCGGCAAGCCTGAGGAAATCCTGACACAGGCCATACAGAGAGCAAATGAAGTGATTGAAAAAAGAGCCGGAGAGGATGAACGTTTTTCCGGCATGGGGACTACGGTCGTTGCCGCCTGCTGGGACGGAGAAGAGCTGATTGCGGCAAATGTGGGAGACAGCAGGCTGTATGTGGTAAACGGCGGAATTGAACAGGTTACGGAAGACCATTCCCTGGTGCAGGAAATGGTCAGGATTGGAGGCATCAACAAGGAAGAAGCCAGAAGCCATCCGAATAAGAATATCATTACCCGGGCGGTGGGGCTGGAACAGGATTTAAGCGTGGACTGTTTCAGAAGGCCGCTGAAACCGGGGAATATCGTGCTGCTATGTTCAGACGGCCTGACAGATATGCTGGAGGATGAAGAAATTTACCGGATTTTGACCGGTGAGGGAACGATTCAGCAGAGGGCGCAGGCTCTGGTGCAGGCAGCCAACGATAATGGCGGCAGGGATAATATCGCAGTGATTGTGATTGACCCGTTTTCATAATAGATGGGCGATTCTATTTTTACCTGTCGGGAAAGCAGCGTATTTTCCGGGCGGGCAGGAGGACTGGAATGATTAAAATTGGAATGATGCTGGGAGAAAGATATGAAATGCTCGAAAAAATCGGTACCGGCGGGATGTCGGATGTTTATAAAGCCAAGTGCCATAAGCTGAACCGGTATGTGGCGGTAAAGGTACTGAAACAGGAATTCAGTGAAAATTCAAATTTCGTATCCAAATTCAGAGTGGAGGCCCAGGCCGCGGCAAGCCTGATGCATCCCAATATTGTAAATGTGTACGACGTAGGGGAGGACAACGGCATCCATTATATTGTCATGGAGCTGGTGGAAGGAATCACCCTTAAGAAATATATTGAAAAAAAAGCACGTCTTTCCGTAAAAGAAGCAGTCAGCATAGCCATTCAGGCGTGTATGGGCATTGAGGCGGCCCACAATAACCATATAATCCATCGTGACATCAAGCCTCAGAATATCATTATTTCAAAAGAAGGAAAAGTTAAAGTTACGGATTTTGGGATTGCCAAGGCTGCAACCAGCAATACCATTACTTCCAATGTCATGGGAAGCGTCCATTATACCTCACCGGAGCAGGCCAGAGGCGGCTACAGTGATGAAAAAAGCGATATTTATTCCATGGGCATAACATTATTTGAAATGCTCACAGGACGCGTCCCTTTTAACGGGGATACAACGGTGGCAATTGCCATTAAACATATACAGGAACCGATGCCTTCGCCCAGGGATTATGTGCCGGAAATACCGGTGAGCGTGGAGCAGATTGTGCTCAAATGCACCCAGAAAAGCCCGGATCGCCGATACCAGTCCATGAACTCACTGATTGAGGATTTAAAAAAATCCCTCATTTCACCGGACGAGGATTTTGTCCGTACCGTGGATCCGGAAGCGACGGCGGCCACACGTACCATTTCCAGGGATGATATGGAGCAGATTAAAAAGCAGTCCAAGAAACCCTCTCATACCGAGGAAATCCGGCTGAAAAAGAACACGGCCAAACCTTCCGCCCCTCCTTCCCGGAGCGGGAAAAAGAGGACACAGGCGGTATATCAGCCGGAGCCGGAAGACGATGAGGAGGAGGAAGAATACGAATCCAGGATGGAAAAGGTGACCACGGTCCTTGCGGTTATCGGCGCTATTATAATCGGCTGTGTCGTGATTTTCCTTGTCGGCAGGGCTATCGGAATCTTTGATTTTTCTTCCTCCACAGAAGACGGGACCGTAAAAATGATCGAGGTTGCCGGAATGACGGAGGATGAGGCCAAACAGAAGCTTACCAAGATGGGCCTTGAGCCGTCGGTGGAATATGTGGAAAGCGACAGCGTGGAAGAAGGCCTTGTTATTGATTCAGATGTCAAGAAGGGAACCCAGCTGAAGCCCGGATCCAAGGTAGTGCTTCGGGTGAGCGGCGAGGATGCAGGAATAACGGTGCCCGACACGTATAATAAACCGCTGGCGGAAGCGGTGGCCGCCCTGGAAGGGGAAGGCTTCCTTACGGAAAAGAAGGAAGGTTACTCCGATACCGTCCCCAAAGGAAATGTTATGACACAGAAACCGGAGGGCGGTACCAATGCGGAAAGAGGGAGTACGGTAACGATTACAATCAGCCAGGGCCCTCAGGAAAGCAAGGTGCAGGTGCCCGATGTCATGGGCCTGCTGCCTGACGAAGGAAAGAGCATGATAGAGTCCGCCGGACTCACGGTACGCAATATATCCGAAGTTTATAACGAAGATGAAAGCCTGCTTGGCAAAATATGCGGTTTGAGCTATTCTGTGGGAACTGAGGTTGATCCCGGCACATCCATCGATGTGTACGTTAGCAAGGGACCGGAGGCGACATACACCTACGCGGAGAATATCGCCAGCCCTGCGCTGGAGGATCCCCAGTATGTGGAGGGGACACCCTGTGTTCTCGTCGTGACCACGGCGTCCGGTACGGAGATTGCCCGTACGGTTGCAACCTCCTTCCCCTGGCCGCTTAACCTGTCCCAGATTAAAGAGCCGACAGGTACCCTTACCCTCATTTACAATGTGGCTACGGAATCGGTTACCACGACGGATCCGGTAACGGGAGAAGCTATGGTGGAACCCGGCGGGGTCCAGGAGAAAACAGTGACCAGGCCGCTGCAGTTTATGAAGAAAGAGTAGTTGCATGAGGGGAAGAATAGTCAGAGGGATAGCCGGTTTTTATTACGTGCAGGCCGGCAGCCGGATATATGAATGCAAGGCGAAGGGGATATTCCGGAAGGATAAGAAAAAACCGCTCCCCGGGGATTATGTGAAAATAGATATATTGGATGAGGGCACACGTACTGCCAACATCAGCACCATACTGCCCAGGACGAATGAACTCATTCGTCCTGCGGTAGCGAATGTGGATCAGGCGCTGGTCATCATGGCGGCGGCAAGCCCCGCACCCAACCTGAACCTCCTGGATCGGTTCCTGGTTACCATGGAGAAGCAGAAGGTGCATTGCTGCATCTGCTTTAACAAGCAGGATCTGGTGGAGGAAGAAGAAAAGGTAAGACTGCTGGATAGCTATCGGAATACGGGCTATCGGGTTTTATTCACCAGTGCCAGGCAGGGTGACGGGCTGGAAGAGCTTCGTCAGGTGCTTGCGGACAAGACCACCACGGTGGCAGGCCCAAGCGGCGTAGGCAAATCCTCCCTGATCAACCGGCTTCAGACGGGAATCTCCATGGAGACCGGTGAAATCAGCGTGAAAATCGAAAGAGGCAAACATACCACAAGGCACTCCGAGCTGATATATGTCAGTGAGGGAACCTATATCGTGGACACACCCGGTTTCAGTTCCATTGAACTTTACGGCATGGAAAAAGAGGAGCTGCAGGAATTTTTCCCGGAATTTGTTTTATGGGAGCCGAAATGCCGGTTTGCCGGCTGCGCCCACATAAAAGAGCCTGACTGCGGCGTGAAAACGGCGCTGGAGCAGGGGGAAATCAGCAGGAGCAGATATGAGAATTATTGCCAGCTGTATGAAGAACTGAAAGACAGAAGAAAGTATCGTACGCTACGTCAGTAAATACGTAAATAACCGAAAACCAAAGGAGATTTAAAAGAAAATGAAATTAGGTATCGTAGGCCTCCCCAACGTAGGAAAAAGCACCTTATTTAATTCCCTGACAAAAGCAGGAGCGGAATCCGCCAATTATCCCTTCTGCACCATCGATCCCAACGTTGGGATCGTGACCGTACCCGATGAAAGACTGAAGCTTCTGGGCGATATGTACCATTCCAAAAAGGTAACCCCTGCGGTCATTGAGTTCGTGGATATCGCAGGTCTGGTAAAAGGAGCCTCCAAGGGAGAGGGGCTGGGCAATCAATTCCTCAGCAACATCAGGGAGGTGGATGCCATTGTCCATGTCGTACGCTGCTTTGAAGATGACAATGTTGTGCATGTGGACGGAAATATTAATCCCATCCGGGATATTGAGACTATTAATCTGGAACTGATTTTTTCCGACATCGAAATCCTGGAAAGAAGGATCGCCAAAGTAGGGAAGCAGGCCAGAATGGACAAGACCGTTGCCAAAGAGGCGGCGCTGCTGGAACGGGTTAAGGCTCTTTTAGAGGACGGTAAGCTGGCGATGAGCTTTGAGGCGGAGGATGAAGAGGAGCAGGAAATTTTTGCATCATTGAATCTGCTGACGGCAAAACCCGTGATTTATGCAGCTAACGTTTCGGAATCGGATCTGGCGGACGATGGGGCCTCCAATGCAGGTGTGGCGGCTGTCAGGGAGTTTGCGGCCGAAAACGGCAGCGGCGTTTTTGTTATCTGTGCCCAAATCGAAGAAGAGATTTCCGAACTGGAGGAGGACGAAAAGGCGATGTTCCTGGAGGATCTCGGCCTGAAGGAATCCGGTCTGGACAAACTGGTGAAGGCCAGCTACCGGCTCCTCGGACTGATCAGCTTCCTTACCTCCGGGGAGGATGAGACAAGGGCATGGACGATTAAGCTGGGAACCAGGGCGCCCCAGGCGGCAGGCAAGATACATACCGATTTTGAAAGAGGTTTTATCAAGGCCGAGGTCGTGAATTATAAGGACCTGTTAGAACAAGGCTCTCTGGCAGCGGCGAGGGAAAAGGGACTTGTGAGAATGGAAGGCAAGGAATATGTGGTTCAGGATGGGGATAACATTCTGTTCCGGTTTAATGTATAAAATATGGGATTCTCCCCCACCATGGTAATTTATGGAAATGGAGTGGGGACGGGTGAAAGAAAAAACTATATATAGTGTTGGAAATAAAATTTCATACCATATGTGGATAATACGATAAAAAGCGGTTTGCAGTTCCTTTTGCAGACCGCTTTTTTTTATGGGAAAGGGTTGATTTTACTTGCAAATTGCTTTAGATTATACTAAAATCATAGTAAAAGTGGTGGAAAGTGGCACGAAGTGGTGGAAAGTGGTAGATTTTCCTTCGGCCGGACAGAAATTGCAGGCGAGGCAGCTTCGGAAGTGCTTTTCCGTGACAGGCCACTTTTGAGGCGGTGATTGTCATGTTCATGGGAGAATACAATCATACAATTGATACGAAAGGCAGGCTGATCATACCCTCAAAATTCCGTGAGGCTTTAGGCGGGGAATTCGTAATTACGAAAGGGTTGGACGGCTGCTTATTTGTGTATGACAATCAGGAATGGAACGCCTTTGAGGAAAAGCTGAAGGCTTTACCTTTGAATAAGAAGGATAACCGGCAGTTCGTCAGATTCTTTCTTGCAGGCGCTGCGGAAGTGGAAGTGGACAAGCAGGGAAGGATTCTGCTCCCCGGGAATCTGAGAGATTTCGCGGGACTGGATAAGGATGTGGTTCTGGTTGGCGTAGCCAGCCGTATCGAAATCTGGAGCAAGGCGAAGTGGGATGGAATGACAGAAGAGGAAGACGAAGCGATGGAAGACATCGCGGAACGTATGGCCGATTTGGGGCTGGGAATATAAGACACGGAAAGGTTGAGGCCCTATGGAATTTGTTCATAGATCGGTACTTTTAGATGAGACAATAGAAGGACTTGCGATAAAACCCGGCGGTATCTATCTGGACGGAACGCTGGGAGGCGGCGGCCACAGCAGTGTGATCTGCAGCAGGCTTGAAACAGGACGCCTGATTGGAATCGATCAGGATGCCCAGGCTCTTGCCGCGGCGTCGGTAAGGCTGGAGCCATATCAGGATAAGGTGACGCTTGTACGGGATAATTATTGTAACGCGCCGGCCGTAGTCAGGAGCCTTGGGCTTGACGGTGTGGACGGGATCGTGCTGGATTTAGGGGTTTCCTCCTATCAGCTGGACAATGCGGAACGCGGGTTTTCCTACCGTTATGATACCGCTCTGGACATGCGGATGGATACCAGGCAATCGCTGACCGCAAGGGAAATTGTCAACGACTACCCGGAAAGAGAGCTATACCGTATTATCCGGGATTATGGAGAAGATCAGTTTGCCAAGAACATTGCCAAGCATATAGCGGCGGCCAGGAAGGACAAACCCATTGAAACTACAGGCGAACTGAACGAATTGATAAAGGCGGCGATACCGGCCAGAATGAGGGCAAACGGGGGACACCCGTCCAAGCGCACCTTCCAGGCTATCCGTATCGAATGCAATCATGAGCTGGATGTTTTGAAGAATTCCCTGGATGAATTGATAGCATTGCTTCATCCCGGAGGAAGAATATGCATTATCACCTTCCATTCCCTGGAGGACCGCCTTGTGAAGTCGGCCTTCCGGAAAAAGGAAAACCCCTGTACCTGCCCGCCGGATTTTCCGGTGTGTGTGTGCGGGAAACAGTCACAGGGCAAGGTGATTACCAGAAAGCCGGTTTTACCCAAAGAGGAGGAACTGGAAACAAATTCCCGTTCCAAAAGCGCAAAACTGCGTATTTTTGAAAAAGCAGCAGCCGACAAGTGAACGCGCTTGTGTGTTTGTTTGGCTCGTTGCACGAAGAAAAAATGAAGGAGAATTGCCATGGCACAGACAGTTAGAAACAGACAAAACAGAAGCACTGGAAAAAGCGAATACAGAAAATCAGTCAGCCGCAGTGCATATGTGGCAGGCAATACGGTAAGACAAATAGATGTTGTAGAAGAGATACATAAGCCCCGCAGACAGGAACTGAGCCATGCGGTAAAGAAGAACAGGGACAAGGCTGTTTACATGAATCTGGGCTATGTGCTTTTTTTGACGGCTTCCCTGATCGTGGCGGGTGTGGTTTTGATCGGCTATATCCGTCTGCAGTCGGAAATCACTGCCAGCGTAAAGCATATCTCTGCCATGGAAAGCACCCTCAACAGCCTGAAGGTTGCCAATGATGAAGAATACAGCAGGATCGAAAGCTCCGTGGATTTGGATGAAATCAGGAGAATCGCTATTACCGAACTGGGTATGACCTATCCGGATCAGAACCAGATTGTGACTATTCCGGATGAAGGCAGCGATTATGTAAGGCAGCTGGCAGATATTGCAGATTAGAAGTAGGTGGCGGTTTGGATAGAAACAGAGAGAACAACGATAGAAAAGACGTACAGAATACAAATAAATTTACAACAAAAATGCAAAAGAAGCTGGTAGTACTGTATTTCCTGGTATTACTGGCTTTTGCAGGATTAAGCGTAAGGCTGGTAATGATTAACCGGGATAACGGGGAACAGTATAAGCGTCAGGTACTTTCCCAGCAGCAATACTCCAGCCGGACGATTCCTTTTAAAAGAGGGGAAATCCTGGATTCCAAAGGAACCAGGCTGGCAGTGAGTGAAAAGGTATACAACCTGGTGCTGGACTGCAAGCTGATGAATGAAAAAGAAGAATATGTAGAGGGAACCATTGCTGCCCTCACCCAGTGCTTTGATGTGGAGGAAGCTTCCATCCGGTCTTATAATGAGCAGAACCCCACCTCCCAGTACCATGTCCTGTTAAAGCAGCTGACCTATGATGAAATTGCCCCTTTCCAGGAACTGCAGAACGATGAGGAGCTGGGGAAATATATCCAGGGCGTGTGGTTTGAAGAGGAATACCGGAGGGTGTACCCCAACAATACCATGGCCGCTGATGTCATCGGTTTTACCAGTAAGGACAATGTGGGCAATTACGGGCTGGAGGAATACTATAACGATATTCTCAGCGGTGTGAACGGCAGGGAATACGGCTATATGAACGATGATTCCAACCTGGAGCGGACCACAAAGGCCGCGGTGGACGGCTATAACCTGGTTACCACGCTGGATGCCAATATCCAGGGTATTGTGGAGCGGAAGCTGCAGGAATATAACGATACCTATAAAAATGCGGCGGGAGAAGGAAACGGCGCCCAGAACGTAGGCTGCGTTATTATGGATGTAAATAACGGAAATGTCCTGGCTATGGCCAGCTATCCCTTTTTTAACCTGAATGATCCGAGAAATACGGACATGCTTCTGGGACAGCATGTGGTGGATGGGCAGGGAACGATTCAGGAGACCGTAATCAATGAGGAAACGCTGGCGGCCATGGATGATGATACCCTATACCAGCAGCTCAATGCCCTCTGGAAAAATTACTGTATAGCCAATACCTTTGAACCTGGTTCCACCATAAAGCCATTTACGGTGGCTGCCGGTCTGGAGAGCGGTAAGATGACCGGGAATGAGACCTATCAGTGCAACGGGAGCCTGACGATAGTGGAAGGGCAGAAGCCTATCAAATGCCATAGTTACAGGGTTGGCGGAGACGGATTGGTAACAGTTTCCGGAGCCGTTGAACGCTCCTGCAATGTTGCCCTTATGAAAATGGGACAGACCATCGGCAAAACCACGCTGCTGAAATATATGCAGGACTTTAATTTCGGCCTGAAAACCAATATTGACCTTGCCGGGGAAGCGCGTACCGCGTCGCTGGTGTTTACAGAGGACAGCATGGGGCCGGTTGAGCTGGCAACAGCCTCCTTCGGCCAGGGCTTTAACGTGACAATGATACAGATGGTGGCGGGCTTTTGCTCCCTGATTAACGGAGGCTATTATTATGAGCCGCATATGGTGAGCAAGGTCACCGCATCCGACGGATCCGTGGTAAGAAATATCGAACCCCGCCTTTTAAAACAGACCATTTCCGAGGCAACTTCCGAGAAAATAAGGGAATACTGTAAAGCGGTGGTTGTGGGGGAAAACGGAACCGGACATACGGCCAGGCCCGCCGGATATATAATCGGAGGAAAAACAGGTACGGCTGAGACCCAGCCCAGAGGAAATGGGCAGTATGTGGTTTCTTTTATCGGTTATGCGCCTGCCGACGATCCCCAGATCGCCATTTATGTGGTGGTTGACAGGCCCAACTCCGACAAACAGGATGATGCCAAATATGCAACGAGGATTGTGCGCAGCATACTCACAGAGGTCCTGCCGTATATGGATATTTTTATGACAGAGCCTCTTTCCGAAACAGAACGCAAGGAGCTGGAGGAACAGCAGATAGCCTATAAACAGAAGCTGATGGATCAGGTAAGCGGCAACGATATCAGCGGGAATGATATAGGCGGTGAAGGGGATGTGCCCCAGGAAGGAAGCCAGACCGGGGAAAGTTCTGCGGCCGGGGAAAGTACAGGAGACGAGGGGGATAATCCCAACCGGCCGGAGATGGAAATCGATCCGGAAACCGGGTACGGGATCCTGCCTGACGGTACCAAAGTGGATCCCAATACGGGGGAAGCGATAGACGAAGATACCCCTCTGGATCTTCCGGAGCCTAACCTGCCTCTGGGCGATGGGCAGGGCCGGGGAGAGGAAGACGGGGATGAAAACCCATTCTGATGAGCAGCTTTTCCGGAATCTTTCGTACAAAAGAAAGCTGAAATGAGAATAACCTCATAAATCCGGTAATAGATTGTATCAATTACCGCTTTATGAGGTTTTCCAATGGAAGAGAAAAATAAAACATTCCACAGAAAGAAAACAGTCTGGGCTTTCGCACTCTGTCTGGCCGCTTTTGTCGGGCTGGCGGGACGCCTTGTTTATCTGATGGTATACCAGTCGGCTTACTATACCCAGGCGGCGGAGGAACTCCATCAGAGAGAAAGAAATATCAAAGCAAAACGGGGAAGGATCATTGATGCCACCGGGACGGTGCTGGCGGATAACCGGACCGTATGTAACATTTCCGTTATCCACAACCAGATATCGGATCCGGACAAAGTGGTCGAAGTGCTTGCCAAAGAACTGGATCTGGAGGAGGAATATGTCAGAAAGCGGGTGGAAAAATATACCGCCATTGAAAAGATAAAAAGCAATGTGGACAAATCGGTGGGAGATGCTATCCGTGCTTACCAGCTGGACGGCGTTAAAGTGGATGAGGACTACAAGAGATATTATCCCTTTGACAGCCTGGCCTCCAAGGTGCTTGGCTTTACCGGCGGAGATAACCAGGGAATTGTGGGACTGGAAGTCAAATACGATGAATACCTGCAGGGGGAACCGGGAACCATCCTGACAGTGACCGATGCCAGAGGCGTGGAGGTGACGGAGGAGGGAGAAGACCGGGTGGAGCCGGTAAACGGCGACGATCTGCATATCAGCCTGGATGTGAATATTGAACAGTATGCCACCCAGCTTGCCAACCAGGTTCTGGCGGCCAAGGAAGCGGAGAGTGTTTCCATCCTTGTTATGAAGCCTGATAACGGTGAAATCCTTGCTATGGTCAATGTGCCGGAATTTAACTTAAATGACCCTTTTACCCTTCCGGAGGGGACGGATACGGAGAATCTGTCCGATAAGGAAAAACAGGATCTGCTGAACCGGATGTGGAGAAACGGCTGTATTAATGATACCTATGAGCCGGGGTCTATATTTAAAATCATCACCGCTGCCGCCGGGCTGGAGGAAGGTGTGGTGACGATGGAAGATAATTTCAGCTGCCCCGGTTATATTATGGTGGAGGATCGCAGGATCCGGTGCCATAAAACCTCAGGTCACGGGGCGGAAAACTTTGTCCAGGCTACCATGAATTCCTGCAACCCTGTTTTTGTTACGGTGGGGCTGCGGCTGGGAGCGGACAATTATTACAGATATTTTAACCAGTTCGGGCTTCAGAACAAAACCAATGTGGATTTGCCGGGAGAAGCCGGAACGATTATGCACAAGCTGGAAAACATCGGTCTGGTGGAGCTGGCTACCATTTCGTTCGGCCAGTCCTTCCAGATTACCCCGATACAGCTGGCGACTACGGTATCGTCCCTGATTAACGGGGGCAACCGGATCACCCCCCATTTCGGAGTGGAAACGGTGGATGAAGAAGGCAATGTAACAAATACCTTCGAGTATCCGGTTACGACCGGCATCGTATCGGAGGACACCTGTGAGAAGCTGCGCTATATGCTGGAGCAGGTGGTGGAAAACGGAGGTGGTAAGAACGGATATGTGGAGGGCTTCCGGGTGGGAGGCAAAACGGCAACCAGCCAGACCCTGCCGAGAGGAACCGGGCGTTATATTGCCTCTTTTCTGGGATTTGCGCCGGCGGACGATCCCCAGGTGCTTGCCCTGGCAATTGTAACGAACCCGCAGGGCGTGTATTACGGCGGCCAGGTGTCGGCCCCGGTGGTGCGGCAGCTTTTCGAGAATATCCTTCCTTATTTGGAAAAGTTGGATTATAATGTACGAGAACAGCAGGAAAAATGAAAGGAAAGGGTGACAAGTGTACTTTCTGTACACGGGATAGTCACAGGAAAGGTTAAATGAGTTTATCCGTTTGTATACCGGTGCTTCTTTCGTTTCTTGTAAGCGTTTTGCTGGGACCGGTAATCATACCTTTTCTAAAGAGACTTAAGGCTGGGCAGACCGTCAGAGACGAAGGGCCCAAAAGCCATTTGAAAAAAAACGGGACACCGACGATGGGAGGGATACTGATCCTGTCGGCAATGATTGTTACCTCTCTTTTTTATATGAAAGAATATCCGGAAATCAAGCCGATACTCCTGCTGACACTGGGGTTCGGGCTGATCGGTTTCCTGGACGATTACATCAAGGTGATTCTGAAGCGTTCCATGGGGCTTTCCCCTTTGCAAAAGATGGCGGGGCAGCTGGTGGTTACCGGCCTGTTCGCTTATTATCTGCTGAAGGTCACCGATATCAGCCTGGCGGCAAAGGTTCCTTTTATGCCGGGAGTCGAGCTGGATTTGGGCTGGCTGAATATACCGCTTCTGTTCTTCATTATAATAGGGACAGTGAACGGTGCGAATTTTACCGACGGCCTAGACGGCCTGGCGGCCAGTGTAACCGTGCTGGCAGCCAGCTTCCTGTCGGCAGCGGCTATCGGTACGGGGACGAGGATTGAACCCATAACCTGTGCAGTGGCAGGGGCTTTGATGGGCTTCCTGCTTTTCAATGTGTATCCGGCCAGCGTTTTTATGGGGGACACGGGTTCCCTTGCGTTAGGGGGATTTGTGGCGGGGGCGGCATATATGATGCAGCTTCAGCTTTTTATACCAATTATCGGTTTTATTTATGTGATAGAGGTGGTTTCCGTCATTCTCCAGGTAGTATATTTCAAAGCTACCGGAGGGAAGAGGTTATTCCGCATGGCGCCTCTGCATCATCATTTTGAGCTGGGCGGATGGTCCGAAACGAGGATAGTGGCAGTGTTCTCCATCATTACGGCGATTCTGTGCCTGGTGGCATTAATAGCCATGTAAAAAAGCGGCATTGCCGCCTGGGAGGTAGAAAATGAACGTAGCAGGTAAAAAGGTTTTGGTGGTGGGCACCGGAAAAAGCGGCATTGCCGCTGCCGCATTGCTGGCGGAGGAAAAAGCGGTGCTTTATCTTTTTGATGAAAATACGGAAACAGATTGCAGGGAAGTGGAAAAAAAGCTTCCGGATGCGGGGATCACAGTGATAACAGGAACCCTTCCGGAGGGTCTTGCCGGCGAACTGGATCTGGTGATAATAAGCCCGGGGGTTCCCGCGGATACGCCTTTTGCGGATGATTTCAGGGACAAGGGTATCCCGGTGTGGGGGGAAGTGGAGCTTGGCTATGCGTTTTCCAAAGGCGGGGTAATCGCAATTACCGGAACCAACGGAAAAACCACGACGACAGCGCTCACGGGCCAGATCATGCGGGACTGGTTTCCTTCCGTTTTTGTGGTGGGGAATATCGGGAACCCCTATACACGGGAAGCGTTAAATACCCGGGAGGACAGTGTGACGGTAGCGGAGATCAGCAGCTTCCAGCTGGAAACCACGGAACACTTTCATCCTGCGGTATCCGCCATACTGAATATCACGCCCGATCACCTGAACCGCCATCATACTATGGAGAATTATGTGGCGGTAAAGGAATCCCTTACGAAGAACCAGACCAAAGAAGACACCTGTGTGCTCAACTATGAGGATCCGTATACGAGGGCCTTCGGGGAACGCTGTCCGGCCTCTGTCATCTGGTTTTCCTCTGCGCGTAAGCTGACGGAGGGCTATTATCTGGAAGGGGAAGAGATTTTCCGATGCTTCGCAGGAGTGACCGAAAAGCTTCTTAATATCAATGAGATGCAGCTTATCGGCACACATAATGTGGAAAATGTTATGGCAGCAATTGCCATGTCGGCGGCATATGGCGTGCCTATGCCGAATATACTTTATACAGTAAAGCATTTTCAGGCGGTGGAGCACCGGATTGAATATGTGGCGACAAAGAATGGCGTGGCCTATTACAATGATTCCAAGGGAACCAACCCGGATGCCGCCATCCAGGGAATCCGCGCCATGAACCGCCCTACTATTCTGATAGGCGGCGGTTATGATAAACAAAGTGAATACGATGAGTGGGTGGAGGCTTTTGACGGAAAGGTCAAGCTGCTGGTACTCATCGGACAGACAAAGGAAAAAATAGCGGAATGTGCCAGGAAACATGGGCTTACCAACATTGTTTTCGCAGATACATTCGAAGAATGTATGGAAACCTGCGTAAAAAATGCGGTTTCCGGAGACGCAGTGCTGCTTTCCCCCGCCTGTGCCAGTTGGGGGATGTTTCCCAACTATGAGGTAAGGGGAAATATGTTCAAGGAATATGTGAATAATCTGTAACTGTGAAGGGGCTGAACAGTTACAAAAATCTGAAGGAGTGATTGCGTGGCATCCAGAAAAAACAAAAGGCAGTCTGAATATTTTTTTGATTATACCCTGCTGTTTATCGTGCTTTTCCTGCTGGGCTTCGGGTTGATTATGGTTTATTCCACCAGCTCGTATGAAGCGTCCATATCGGCCAACCTGAAATATGATGAGGCCTATTATCTGAAGCATCAGGCACTGGCTACGGTTATGGGGCTTTGTGCCATGATTATCGTGGCAAATATCCCCTACCATTTTTGGGAAAGATTCGCCACACTGGGGTATTTTGTATCGGCGGCTTTGATTCCTATGGTGCTCACGCCATTGGGAATCGAGGCGAACGGCGCCAGAAGATGGCTGAACCTGGGACTTTCCGTTCAGCCTGCGGAGATCGCCAAGCTTTGTATGATCCTGTTTTTGGCAAGCTTTATCTGTAAAATGGGAAAAGGGATCCGTACGGGCAGGGGCTTTTGGATGGTCCTCCTTATTCCCGTTCCTATCTGTCTGATGGTGTGGAAAATCACTAATAATATGAGCTCCGCCATCATTATTTTCGGGATAGCCCTTCTCATGCTTTTTGTGGCAAGCCCGGATTATAAGCGGTTTATTCTGATGGGCGCTGCCGGCGTAGCTGCAGTTGCCGCGCTTGTGTTTGTAATTATCCAGATGGAACACAGCGATCTGGGTTTCCGCGGCGGCCGTATTCTTGCCTGGCTGAATCCGGAGGATTATGCTTCGGGAACAGGCTTCCAGACGCTGCAGGCGCTGTATGCCATAGGATCCGGGGGAATCTTCGGCAAAGGTCTGGGACAGAGTATGCAGAAGCTCGGTTTTCTGCCGGAAGCGCAGAATGATATGATTTTTTCCATAATATGTGAAGAACTGGGGCTGTTCGGGGGCATTGCGGTGATACTCCTTTTTGTCCTGCTGATTTGGCGGTTTATGGTAATCGCAAATAATGCTTCGGATCTGTTCGGCGCGCTTCTTGTGGTAGGCGTGATGGGACATATTGCCATCCAGGTCATCCTGAATATTGCCGTAGTTACGAATACGATCCCCAATACCGGTATTTCCCTGCCTTTTATCAGCTACGGAGGTTCTTCCGTCATGTTCCTGATGATTGAAATCGGCCTTGTACTGAGTGTTGCCAAGGGAATCAAGCTGAAAAACATGTAGGCCGTCCCGGGAAGAAATTTACAGGTACAGGGTGTCAAGGCGCCGCCTTCCGCATAGGATAGAATAGTTCTATATTGAAAAAATCCGGGAAGGTGGACAATTGAAGTCTATTTATATCAGCGGAAACGCGCCTTTGTACGGCGAAGCTACGATCCAGGGATCAAAGAATGCGGCGCTGCCGATTATGGCGGCGGCTCTTTTAATTCCTGGAATCAGTGTACTTAAGAACTGTCCCCACATTGCCGATGTGGAATATATGTGCAGAATCCTGGAAACCATAGGCTGTATTGTGGTATGGGACAAAAACGAAGTACGCATAGATGCAACGGCTGTGAAAACAAGCCGGCTTCCTGAAGAATATGTGACCATGATGCGTTCCTCAGTAATGCTGATGGGTCCTATGCTGGGAAGGATCGGTGAGGTATCCTTACATTATCCGGGCGGCTGCGTCATTGGAGACAGGCCGATTGATATCCACCTGAAGGCACTGGAACGCCTTGGTGTCCGCTACAGCGACAGCGAGCAGGAGCTGGAGGCACAGGCATTCCGTCTGACAGGAACCGATGTTTCACTGGAGTTTCCCAGTGTGGGGGCCACGGAAAACCTGATTATGGCGGCGGCTGCCGCGGATGGGATTACCCGGATACAGGGAAGCGCCCTGGAACCGGAAATCATCAGCCTGTGCGCGTTCCTGCGGACGGCCGGTGCGGAGATACGGGGAGAGGAGACCGGCTGCATCACGGTTACGGGCGGAAGAAAGCTTCATCCCTGCTGCTTTACCATACCGTCTGACCGGATTGTGGCAGGTACTTATATCTGTGCATGCCTGGCGGCAGGAGGCGAGATTTTCCTGAAGAATACGCCCCGGGGACAGCTCACAGCCATGGAGGATGTGGCGGTGCGGATGGGCTGCATCCTGCGCAGAAGCCCGGAGGGGCTGTTCGTACAAAGACGCGGCGTCCTTTTTTCTCCAGGATTTGTGGAAACGCGAAGCTACCCGGGGTTTCCCACGGATCTGCAGTCCCCGCTTCTGGCGGCGCTTTCCCTGGCTGAGGGGGAAAGCGCTTTACGGGAAACCATTTTCAACGGAAGATTCGGGGTGGTGGATGAATTGAATAAAATGGGAACCGGTATTGTTGTGAGGAAGGATACGGCCTGTATACCGGGGGGCAGGAGGCTGTCAGGGCAACATGTGACCGCAAGCGAACTGCGGGGCGGTGCGGCCCTTGTGGTGGCCGGTCTGTGTGCGGAAGGGATGACTGAGGTGGAAAACCGGTATTTTATTGATCGGGGCTATGAGGATATTTGCCGTGATCTCAGTCAGCTGGGAGCGGATATTGACAGTTGGTAAGATAGGGGCTGTAAATGAAAACGGATAATAAAAAGAACACGAATAAAAAAAATGTCCGGAATAAAAAAGCCGGCGGCAGGAAAACTTCTGCCGCCCCCGGGGGCGGCTCCGGGAAGAAAAGCACCGGGAAACCGGCAGCATCCCCTTCCCCGCCGAAGAAAAACCCCGGCCCGGACAGAAGCCGCAGCATAGGGCGGGTGGCGGCAACCACCTCCACGGGCAGCAAACTCCGTCTGGTGCCGGGAAATGCCGCGGGAGGAAAGAGCAGCCGTTCCCCGAAGAGCACGGGAAGCCTCGGATCCCTGCAGAATACCGGAAGGAGAAAAGGGCTGATCGCGGCCGGGGTACTGTTTTTTTTGCTTCTTACGGCGGCCGGCGTACTTTTTTACATAAGCCGGCATTACCATGTGGAAACGATCTATGTGGATGGCAATGTCCATTATACGAATGAAGAAATCATTGAAATGGTTACATCCGAAAAGTTGGGGGACAACTCCCTTTACCTGTCCCTGAAATATAAAAACAAAGGAATCAAAGGAATTCCTTTCATAGAAAAAATGGATGTAAAGGTACTTGCGCCGGATACGATTAAAATTGTGGTTTATGAAAAGGCCGTGGCGGGATATGTGGAATATCTGGATAAATACATGTATTTTGACAAGGACGGAACCGTAGTGGAGGCATCCGATACCAAAACGGCGGGAATCCCCCAGGTTACCGGTATCCCTTTTGATCAGGTCGTGCTTTATGAACCGCTGCCGGTGGAGAATCAGGAGGTTTTCAAAGAAATCCTGTATATGACCCAGATACTGTCCAAATATGAAATCAGTGCGGACAAGATCTACTTTGATGATGCGTACGAAATGACGTTATATTTTGGGGATGTGAGAGTAAAGCTGGGAAATGACGACAACGTGGAAGAAAAAATATCCAGACTGAAGCAGATACTGCCGGCTGCAGAAGGAAAGAAAGGGGTCTTCCGAATGGAAAATTATGCCGGAAGCGGCTCTAATGTGTCGTTTGAACAGGATAAATAAGTAGAAGAAAATGAAAAAAGATATTGCGTTCTTTGCAAAATAATTATATGATAAGAACTGTGAAGTTTATATGGATATCTAAAGGAGGAACAACCTTTGCTGGAAATTAAGACAAATGACGCTGAGTCGGCCGCTAAAATCATTGTCGTTGGTGTTGGCGGTGCAGGCAATAATGCTGTTAATAGAATGATTGATGAGAAAATTGACGGTGTGGACTTTGTAGGAGTCAATACGGACAAGCAGGCGCTTCAGCTGTGCAAGGCGCCCAAGCTGCTTCAAATAGGGGAAAAACTGACTAAGGGGCTGGGAGCCGGCGCCAAGCCGGAAATCGGCGCCAAGGCGGCAGAAGAGAGCACGGACGAGATCACCAATGCCCTGACCGGGTCGGATATGGTATTTGTCACATGCGGAATGGGAGGCGGTACCGGAACCGGTGCGGCGCCTGTTATTGCGGGAATCGCCAAGAGGATGGGAATCCTTACGGTGGGCGTGGTGACCAAGCCTTTCCGTTTTGAAGCCAGAACCCGTATGACCAATGCGTTAAGCGGTATTGACCGTCTGAAAGAAAGTGTGGACACGCTTATTGTTATCCCGAACGACAAGCTTCTTGAGATTGTCGACAGAAGGACAACCATGCCGGAGGCCCTTAAGAAAGCGGACGAAGTCCTTCAGCAGGCCGTACAGGGAATTACGGATCTGATTAATGTACCTGCCGTTATCAACCTTGACTTTGCCGATGTACAGACCGTTATGAAGGAAAAAGGAATTGCCCATATCGGTATCGGCCATGGAAAAGGAGACGATAAAGCAAGCGAAGCTGTCAAGATGGCTGTGGAAAGCCCGCTGCTTGAGACGACAATCGCAGGAGCCACAGATGTTATCATCAACGTCAGCGGTGATATTTCCATGTATGATGCAGACGATGCGGCCAGCTACGTACAGCAGCTTACCGGTGATGATGTGAATATTATCTTCGGTGCCATGTACGATGATTCCACACCGGATACCTGTCAGATTACCGTTATTGCAACCGGACTGGATGACAAGCCTGCGCAGGCGCAGAACAAATTCGGTTCCGCTTTCAGTGTGAAGCCCCAGCAGTCACCTGTAAAGCCCGTGCAGCCCGGTATGGCGGGAAGGCCCTATACTCCGGTTTCCCCGGCTCCCGCAGGCGGAACCAAACCGGTTCAGACGCCTAATTACTCCGGAATACATAAGCCCGGCAACCTGAGAAGCAATGTGGAAGAGAAATCCCTCAAGATTCCTGATTTCCTCCAGAAAAAGTAAATCCATATAAACAGAAAGGGCAGAGGTTTCCTGCCGGTTTTATAAAAGGGCTGTGAAAAATCCTACAAAAAAAAGAACGTTTTCAGGTACAGAACCTGGAGTCGTTCTTTTTTTGCGGGAAAGTTATAGAATCTCACAGAGAGTCAAGAAAGGCTCTGAGGGGCAGGGATATCCGGCGTTTGTTGCTGTAAATGACCTGTATGGACATGCGGATCTGGTAATTCTGAACCTGGATCAGGGAAATGGTACCGAGCCGTAAAGCTTCCGAAAGGGTCATGGCAGGCAGGAGGCCGATACCCAGCCTGCGGGAAACAGCCTGAATGATGTACCTGGAATAGCCGATTTCAGTGATACAGGACAGTGTCTGTCCCCTGGCGGCGACTTCGCTTTCAAACACCTCCCGGTAGTTGCAGCCTTTTTCGGTCAGGATAAAGGGTTCCTGTAAAAGCTGCTCCAGCGTAATATCCTTCTGGGAAGCGAGAGGATGGCCGGAAGCGCAGAAAAAAGAAATATCAACAGGGTATTCCCGCGCAGTCACCATGTCAGGGCGGGATATTTTGTTATCCAGCAGGAAAATCAGGTCGAACTTCCCTTTTTCCAGCAGATTAAGGGCCTGGTGGGTGGTGACGATCTGCAGATTCAGCGATACCTGGTGATAGTTCAGGCTGAAATTCTGGAAAAGGGTAACGAATTCGGAAGCGCATATTGTTTCCATAATACCGATATTCAATTCTCCTTCGGGTTCGCCTGACAAAGAAAAATGTTCGACAGCCATGGACTCATATTTGATTATTTGATAAGCATACTGAAGGAATTCTTTTCCGGAAGCGGAGAGGATGATGCGTTTTCCATTTCGGTCAAACAGATTTACATGCAGTTCATTCTCCAGCTGTCGGATCTGTGCAGTTACTGTTGATTGTGCATATCCCAGTTCCTGTGCAGCTTTTGTAAAATTCCCCAGTTCCGCCGCCTTGACGAATGTACATATATTTTTAATCTCCATATTGTACTCTTCCTTCCCTTTGAAATCCTTGACGTATTCCATACTTTCATAATCGGAAAAACCGATATGTATTATTATACATTTTAATTATGCATAATGCAATTATTATGCTATACTAAAACACAAATTCAGATAATGATTTGTAACATAGTATACACATGATAATCAGGAGCCGGGAAAATATGAAACTTTCGAAGGAAGATTATATAAATTTTGTGGAAATATTGAAGGAGGAGCTGACGCCGGCTTTTGGGTGTACGGAGCCAATCGCTATTGCTTATTGCGCGGCTAAGGCCAGAGAGACGTTGGGATGTCTTCCGGAAAAAATTGTGATTGAGGCTTCCGGTAATATTATAAAAAACGTGAAGAGTGTTATCGTGCCGAATACCGGCAGGCTGAAAGGAATTCCGGCGGCGGCCGCCGCAGGGATTGTGGCGGGAGAGGTTTCGAAGATCCTGGAGGTGATTGCCCAGGTTTCTGATACCCAGAGGCAGCAGATCAGGGAGTACCTGGAACGAGCCTGTTTTGTGGTGAAATCGCTGGAAAGCGGGGACAAGCTGGATGTGCGGATCACTGTTTCGTCGGGAGGACAGGAAGCGGCGGTGCGGATAGCCAGAAGCCATACCAATATTGTACGTGTGGAAAAGAACGGAGAAGTAATTCTGGACAGAGAAGGGGAGGGCTGTGAGGTTTCAGGCCACAAAGCGGATCGCAGCGGCCTTTCCGTTGAGAATATAGTAACATTTGCGCAGGAGGCGGAGATATCGGATGTGCAGGAAATCCTGGACAGACAGATTTCTTATAATTATGCAATTGCTGAAGAGGGAATCACACACGATTGGGGCGCAAACGTAGGAAGAGTTTTGTTGAGAACCTGCGGTACGGATGTGAAGACGAGGGCTAAAGCCATGGCGGCAGCCGGTTCCGATGCGCGTATGAGCGGTTGTGAGCTGCCGGTGGTTATCAATTCCGGAAGCGGTAATCAGGGGATTACCGTATCTGTCCCGGTCATTGTATATGCGAAGGAGCTGCATTCCTCCGCGGAAGAGCTTTACCGGGCGCTTCTGGTATCCAATCTGATTGCCATTCATTTAAAGAACGGCATCGGCCCGTTGTCTGCTTTCTGCGGAGCGGTGAGCGCCGGCTGTGCGGCCGGGTGCGGTATCGCGTGGCTGCAGGGCGGGAGGCTGGAAGAGGTCTCTCATACATTGGTCAATTCCATTGCCATTGTCTCGGGAATTGTGTGTGACGGTGCCAAACCGTCCTGTGCCGGAAAAATAGCGTCTTCCGTAGACGCAGGCATCTTAGGGTATTCTATGTTTCAGGAAGGACAGCAGTTCTATGCGGAAGACGGGATTGTATCCCAGGGTGTGGAAAACACCATAGGGAATATTTGCCGTCTGGGTGCGAAGGGGATGTGTGAGACCGATGAGGAAATCATACGAATCATGACGCATTGCGACTAGGCATAGGATATAGGCTTTCACAATAGAAGACGTACAGTCTGAGAAGAACAAAGGAGGACACAAAATGAAAAAGATACTGGCAATGCTGCTGACGGGTGTGATGATAATAGGCACACTGTCAGGCTGTGGGGATGGTACGACGGAAGTGGCGACCGCAGGGGATTCAAATGTTTCCGCCCAGACGGCGGATAATGCTTCCGGGGAAAGTGCGGCGGCAGGTGCCGATACGCAGGTGCTTAATCTGCGGGCAACCTCGTTCGGGAACAATTATGATGTACAGGATATGGGCTGGCGCTGGATGATGGGCGACTGCTATGAGGGTCTGTACCGCAACGTGGCGGATGAGAACGGGGAGCACTTCATCCTGGCAGGTGCGGAGAGTGTGGATGTTTCCGACGATGGCCTGGTATATACCTTCCATCTGAGACAGAACGCGAAATGGTCCGACGGACAGCCTGTTACGGCTCATGATTATGAATATGGCTGGAAAAGACTGCTGGATTCTTCCAAAGGTTATGATTACGCTTCCTTCGCCCTGAATGTTGTGGGTGCGGAAGAATATAACAAAGGAACCGGAAGCAGAGACGATGTGGCGGCAAAGGCGCTGGATGATTATACCTTTGAGGTCACACTGAAGGTGGCGGATCCTACTTTTGATGCGAAGCTGGTGGCGACGCCTCTGTATCCCACACGTGAGGATATCGCGGAAGCTGCAGGCGACAACTGGGGCAAGGACTGGACGCTTTGCGTTTATAACGGCCCGTTCTGTATGTCCGAGCTGGTGGAAGATAACAAAATGGTATGGACGAAGAACCCTTACTACTGGGATGCGGATAATACAAAGCTGGATACCGTCAATTGGTTTTTGGTAGCGGAGGATTCCACCGCAGCGACCATGTTTGAAAACGGAGAGCTGGATGTGCTGCAGACCTCCGGTGACTATGCGACAAAATATTCCGCAGCGGCGGCTGAAGGAAAGTATGTGGAGCTGACCTCGGATTATCCGGGAACTGTTACCATGAATTTTGAATTCAGGGACGGCGGCCTCTCAGGACTGATGAAGAATGTAAAGATCCGGAAAGCGATTTCTTACTGTATTGACAGGGATGAAATGGTGGAAGCGATCTATGGCAGATACAAACCTGCTTACGGATATGTGGCTCCTGCCATCACCTTTGACGGAGAACCCTGGCGCAACCAGGTAGAGGAGCCGGCAAAGGCGGAATATGAACAATATGGCGGCGATCCGGCCAAGCTGCAGGCGCTGTTCCAGGAAGGTCTGGATGAGCTGGGCGTGACCACACCGATCAGTGATATTACACTGAACCTGCTTACCAGCGGGAATACGATTGAGAATCAGTCTGAAAGGGAATATATCCAGCAGGTGATCTCCCAGAAGCTGGGCTGTAAGGTGGAGCTGAATTCCGTGGGCGATTATGCCCTGTTTAAGGCACAGAGGGACGATAATCAGTATGATATGATGATCGGCGGCTGGTGGAGCGATTACAATGATCCGCTGGATTACCTGAATACCTTCCATACCGGTTATTATGATTCCTATGGATATTACAGCAATCCGGAATATGATGCGCTGTCTGATTCCCTGGTTGGTGAAAACGATATGGCGAAGCGCAAGGAAATCTACACAAAAATGGAAAATATGCTGTTTGAAGATTGTGCGCTGGCTCCGATTTATTACAATACCAAACAGGTATTCCTGCAGAACTGGGTGAAGGACTTCAGGACTTCCTCCTTCGGCGCGAGCCAGGAGCTTTATATCACAAGAATTGAAGGAAGAAACAGATAAAAGAAGCTGTAACTTCAGCGAAATAAGGTATACGATAAAAGAAAAAACTATAGAAGGGCTTACGAAGGGCGGTATGGTTTGGCGAAGATGCCAGGCCGTCCGCGTGAAGTAGCCCTTCTTTGGTATAAGAACAGGGAGTGCTGTTATGGTAAAATACTTACTCCGGCGATTCTGTGAAATGATACTGACACTTTTCCTGATCGCTACCGCAACATTTTTTCTCCTGGAGGCGGTTCCGGGAGATCCTCTATCCCAGCGTGCGGACAAGCTGCAGCCGCAGGCAAAGGAAACTCTGTATAAGAGATACGGTCTGGATAAGCCCGTGATGGAGCGCTATGCCATTACAATGGTCAATATGGCGAAAGGCGATTTCGGTGAATCCTTCGTATATGCGGGGCAGACGATCGGCAAACTGGTTCATGACAGGCTGCCTGTATCCGCCAGGCTGGGGATCCAGCAGATGCTGCTGGGTGTTACCATCGGCCTTCTTCTGGGAATTCTGGCTGCCACACGGAGGGGAACGATTGCGGACTATATGGTGGTCGGCCTGTCGGTGCTGCTCATTTCTGTCCCGCATTTGATTTTCGGCCTTCTGCTGCAGAAGGTATTCGCGGGAAACCTGCGATGGTTTCCGACGATCGGCTGGCCGGCGGGGAAGGATCTGTGGGTAGGAGGCTGGGAGTATACCTTCCTGCCGACGCTGACAGGGTGCTTTACTTATGTAGCTACCTATGCCAGGCTGTTAAAGACCTCCATGCTGGATGTCATCAACCAGGATTATGTGCTGACTGCAGAATCCAAGGGCTTAAGCCGTGCGGCTGTCGTGCGGAAGCATATTCTGCGCAACTCCTTTATTCCGGTCATGACGCAGCTGCCCATGTCCGTGGCCATGTGTATCACCGGCTCCTTTTTTATTGAGAGCATTTTTTCGATACCGGGCATCGGACAGTATTTCGTGACAGCGGTTAATAATCAGGATCTTTCCATCGTGCTGGGAGAGACGGTGCTGCTCGCCGCGCTCTATATTGTGGTGCTGTTCATCACCGATATTCTCTATGTGCTGGTGGATCCCCGGATCGGTATGCCGGGCAGCGGAAAATAGGAGGAGAGAAGAATGGCACAATTAACACCGGAAAAATTTAAAGTCATCGGCTTCTCCCAGGAGGAAGCCAACCGGATCGACCGACCGACCATCTCCTATTGGCAGGATGCCTGGAGAAGGCTGCGAAAAAATCCCGTGGCAATGGTATCGTTGGTGGTGCTGGGGCTGCTCGTTGTCCTTGTCATCATCGGTCCTTATATCCGCGGCTACGATTATATTGCCATGAATGTGGTGGATAAGAACAAGGGCTCAAGCGCCCAATACTGGTTTGGCACCGATAACCTGGGACGTGATCTGTTTTCCCGTATCTGGGTCGGCGCCCGGGCTTCCATCCTGATTGCCATCGTGGCTACCGTCTTAAAGCTGGTGGTAGGCACGCTGTATGGGGCGGCTATGGCGCACTTCGGCGGCTGGGTGGATGATGTACTGATGAGAATTATTGAGGTTATCAATTCCGTTCCCTACCTGCTGGTGACCATCCTGATCATGATGGTACTGGGTAATAATCTGTTCGCGCTGCTGATAGCCCTGAGCATTACCGCATGGTGCAATACGGCCAGGCAGACCAGGGGCATGATCAAGCAGCTGAAGGAATCGGAGTATGTCTATGCGGCAGAGGTCCTGGGTGCAAAGCCGTCCCGGATCATCTTAAAGCATTATATCCCGAATATGCTCAGCATCCTCATTCTGGATGCCTCCACGGCAATCCCGCAGTTCATTTTCACGGAGGCCGGACTGAGCTTTCTGGGGATCGGCCTGAAAGCGCCGGCGATCAGCCTGGGCGTCCTGATTTCCCAGGGACAGCAGACCATGGATTTCTATCCGGCCCAGCTGTTTTATCCGTGTGCGGTCCTCTGCATCATTGTCATGGCTTTTAACCTGCTGGGAGACGGCCTGCGTGATGCCCTGGATCCGAGACTGAGACAGTGAGGGAGGATAAGACAAAATGAGCGAAACAAAAAATATACTGGAAGTAAAGGAACTGCGGGTTTCCTATCATACCTATGCGGGAGAGGTACAGTCTGTCAGAGGGGTTTCTTTTGAATTGGAAACAGGGAAAGCGCTGGCGATTGTGGGTGAGTCCGGCTGCGGGAAATCCGTTACCGCCAAGTCCATTATGGGGCTGATCAAAGGACCTGCCGGAGAAGTCAAGGAAGGCAGTACGATCCTTTATAACGGCGACAACATATTAAAGTACAGTAAAAAGCAGTGGCAGGCGTATAAGGGCGGGGAGTGCGCGATTATTTTCCAGGATGCGCTGGCTTCCTTAAATCCCACCATGCGTGTGGGAAAGCAGATTATGGAAAATCTGATGGCCCATAAGAACATGGATAAAAAATCGGCGCAGAAGGAAGCGGTGGAAATGCTGCGTATGGTCGGCATCCCGGAGCCTGAGAAGCGGGTGAAGCAGTATCCGCATGAATTTTCAGGAGGTATGCGCCAGCGCGTCATGATTGCCATCGCTTTTGCCTGCGACCCGAAGCTTCTGATCTGTGACGAGCCGACGACGGCGCTGGACGTGACTATCCAGGGGCAGATTCTGGACATCATCAAGGATTTGCAGAAGAAGCATAATACTTCCGTTATTATTATCACCCATGACCTGGGTGTTGTGGCGAATCTGGCGCAGGATATTGCGGTCATGTATTCCGGCGTGATCGTGGAAAAGGGAAAGAGTGCGGACATTTTTTACCGCCCAAGGCATCCCTATACCTGGGCGCTGATCGAATCCGTGCCGCGCCTTGACCTGGAAAACAAACAGGAACTGGCCTCCATACCCGGAACGCCGCCCGATCTGTTGAATCCGCCCAAGGGCTGCCCTTTTTCCACCAGGTGCAGATATTGTATGGAAATCTGCAAAGAGGAAATGCCGGAGCGCACGGATTTCGGGGACGGCCATATGGCATCCTGCTGGCTGCATCATGAGATGGCGCCGAAGGTGGAGATGCCGGAGCGGAAAGGAGGAAAGCGATGAAGGAACAAAAGGAAGTGCTGCTTTCCGTACAGCATCTGAAAAAATATTTTCATGTGGGGAAAAACGCCATATTAAAAGCGGTGGATGATGTTTCCTTTGACATTTATAAGGGCGAGACGCTGGGAATGGTAGGGGAATCGGGCTGCGGCAAGACGACCTGCGGCCGTACCTGTATCGGCCTTTATGACAGAACGGACGGAAAGGTCCTGTACAAAGGGCAGGATGTACACGCGCTGGATCCGAAGGAGAAACGGTCCTTTAAAAAAGAAGTGCAGATGGTGTTCCAGGATCCCTATAATTCCCTGGATCCCCGTATGACGGTTGCGGAAATCATCGGCGAGGGAATTGACATCCATCACCTGGCAAAGACAAAACAGGAGCGCCAGGATATCATTTATAAGTATCTGGAACTGGTTGGGTTAAACAGGGAACATGCGAACCGGTTTGTACATGAATTTTCAGGCGGACAGCGTCAGAGAATCGGTATTGCCCGCGCGCTGGCGGTGCAGCCGGAGTTTATCGTACTGGACGAGCCGATCTCTGCGCTGGATGTTTCTATCCAGGCGCAGATTGTCAATCTGCTCGTTGATCTGCAGAAGAAGATGGGGCTGACCTACCTGTTTGTGGCACATGACCTGTCCATGGTAAAGCATATTTCCGACAGGGTGGCGGTGCTTTATCTGGGGACGCTGGTGGAGCTGACAACCTCCGCGAAATTATACGAAAACCCTCTTCATCCCTACACGCAGGCTTTGCTTTCCGCTATCCCCATTCCGGATCCGGAGATCGAAAAGGAAAGGGACGAGAACAAAATACGCCTGGAGGGGGAAGTGCCAAGCCCCATCAACACAAAGCCCGGCTGCAGATTCAGGGGAAGGTGCAAATATGCGATGCCCGTCTGCGAACAGGAAATGCCGTCTCTTACGGAGATCGGGGAAGAGCATTATGTGGCCTGCCATCGCTGTGTACAGGAAAAACGACGGTAAGTGATACGGTTTTTGAGGAGTGAATATGAATAGAATAAAAAATCTGCTTAAGGATTTGGTAAAAGCGCTTCTCTTGGGAATGGCTGCTGCATTGGCAGCGGCTGTTCTTTTATTGGTTTCAGGCTTATTTTTCGGAAAGGGCGGCATAGATGCCGGCTTGGAAACAGCAAAAAACGGCGTTTTCCTGATTGCGGCTCTTCTTCTGTTTCTTTTGGCGGGAATGCTTATAGTGAAGGGGAAAAAGCCCGACAGGGAGGAAAAGGGCCTTCGGAAACATTTTGAGGTGATAGGTTTTAAAACGGCGGCGGGTATGGCTGCCGTGGCTTTTGTGACTGTTGGGGCCGTTGCGGATTTTCTGCAGCGTTATCTGCACTCATTATAAATAAGTAAGCTTAGTACTAGAGCGAACTTTTCAAAAGTTCGCTCTAGTGCCGAAGGCACTTTCTTATATCTTCCGGAATACGCAGTTTTTCCGGATTATCCGACAGAACCGCAGGACAGCGGTTCTTTTTTGATCCCCGAAACGCGGGAAAAGGAGGGAACAAGCCTTTTTCCCGCGGTCAATTATATAAATTTGTCGAAAATTACAGACGGATACAGAAGAGAATATGCGTGGTTCCGACAAAAAATGCGGGGACTGGCCGCTATAATTAACCCATGTAAGCAGTCCTATAATACAGGAGGTGAGAGGTGAGATACATCGTATATATTGACCGCCTGTTTCTGCTTCAGTTCATACAAAGCTGCATGCTTTTGCTGCTGACAAGGGCATTTCTGCGAAGCACTGTCACGCTGAAACGGATTGTCCTGGCATCGTCGGCCGGCGCGCTGCTTTTTTGTATGATTCTACTCATGCCCGATATGGGCAGAAGCATGAAGATTCTGCTGTTTGCATGCAGCGGCCTGGTGACGCTGGGAATGGCGTTCCGGATAAAGTCCCTGCAGGTTTTCTGCAAGGCCGTAATCCTGTATCACGGGGCTGCGTTTCTGCTGGCAGGAGCCCTCAGTGCCCTTCGCGCTGTGTGTGGCAGGGAGACCGCAATGGACACCCTGCAGGCATCGGCCTGCGCTGCGGCGATAGGCATCACTGCACTTTGTATCCTGCGCTGGGAGCAGATAAAGAGGGAAGAGATAGTGGTAACCGTAATCCTGGAAGAAGGGGAGGTACAGCTTATGCTGAAGGCGCTGATAGACAGCGGCAACAGCCTGTATGATCCTATAAGCGGGAAACCGGTATGCGTTGTGGAAAGAGAGGCGCTGGAAGGGAAAATCCCCTTGGATATCCCTGAAAAGTTCCGTCTTATTCCCTATCACTCCATCGGAAAAAAGCATGGCATGATGCAGGCGGTGGAAATTGAGAAACTTAAGGTAAAGAAAGATGGACAGGAGTTGATTGTCGAAAAAGCGCTTCTTGGCCTGTATGAAGGAAAGGCCTCGGCACATGGCGGTTACCAGATGATCCTGCATCCTGCATTATTTGAAAATCGGAGGAACGGACATGATACTAAAAGTCGCAATACCAGGAAAAATGCAGTTTAAGATGATTCGCAGGGAACCCAGTTTCCTTTTATCAGGCCAGGGGGATATCCATTACATCGGAGGGGCAGAGGTTCTGCCGCCGCCGCTGGAATCAGAAAAAGAAAATGAAATCATAAGCGATCTGGGGACGGAATATGAAGACGAAGCGAAGAATATTCTGATTGAACATAACCTCAGACTGGTCGTTTACATAGCAAAGAAATTCGACAATACGGGAGTCGGTGTGGAAGACCTGATTTCCATCGGTACCATCGGACTGATCAAGTCCATCAACACCTTTAAACCGGACAAAAATATCAAGCTGGCGACCTATGCCTCCCGCTGTATTGAAAATGAGATCCTCATGTATCTGCGCCGTAATAACAAAACCCGCCTTGAAGTCTCCATTGACGAGCCTTTGAATGTGGACTGGGACGGAAACGAGCTTCTTCTTTCCGATATCCTGGGGACGGACGAGGACGTTATTTACCGGGACATTGAAAATGAAGTGGAAAGAAAGCTTCTCCTCAAGGCCATCAATAAGCTGACCGACAGGGAAAAGACCATTATTAACTTAAGATTCGGTCTTAATACCCCGGACGGGCAGGAAATGACACAGAAGGAAGTAGCCACACTGCTGGGCATTTCCCAGTCCTATATTTCCAGGCTGGAAAAGAAGATCATGAAGCGGCTGAAGAGGGAAATGGTAAAAGAATAAAGTTTCCAGATTTTGTATTTCCTGTTTGGTATATTTGGGTGAAATTGTGAGAATTCTCTTTAGTAGAAAATGAGAGCAGGAGGATTCGGCAATGGCACTGAATAAGGTGGAAATCTGCGGGGTAAATACATCAAAGCTTACGGTGCTTACCAATGAGGAAAAAACACAGCTTTTTGAGCGGATAAAAGAAGGGGACGAGGAAGCGAGACAGCAGTATATCAAAGGAAATCTGCGTCTTGTCCTCAGTGTGATCAAACGGTTTTCCAATAGTAATGAAAATGTGGATGATTTGTTCCAGATTGGCTGCATCGGCCTGATCAAGGCGATTGACAATTTCGATTCCACGCTGAACGTAAAATTCAGTACCTATGCGGTACCTATGATTATCGGGGAAATCAGGAGGTTTTTGCGGGACAACAACGCCATCCGTGTGAGCCGCTCCCTGAAGGATACGGCCTACAAAGCGATTTATGCCAAAGAAAACCTGATGAAACAGAACCAGAAGGAGCCTACCATTGCCGAGGTGGCCACGGAAATAGGTATTTCAAAAGAGGATGTGGTATATGCCCTGGATGCTATCCAGAATCCTATGAGCCTGTATGAGCCGGTATATACGGACGGCGGGGATACGTTATATGTCATGGATCAGATCAGCGATAAGAAAAACAAAGAAGAAACCTGGGTGGAGCATCTGTCCTTAAGTGAGGCGATGAAAAAGCTGAATGACAGGGAATTTGAAATTATATCCCTGCGCTTTTTTGAAGGAAAGACACAGATGGAGGTGGCGGAGCTTATCGGCATCTCCCAGGCACAGGTGTCTAGGCTGGAAAAAAATGCGCTGAAGGTGATGAAAAATTATCTGACCGCTTAATACGGGCGGGAGCTGAGAACGTATGGGAAAGGAAGAGAGCAACAGGCGGGCGCCTGTTTTGTATAACGGCCATATCCGGAAAAACGGATGTGGCCGGTTTTTCTTTTTTGGGGGAAGAAATCTTATCCGCCGCAACAGCAGGGGAAGGCGGATTTGTTTTCCCCGTGGGAGTGGCAGAAAGGGAAAAGCAGCATATGATACTAATAAATGGGTGAACGCATCACGCGTCAGGGAGAAAGATATGCTTTTTTCAGAACTGAAGTGTAAGGAAGTTATAAATTTGAGAGACTGCAGAAAGCTGGGACATGTGACCGATTTCGAGTTTGACCAGTGTACCGGCTGCATCTGCAAGCTGATTGTCCCCGGTGGAGCTAAATGGAAATCTTTTTTTTCCTGTGATACGGATCATGTGATCTGCTATAAAGATATTAAACAGATAGGACCGGATATTATTATTGTTGATTTGCCGGAATGTAACTAATGTTACTTTATTCCCGCGGGCAATGAGCCAAACGGATGCACACGTGCATCCACTTGGCGACTGCCGCGAGGGTCAAATACCCCAATTCCTTTTCAGTCCCGGGAACGCCACGCAGACAGCCGGCGGACATGGGTGGGTGCAGATAAAAAAGGTTGGCGTCACCTGCACATTCGTTTCTAAGTTGACATAAAATCAAAGCTACTTTATAATAAAACAGAAATGGAATAATATGGAGGGCGGAAACAGGCTGTTTTCTGCCTTTGTTGATTGGAAATGTGCCAAAGCACAGATAGGAGCCGAACATGAAGTGTCCTTTTTGCGGTCGAGACAATACAAGAGTGATCGATTCCAGGCCGGCTGATGAGAATAACTCCATCAGAAGGCGCCGTATGTGTGACGAATGCGGCAAACGTTTTACCACGTATGAAAAGATTGAGACAATCCCGTTAATTGTCATTAAAAAGGACAATAACAGGGAAACGTATGACCGTTCCAAGATTGAAGCCGGAGTTTTGCGTGCCTGCCATAAACGTCCGGTAAGCGCCAATCAGATCACCCGTCTGGTGGATGAGGTGGAGACGGAAGTATTTAATATGGAAGAAAAGGAAATACCCAGCCAGGTTATCGGGGAACTGGTGATGGACAGGCTGAAGGACCTGGACGCGGTTGCTTATGTACGTTTTGCTTCTGTATACAGGGAATTTAAAGATATCAATACGTTTATGGACGAACTGAAGAAGGTTATTAGTACGAAGGGATAGTACTGCGTCGCGCATCCGCCTCTGTGCACAGATGGAATAAAAATCTGTGCACAGATTTTTTTCTTGCAATTTTTTTTGTTTTTGTATACAATACTACGGTAAAACTAAATATAGAAAAGGTACTTTTCACGTGACAGTTCAGACAGGTCTGCGCATTTGCTGCGCACCGGGTCGGAAAAGTGCTGAGAGAGAAAGGAAAACACATGAAGACAAAGACTTTAAAACGGTTTCTTTTGACTTTAGTGTGCACAACACTAACTATTGCACTGAGCGCATGCTCAGGTGATAAGGCGGGTGAGAACTCTTCTCAGATAACGATTGGCATACCTCAGGACATAGAAGACAGTCTTGACCCTCACAAAGCGGTGGCGGCAGGAACGGAAGAGGTATTGTTTAATCTGTACGAAGGACTTGTAAAGCCGGACAGCAGCGGAGATCTGCAGCCGGCAATTGCGAGTGATTTTCAGATATCGGAAGATGCGACCACCTACACCTTTACCTTAAGGGAAGGAGTAAAATTCCATGATGGCAGTCCGGTAACGGCCGAAGACGTGAAGTATTCCATAGACAGATGCGCCGATACCACAAATGGGGAACCCCTGGTAGCGGCGTATTCTCATATTCAAAGTGTGGATATTCTGGATGAAAAAACAGTGGAAGTGGTATTGGACGGGCCTGACACGGATTTTCTGGCTTATATGACCAATGCCGTTATACCGGCATCCAATGAAAGCCCGGATACCAATCCTATCGGAACCGGGCCGTATAAATACGTATCCCGTTCCCCCCAGGAAAATTTTGTGATGGAAAAATTCGATGATTATTGGGGAACACCTGCCAATATCGAGCATGTTACCTTCAAGGTATGCGCCAATGCGGATTCCATCGTCATGGATCTGCAGGGAGGCTCCATCGATATGTTTGCCAGGGTGACGCCCGCACAGGCGGAACAGCTGGGAGACAATTTCCAGGTGCTTGAGGGTACCATGAATCTGGTACAGGCCTTGTATCTGAATAATGCGGCGGAACCTTTTACCGATGAACGTGTCCGTCAGGCATTGTGTTATGCGGTGGATCCCCAGGAAATTATGGATATTGTTTCCGACGGAAAAGGAACGGAAATCGGCAGCAGTATGTTTCCTGCTTTTGGGAAATACTATATGCCGGAACTGAATGACATGTACAGCCAGGATCTGGATAAGGCGAAGGCGCTTTTGAAGGAAGCCGGGTATGAAAACGGCTTTTCCTTTACCATAACGGTTCCGTCCAATTACCAGCAGCATATCGATACGGCGCAGGTAATTGTGGAACAGCTGAAAAAAATCGGCGTGACGGCAGAAATCAATCTCATTGAATGGGACAGCTGGCTGTCCGATGTATATGCGGGAAGAAAGTATGAAGCTACGGTGGTGGGAGTGGATGCATCCAGCCTGACCCCCAGCGCACTGCTTTCCCGTTTCGTATCCACGGCGGGCAACAATTTTATTAATTTCAGCAATGCGGATTATGATGCCGCTTATGCCAAAGCGCTTGCCACAATTGAAGACGAAGAAAAAACGGCTGCGTTCAAGGATTGTGAAACGCTTCTGGCAGAGCATGCGGCCAATGTATATATTCAGGATCTGCCTTATCTGGTGGCGTTGAACAAAAAATATACAGGGTACGAGTTTTATCCGCTGTATGTGCAGGATATCGCCAAGCTTAAAATCGCCGGACAATAGGTTCCGGATTCCGGCTTTGCAAGGGAGCGTGAGAGATGTGAAATATTTGATAAAAAAACTGGTATCCATGGCTGCGACCCTGTTGGTGGTGTCCTTTCTGGTGTTTCTTGCATTTGCATGGATTCCCGGGGATCCCGCCACGGCAAAGCTGGGCACGGAGGCCACGCCGGCCAAGGTGGAGGCGCTGCGTGAGGAGATGGGGCTGAACCGCCCCCTCCCGGTACGCTTTGCCGGCTGGCTTGGCGGTCTGCTTAAGGGGGATCTGGGAACCTCCTACAGCTATCAAATGCCGGTGGAGGATATGGTGGCGGAAAAAATCCCTGTCACCCTGACCCTGACCCTGATGGCGTTTGCCATGATGGTGCTCATCTCTATCCCCCTGGGGCTTTATACGGCCAGGCATGAGGGAGGGGCGGCGGATCATGTGGTATCTGTGCTGAACCAGATCATTATGGCAATCCCGCCTTTCTTTTCAGGAATACTGATAACCCTCCTTTTCGGCCTGATTCTCCATTTATTCACGCCGGGCGGCTATGTATCCTATACCAAAAGTATAACCGGTTTTATCGGATACCTCTTTTTTCCGGCGCTGTCCATCGCCCTTCCCAAAGCTGCAATGGCTGTTAAGCTGCTGCGCAGCTCCATCATACAGGAAATGCAGCAGGATTATGCCAGGACGGCATACAGCAGGGGGAACAGCACCAGGGATGTGATGTACCGCCATCTGCTGAAGAATGCCATGATTCCTGTGGTAACTTTTCTGGGTATGGCGCTTACGGATATGCTAGCGGGAAGCATCATCATCGAGCAGGTATTTAATATTCCCGGCCTGGGACGGATCCTGCTCACATCCATATCAAACAGGGATTATCCGGTGGTGGAGGCCATTATTGTTCTGCTGGCCTTTCTTGTTATTTTCATCAATTTCCTGGTGGATTCCATTTATAAGAAAATCGATCCCAGGATTCGTGTACAGTAAGAAACTGCCGCGGAAAGATGAGGCCAAACTATGAAGAAAAAGAACCTGAATTTAATTCTCGGAAGCATTCTCACAGGTTTTGTCCTGTTGGTGGTGCTTATCGGAATCTTTTATACACCATATGATCCAACGGCTATGGATAATGCAAATAAGCTTTCCGGCGCCACGCTCGCCCATCCCTTCGGGTGCGATAATTTCGGCAGGGATATCCTGAGCCGGGTGATGAAGGGCAGCGGCACAACGCTGTCGGTGGCGTTGTCGACCGTTGCCATAGGCACCTTTTTCGGGGTGCTTCTGGGCGCTTTTACGGGATATTTCGGCGGTCTGCTGGATGAGGTGCTGATGCGTATCAATGATGTGGTATTCGCGTTTCCAAGCATCCTTCTGGCGTTGGTTTTTATCAGCCTTCTGGGGCCGGGAAAGGGGAATGTGATCATTTCCCTGGGAATTGCCTTTATTCCCAGCTTTGCCAGGATTGTGCGCTCCGAATTCATCCGCTGTAAAAATATGGACTATGTGAAGCTGGCAAGACTGGCAGGTGCCGGACGTCTGCGTATTATGTTCGTTCATATCCTGCCCAACACCCTAAAGGTGCTTGTCCCGGCGGTGATGATTGGGTTTAATAACGCGGTGCTGGCGGAAGCGGGTATGAGCTACCTTGGGATCGGGGTACAGCCTCCGGAAGCCAGCCTGGGAAGGATGCTTTCCGAAGCGCAGACCTATATTTTCTCCGCCCCCGGCTTTGCGCTGTTTCCCGGCATGTTTATCGTTTTGATGGTTCTGGGCTTCAGCCTGCTTGCAGAAGGGCTGAAGGGGAAAGGCGGGTATGGGTATGCTTGATGTAATTGATCTCAATCTGGAATTCCATGATCATCTTGTCCCGGAAACGGTGGTCTATCATTTGAACCTCCATATGGACGAGGGGGATATTGTCGGTCTGGTCGGGGAATCCGGATCCGGGAAATCCATGACGGCCCTGGCGGTGGCGGGACTGCTCCGCAGGCATGATATGAAGAAAACCGGGCAGATCCTGTTTCAGGGAACGGATTTGCTCACCTGTCCCAGGGAGCAGCTCCGGGCTTTTCAGGGAGATGATATCGGTATTGTGTTCCAGGAGCCTATGACATCCCTGAATCCGGTATACCGGATCGGCCGGCAGGTAGAGGAAAGCCTGCGTATACACCGTCCTGACATGAGCCGGGAGCAACTCCGGGAAAAAGCCCTGGAAATGCTGAAAGTAGTGGAACTGCCCGATCCGGAGCGTATGTATCATTCCTATCCCCACCAGATATCAGGCGGGCAGCGGCAGAGGGTTATGATCGCGGCTGCCATGATCTGTGAACCCAGGCTGCTGATTGCGGATGAACCCACCACAGCCCTGGATGTTACGGTGCAGCTTCAGATTGTCAGGCTCCTTTCCAGACTCAATCAGGAAAAGAAAACGGGAATCCTGTTCATTTCCCATGATTTGAGTCTGGTAAAGCGTCTTTGCGAACGCATTGTGGTGATGAAGGACGGGGCGGTGGTGGAGCAGGGGGACTGCCGGGAGATATTTGAACATCCCCGGGAGGATTATACCCGGAATCTGATAGCCGCTATTCCCAGATGCGTAAAGCCTGCGGAGGTTTGAAATGGAAGAAAAACAGACAAAGTATGTCCTTATGGTAAAAGATCTGCGTGTTTCCTACGCCCAGGAGGAGGGGGGCCTGTTCCATCCCAAAAAAGATCTGGATGTATTAAAGGGCGTCTCCTTTTCCATCCGGGAGGGTGAAGTCATGGGGCTGGTGGGAGAGAGCGGCTGCGGAAAGTCCACGCTTTCCAAAGCGCTTCTGGGGCTGATTCCCAAATATGAGGGAGTTATCGTCCAGAAATCCCGGCATCCCCAGATGATTTTCCAGGACCCTTACAGCTCCCTGAATCCCGTAAAAAAGGTAGGCTGGATTTTGGAAGAGCCTCTGCGGCTGAATACGGATCTGAACAGACAGCAGCGCAGGGAGAAGGTGCTGGAAATGCTGAAGAAGGTGGGGCTTGATGAAAAGCAGGCGGATCGCTATCCGCGGCAGCTTTCCGGCGGCCAGAGGCAGAGGGTTTGTATCGCGGAAAGCCTGATGCTATCCCCCAGGCTCCTGATTGCGGATGAGCCGGTTTCGGCTCTGGATGTGACGATACAGGCGCAGGTCATCGCGCTGCTGAGGAACATACAGAAGGAATTGGGCCTTGCCATCCTCTTTATTTCCCATGATATGCGTGTGGTGTACCAGCTGAGTCAGCGGGTTATGATCATGAAAGACGGGGAAATTGTGGAAAGCGGGGATGTGGACGATGTTTATTTCCATCCGAAGCATCCTTATACGAAAAGCCTGCTGGAAGCGGCGGGAATTGAGTCCCCCGGAACGGATTCCTCCGGTCCGGCGGTATGAACGCAGAAGCTGCGCGCGGTTACTGCTAAGTGAGAAAGGGAGAAAATCCATGTTTGAGAAGTTTTATCCGGACAGCTATGTGGAAAGTGCTTATGTAATAGACTATGAGGGGCTGTATAAGAAGGGTTACAGAGGTATTATATTTGATATTGATAATACGCTTGTGCCGCACGGAGCGCCGGCAGATGACAGAAGCATCGCACTTTTTAAGCGGCTGAAGGGCATTGGTTATGAATGCCTTCTGCTTTCCAATAATAAGGAGCCACGGGTAAAAATGTTCAACGATGCGGTACATGTGAATTATATATACAAAGCCGGTAAGCCGGGCATCAAAAATTATGAACGGGCGATGGACAAGATGGGGACGGATGACGTCAATACCTTTTTTGTGGGCGATCAGCTGTTTACCGATGTATGGGGAGCAAGAAAAGCGGGGCTTTACAGCTATCTGGTGAAGCCGATTAATCCCCGGGAAGAGATTCAGATCGTGCTGAAACGCTATCTGGAGAAGATTGTCCTCCATTTTTATAAGAAAAAACGGGCGGCAGAAGGAGGAAAACAGCATGATTGACGGCAAGACAAGAACCTGTGCCCTCTTGGGGAACCCGGTGGAGCATACCCTTTCCCCTGTCATCCATAACACCCTGGCAAAGCGATGCGGCATCAATATGGTCTATGTCCCATTCCTGGTGGAAGGGGAACAGGTACGTCAGGCCGTTGAAGGCGCGTGGGCGCTGAACCTGCTCGGGGTAAATGTTACGGTGCCGCACAAAAGCGCGGTAATCCCCTTTTTATCCGGGATAGACAGGGAGGCATCCTGTATCGGGGCGGTAAATACCCTGGTCAGGACAGAACAGGGCTTTTGCGGATACAATACCGACTTGTCCGGATTGTACAGGGCCCTTTTGGCGGAAGGAATTTCGGTTTCCGGCGAGGAGGTAATCCTGCTGGGAGCGGGGGGCGCGGCAAGGGCGGCGGCTTTTTTGTGCGCTCTGCGCGGGGCCAAACAGGTATATCTACTGAACCGCAGCCTGGAAAAGGGAGAGGCGGTTGCCAGGGAGGTAAACGAAAAGGCGGGGAGATGCTGCATCCGTGCGATGGGACTGGACGGCTGGAAACAGCTTGCAGGGGATCAATATCTGGTGATCCAGGGAACCTCCGTGGGTCTCGCTCCCCATACGGAGGAAGCGGTTATTGAGGATCCCGGTTTTTACCGGCTGGTACATACGGGATACGATTTGATATACCGCCCCGCGGATACGAAATTCATGCGCCTTGTGAGAGCGGCGGGCGGAAAAGCCTGCAATGGCCTGAAGATGCTGTTGTTTCAGGGCGTGGAAGCCTTTGAACTATGGACCGGCGTTTCCGTCCGGGAAGAGGATGCGGACTTTTGTTATGAACAGATGAAAAAGGTAACCGATCAACAAGCCTGATCGGTTACGAAAAAGGAACCGGGAGAACATGAGTGACAGGAAGAAAAACATTATTCTGACAGGTTTTATGGGAAGCGGGAAAACCACCGTGGGAATCCGGCTTTCCTACCGGCTGCGCCAGCAGCTGGTGGATACGGACCGCCTGATCGAAAAGGAAGAAGGCAGGAGCATTTCTGAAATATTTGCCGGGCAGGGAGAAGAGGGGTTCCGGAGAATGGAAACGGCGGCTCTGAGAAGCCTTCTGGAAACGGAAGGAGAGCAGATCATCTCCACCGGGGGCGGACTTCCTATGCGGGAGGAAAACCGGATGCTGCTGAAAGAGCTGGGGACGGTGGTGTTTCTGCGCGTGAGCGCGGAAACGGTCTATGAGCGGCTGAAGGGAGATGATACCCGCCCCCTTCTGCAGAAGGAAAACCCCATGGAAGAAATCAGGAGGCTTCTGGAAATCAGGAACCCTGTTTACCAGGCGGCCGCCGATATTACGGTCGATGTGGACGGTAAGGATTTTGAGGAGATTATCGGAGAAATCGCCGGCATAGCCGGCGGGGAAAAGGAGACGGCGGATGAAAATACTTGTGATTAACGGCCCTAATTTAAATTTCCTGGGAATCCGGGAAAAAGCGATTTATGGAAATCAGGATTATAATTACCTTCTGAAGCTTCTTGAAAAGAAGGGGAAGGAAACAGGCAGCCAGGTGACCGTGTTCCAGAGCAATCATGAAGGCGCTATTATCGACAGGCTGCAGGAGGCCTATTTTGACGGAACCGAAGGGATCGTCATCAATCCGGGCGCGTTCACCCATTACAGCTACGCCATACGGGATGCCCTTTCCAGCATCACGGTACCCAAGGTGGAAATCCACATTTCCGATATCACCAAACGGGAAGAGTTCCGCAAAATATCGGTCACGGCTCCGGCCTGCGACAAACAGATTTACGGCCGGGGGCTTGACGGCTACCTCCAGGCGATTGATTTCATTCTTGCAGGCGCAAAGGGCCGTGAATGGTGACCTGGAATCCGGGGAAAAGCAGATTCTGTAAAAAAACAGTTGAAAAAAGAGAAATTTTATTATAAACTAGTAGAGAATTAAACGCGAAAATTTAGGAGGAAGATTTTTTATGATTTCTGCAGGTGATTTCAGAAATGGTATTACGATTGAAGTAGATAACAATATTTTTCAGATAATTGAGTTTCAGCATGTTAAGCCTGGTAAAGGCGCCGCTTTTGTACGGACAAAGCTGAAGAATATCATTAACGGAGGTGTTGTAGAGAAGACCTTCCGGCCCACTGAAAAATTCCCGCAGGCACGTATTGATAGAAAAGATATGCAGTATTTATATTCTGACGGTGATTTATTTACTTTTATGGATATGGAAACCTATGATCAGGTAGCCCTTAATTCTGAAACGGTTGGAGATACATTAAAATTCGTAAAGGAAAATGAAGTCTGCAAGGTATGTTCCCATAACGGGAATGTTTTTGCAGTTGAGCCTCCGCTTTTCGTTGAGTTGGAGATTACCGAGACAGAACCCGGATTCAAGGGCGATACCGCTACAGGCGCGTCCAAGCCCGCAACTGTTGAAACCGGAGCTGTTGTATATGTGCCTCTGTTCGTAAACCAGGGTGACCGGATTAAAATCGACACCAGAACTGGCGAATATCTTTCCAGAGCATAATACGGACAGGCATAATTCTATTATTAGCCTATAAGACAATGAGATTTCTGCTTGGCAGAGTTTTCATTGTCTTTTTTATTGAGGAAGGGAAGAAAAAAGCGGATTGTGGGAAGACTGTTGCCTTATAACAAGGTAAAGAGAGGAAAAGGAATGGAATTTGATAAGTTTCTGGAAAAAGTTAAAAATGCCGTACAGGCTTATTTTGGTGATAAAATCCACCTGACCGTAAGCAATGTGCTGAAAAATAACGGCGTGACCCTGAGCGGCCTGATTTTCATGAATGAGGAAAGCGATGTGGCTTCCACAATCTATTTGAACGGGCTTTATGAGGAATATGGCCAGGGAAAGCCCTTCAGTGAAATAATCCGCCAGATTTGCAGCATTTATGAAGAAAATAAACCGGAGCCGGACTTGAATATGGACTTTTTCCATGAGTACGTAAGGGTAAAGCCCAAGCTGGCATGCCGGCTGATTAATTATGAGAAGAACAGGCAGCTGCTGGATAAGGTTCCCCACAGGAAATTCATGGATCTGGCCGTTGTTTACTGCTGTATCCTGATGAGCGACCGGATGGGCTGCGCCTGTATCCTGATCAATGAAAGCCATACGGATCTGTGGGAGGTAACGGAGGAACAGCTCTGGCAGGATGCCATGGAAAATATGCCCAGGATACTTCCTCCGGAGATTTCCTCCATGGATGATTTTATGTTTGATATCATCCGGAAGGCTGTGCAGGACCGGATGGCAGAAACCGTGGAAATGGAGAATCCGGAAGAGGACGAGGACGGCTGTCTGGCTATTCTGGACGGCGTTGCGGATTTTCTTGTGGGATGGCCCAAAAGGGAAAATTCGGAAAGGAAGATGTATATACTGACAAATAAACAACATTTTTATGGAGCCGCATCCGTCCTGTATCCGGAGGTGCTGGAAAAATACGCCAACGAATTCGGCCATGATTTTTATATTTTTCCCAGCTCCGTACATGAGGTAATCCTGCTGGCTGATACGGGAGTGGAAAATAAAGAGCACCTGTATGATATGGTGCGCGAGGTGAACGGCCAGAATGTGCCGCAGGAAGAGCTTTTATCCGATAATGTCTATTATTTTTGCCGCGAAAACGGCAGGATAACTATTCTTTGATATTCTGATTATTTCTTAAAATGATCTAAAAATTCTTTTTTTTCCAAAATGTGGTCTGGACATCCGGGGAAAGTTATGCTAATATATGTCAGAGCGATGCATGTAACAAGTTTGTAATAATTAACCAGTGCATCACCATATGCTTATGCACCCGTAGTCTAATGGATAGAACGGAGGCCTCCGACGCCTTTAATGCAGGTTCGATTCCTGTCGGGTGCATTTGTGTCACTCTGGCATATATTTCCCTTCAGGGAAAGTATGCCGGCCCGGTGGCGGATGAGAATTTTACGGCTTTTGTATTAAGAATGAAGGTGTGATATTGAGCGAAGAACAAAAAGATAAAAAGGAAACCTCCAAACCGGAGGGTACCCCCAATGAGTTTTTGGAACTTCTGAAAAAGAACAAGAAATCGCTGGCTGTTATCGTAGTGATTGCAGTTGTGCTTCTGGGAATCGGCATTTTGCTCGGATCCCTGATAGGAAGCAGTACCGGTAAAAATAAAAACCTGCAGGCGGAAGCCCAGCCCGCGGAATCGACGGAAGCCCAGACGGAGACAGCGGTGCCGGATGTGCCTCTGGAAGAAAATGCAAACCCCGAAGTCAATGCCCTGATGGAAAAATATTATCAGGCGGCGGCATCGGGAGATATCGATACCATTAATACCCTGAAGGATTATTCGGACCAGGCTGAATTGCTCCGGATTCAGGAAAAGAGCAAATACCTGGAAAGCTATGATGATATTAACTGCTATACCAAGCCGGGGCCGGAAGCCGATTCGTATGTGGTTTACGTTACCTATTATGCCAAGTTCCGCGACATAGAGCAGAAGGTTACCGGGCTTAATACGTATATTGTGTGCAAGAAGGACGATGGAAGCTATTACATCCATGACTGCTCGGAAGATGAATCCATGAAGGAATACCGGACGAATGTAACCAAGCAGGACGATGTGGTGGATCTGTTTAACCGGGTTCAGGTGGAATACAATGAGGCGGTTACTGAGAATGAAGAATTGGCGGCGTTCCTCACGGAGCTTTCAGAGAGCCTGAAGACTGCGGTGGGTGATGCTCTTGCGGAAGCGGAGACAGCCGTTCAGACAGAGACGGCGGAAGAGGCCGGTACCGAACAGCCGGCTGATGCCGGAGAAGCACAGACCGCATCCCGCGTGAAGGCTACGGATGTGGTGAATATCCGGAAGTCGGACAGCGAGACAGCGGACAGCCTTGGCAAAGCGCAGGTGGGAGAAGAGTTTGCTCTTCTGGAAAACCGTGCGAACGGCTGGTCTAAAATTGAATTTGACGGACAGGAAGCCTATATTAAATCGGAGTTCCTGGAGCCTGCGGAGGAAGCTCCGGCAGAAAATGAACCGGCGGAGGATACCCCGGCTGCAGAGAACACAGGGGAACAGGAAGCGGCTGGAAATGCCAATACGGATAATCCTGTTTCGGCTCCCGGAGCGGGCGATGGTGCGGCTTCTGTGGATGTGCCTAACAGCGGAACCTATCGTCTGACCACTACCGTAAATATCCGTAAATCGGCAAGTGAGACAGCGGACAGGCTTGGTGTGGGATACTACGGTGATGAAGTGGAAATCCTGATGAAACAGGCTGACGGCTGGACTAAAGTAAAATTTAAGGGCGAAACCGGATATATCAAGACAGATATCTTAAAGTAAGTATAACAAATGTCTGTGAAAGACATTGGAATAAGGAACCCATTTACCGGGAATACTTTTTAAAATAAAAGTATTCCCGGTTTTTTTGAACATAAAGAAGTCAGGCTTTTGTTCAACCGGCGAAGGGAGGCAGAAAAGATGCGCGGTGATGATGCGGCAATTTACAGAGAGATCCAAAAAAATGCGGAAATGGGAATCAAAGCGATCGAAACTTTATCCCCAAAGCTGTCCGATGATGCCTTTGCTTTGCAGCTGAGCAGGCAGGAATTGAAATATTCAGAGCTGAGGGACAAGGCCCGTCGTGAGATGCTGGAAGGAAGAGGGGAGAACTACCAGGCGAACGGCGTATCGGATTTGATGCTGAAGGGCAGCATACAGGCCAATACGCTTCTTAACACCAGCACCAGCCATATTGCCGAGCTTATGATTAAGGGAAGCAGCAGAGGGCTGACAAGTATGTGGAAGGCCCTGAACCACTTTGGGAATGCAGGGAATGAAAGCACGGAACTGGCCCGTGAGCTTATGGATTTTGAAGAAGAAACCATTGAAAAGCTGAAAAAGTATCTATAATAAGGTGTTTTTTGGCAAATTTCGTCAAGTTAACGTAATAAAGTACTTGCATGCAGGCTTTATCCATTATATAATAATAGCCGGACAAAGCCGTCTGGAATGCTCAGGTCAGCAGTAATCTGTCCTGGGCGTTTTTTATGTTAAAAACAATTAAGGAGGAATCACACATGTCATATGTAGACGAGGTCATCGCGCAGGTGATTGAGAAAAATCCTGCACAGCCTGAATTTCATCAGGCAGTTAAAGAAGTTCTGGAATCCCTCAGAGTGGTGGTGGAAGCCAATGAGGAAGCCTACAGAAAAGACGCGTTGCTGGAAAGACTCGTTAATCCGGAAAGACAGATTATGTTCCGGATTCCCTGGGTGGATGATAAGGGACAGGTTCAGGTTAACACCGGCTTCCGTGTTCAGTTCAACAGCGCTATCGGACCTTATAAGGGAGGCTTACGCCTGCATCCTTCCGTTAACCTGGGTATTATCAAATTCCTTGGTTTTGAACAGGTGTTTAAAAACTCTCTCACCGGCCTTCCTATCGGCGGCGGCAAGGGTGGTTCCGACTTTGATCCGAAAGGGAAATCCGACAGGGAGGTTATGGCCTTCTGCCAGAGCTTTATGACGGAGCTTTACAGACATATAGGAGCAGATACCGATGTCCCTGCCGGAGATATCGGAACCGGCGCAAGAGAAATCGGATACATGTACGGGCAGTATAAGAGAATCCGCAACGTATATGAAGGTGTACTTACCGGAAAGGGCCTGACCTACGGCGGTTCCCTGGCAAGAACCGAAGCAACGGGTTATGGCCTGCTGTATATGACAAAAGAAATGCTTAAATGCAATGGCATTGCTATTGAAGGAAAGACCATCGCTGTATCCGGATCCGGAAACGTGGCGATCTATGCTATCCAGAAAGCACAGCAGATGGGAGCGAAGGTAGTGACTTGCTCCGATTCCACCGGCTGGATATATGATCCGGAAGGAATTGATCTGGCAGCGCTGAAGGAAATCAAGGAAGTAAAACGCGGTAGAGTATCCGATTACCTGAACTACAGGCCCCATGCGGAATACCATTCCGGCAAAGGCGTATGGAGTGTCAAGGCTGACATCGCTCTTCCCTGTGCCACCCAGAACGAACTTCTCCTTTCCGATGCGGAAGGCCTGGTTGCAAACGGCGTAAAAGCTGTTTGTGAAGGCGCCAATATGCCTACCACGCTGGAAGCTACCGAGTATCTGCAGAAGAACGGTGTCCTTTTCGTTCCCGGAAAGGCGGCAAACGCCGGCGGCGTAGCTACCTCCGCTCTGGAAATGAGCCAGAACAGCGAACGCCTCAGCTGGAGTTTCGAAGAAGTGGACAGCAGGCTGCAGGGAATTATGATTAATATCTTCCATAATCTGGATGATGCTGCGAAGCGATACGGCATGGAAGGAAACTATGTGGCAGGCGCCAACATTGCAGGCTTTGAAAAGGTTGCAACGGCCATGACCGCACAGGGGATTGTATAAGATAACCTCACCCCCCGGGAACTCAGTGTTTCCGGGGGGTTCCTGTATTTGTTTTTTAGAGATGGCTGGTTACTGTTCACTCCGTGACCAGTAACATGCATAAATCCATTTAAAATCGCCTGCGGCGATGGGATTTATGCACTCTTGAATCACTTGTGGGCCGTCTGGGTAAAGACGGCATGAAAGAAACGGACAAGGAAATTATCCGCATTATGACCGGCTGTTAATCGTCGTCTGCCGTTCGGAAGAAATCGGAGAACTCCGCGTGGAATACCTCTTTCATGGTCAGAAGCTCCTGTACACTGATATTCTGGATACCTGCTTCTATTTTTGCATAGGAACCCCTTGTAAGGCTGCAGCCTAAAAGCTGCAGCTTTGCTATTGTCTGCTCCTGGGTCAGACCGCAGGATCTGCGGAGAGTGCGTATATTGGCACCCAGAGAAAGATCGTGTTTTATTTTTTGCATAAAAACTGCTCCCTAGTGTGCTGTCTCGTTTTTCTCCGTCCTAACAGCACTGAATATATCGTGTTTAGTTCAGCCTCCGCCTCCGCTGCCTGCCCGCCTTTATAGAGTCTCGACGTATGGAGCGATGCCGTAAGCTGTATGTAAATATCCGGCAGGCGGCTCCAAAGAGACTCGGAAGGCGGGCAGGAAACGGGGACGGAGGCTGAATGGTGTGAACCGTAACCAACGATAATCTCCCGATTCCTATTATTGGTATATATTATTGATTTTATTAAAAAAGTAGGATATAATTGCTCTAGTATTAGAGCAAAATTGAGATGTGCCCGGGAAAGGTGTTGGAATGATTGAAAAGGAATTATGCGGCTTAACAAAACAGTTGATGCTTCGTTGCCTGGGCGGGCACAGTTTGGGTGAAATCCAGGAAATTGCGGGATTTTTTACCAATAATTCCATCGTGATCGGGAGCCGGTCTGAAGAATTCTACACATCTGTAGAACAAATAAAAAATGATCTGCATACTGATAAAGGGACGAATGGAAGAAATTATATATGCAGGCCGGTGAAAGAATGGTTTCAGAGCATTTCTCTGTCGGAAAAGGTGTTTTTGGTATGCGGCAATGTCAAGTTTGAATTGCTGTTTGTATCCGGAAAGGAAGAAGAACCCAATGAGGATTCCAGGACAGGATTGTGGGAAAAGGAGGTACGGATCAGCGTGGTCTGGAAAGAGGAAGAAAGGGAATGCTCTGCTTCCGCGGAAGCAGAATGTCCCAATAAATTCCGGGTGGCGCATATCCACTTATCCCTTCCCGAGGAGGATGCGGCCCTGTACAGGAAGCCGGTCTGGAATGCGGAATCCTGTGAAGAATACCCTCCCGGCGGGCAGCAGAGGGAAGCGGCATATTACCGGAAACTGTCAGAAAGGGATTTGATAACCGGGCTGTATAACCGGGGGAGCTTTGAGCGGTATGTGAAGCGGCGGCTGAATGAAGCGGGCGGCGGGACCTTTTATATGATAGATCTGGATGATTTTAAGGCGGTGAACGATACCTATGGACATGTGGCGGGCGACCGGGTGATTATGGGAATGGCGGAAATCCTCAGAGAAGTATTCGGTGAGGAGGCGGTCATAGGCCGGCTGGGGGGCGATGAGTTCGCCGTATTTGAGAATAAAAGCGATACGAGAAAGGAAGCGGAGGAAAAAGCGAGGAAAGCGATGGAGGCCTACCGGACCATGTCAGGGAGGTACGGAAATGAGGTGGTATTGAGCTGCTCCATCGGCCTGTACCGGGAAAAAGGGAACGAAACCTTTGAAAACCTGTACTCCCGTGCGGATGAAGCGCTATACTTCTCCAAAAACAGTTATAAAGGAACGTTCCACTGGTATTACCGTCAGGGCAGATCTTAACCGATCGGCTTCTGACGGTTCTTTCTTTCTGGAAAGATTTGTGGTAAGATAAGATAATGTTTTGCATAAGACAGAATTGTAACTGCCTAATCGATTGGAGGTATTATGAAAAAAAAGAAAACGGACAGTGCTGTAATCATTTATATCTGCCTGGCCGCGTTGCTCATTTTGGCGATCCGCTATTTTGACAATATTGCAGGACTGGCGGTCAGTTTATGGAATGTGGTTTTTTCCCTGCTGCTGGGGGCGGCAATGGCTTATGTGCTCAATATAATCATGGTCCGGGTGGAGCGGCTTTATTTCCCGCGCTCCAGGAATACATGGATCCGGTCCAGCAGAAGAGGCGTGAGCATCCTGCTTTCCATCCTTCTTGTAATCGGGATAATAATGCTGATCGGAAGACTGGTTCTTCCTGAACTGGGAAAGGCCTTCGGCGTAATCGGAAGAAGTGTTCCGGTTTTCCTGGAAGAGGCAGCCGTATGGCTTGAGAAAAACAACGCCATGAATATTGCTGCAAGCATTAAAGACGTGGACTGGAACAGTGCCATGGAAAAGGTTATGGATTTTGCGAGAACAGGTCTGGGGGATGTGCTCAATTCCACTCTTACCGCAGTGGGGGCAGTGCTGGGCAGTGTGGTGAATTTCTTCATCGGCCTTGTTTTTGCCATCTATATCCTTTCCGGTAAAGAAAAGCTGCGTTCCCAGGCGGAGAAAATACTTCATGCCTATGTGAAAGAGGAGACAATTGCCCGTATCCGGAATGTGTACCGGACGGCCAATGAAACTTTTTCCAGTTTTATTATCGGACAGTGTACAGAAGCGGTAATTCTGGGTACACTCTGTACTGTGGGAATGCTGTTGCTGCGTTTCCCTTATGCGCCCATGATCGGCGCGTTTATCGGGGCAACGGCCCTGATCCCTGTTGTGGGGGCTTATCTGGGAGCTTCAGTGGGAGCATTTATGATACTTACGGTGGATCCTGTCAAGGCTCTGTTGTTTGTTGTGTTTATTGTGGTGCTGCAGCAGCTGGAAGGAAATCTGATATATCCCAAAGTGGTGGGATCCTCTATCGGGCTTCCCGGCATGTGGGTTCTGGCGGCCGTTACGGTTGGCGGCGGCCTGGGAGGAATCGGGGGAATGCTTCTTGGAGTCCCGATTGCGGCAACGGCCTATAAGCTTATCCGCAATGATGTCAACCGGAGAAACCAAACGGAAAAGAAGGTTCCGGCTGAAGGAGCAGCATCCGCAGGACAGAACGGGAAGCGGAAAGGAAGATAGCAGATGAAAGGGAAATACAAAAGACTGGTGGTCAACCGCATTGTTGTTACGGTTGTACTCATTTTGCTTCAGATTCTCTGGATTATCTTTATGCTGGAGGAACTTGCAAAATATTCCAGTTGGATAACAACGGCTTTTACGGCGCTCAGTATTGCCATTGTTCTGTATATTATAGGAAAAGACGATAATGCAGCTTATAAAATAGGCTGGATCGTATTGATTATGACGCTGCCTCTGTTCGGCGGCCTGCTTTACCTGTTTTCGGGGGATAAAAAGCCGTCACGCAGAATGAGGCGTAAGCTGAATGAACAGCATGAGATGTTTAAGGACAGCCTGCTCCAGGAGGCGGAAATCCAGGATCATCTGGGAAGGGTCCACGGACGTGCCGCGGGTACCTTTGATTATGTAAGGCGTGTGGGCGATTTCCCGGTTTACGGAAACACCGATGTGACCTATTATCCCAGCGGGGAAGAGATGTTCGTGGATATGCTGGAAGAGCTGAAAGCGGCAAAGCATTTTATTTTTGTGGAGTATTTCATCGTTTCCGAAGGGGAAATGTGGGAACAAATCCTGGAAATCCTGAAGCAGAAGGCGGCGGAGGGTCTGGATGTGCGCATGATCTATGATGACATGGGATGCGTGACCCTGCTTCCCGGCGGCTATTTTATGGGGCTTGAGAAATACGGAATCAAATGTATGGCCTTTAACCCGGTGATCCCCTTTTTCTCCCTGGTTATGAATAACCGGGATCACAGGAAAATCCTTGATATAGACGGGTATACCGCCTTTACCGGCGGAATCAACCTGGCAGATGAATACATCAACAAAAAGGTGCGTTTCGGCTACTGGAAGGACACCGGTGTCAGGCTGAAGGGAGAAGGGGTATGGAACTTTACGGAGATGTTTCTGGAAATGTGGAATGCCTTCCGCAAAGAGGATACGGATATCAGCTGTTTCAAGCCCCATGTACACCATCCCGGGCCGTTTGAAGGGGAGGGATTTGTCCAGCCCTATACCGATTCCCCTCTGGATAATGAAACGATAGCGGAAAATGTATACCTGGAAATCCTGAATCAGGCGAAGAAATATGTTTACATATTTACGCCTTATCTCATCGTGGATGACGTAATGCGCAATGCTTTGTGCGTGGCGGCCAAAAGAGGCGTGGATGTGAGGATTGTGACGCCGGGGATTCCGGATAAACCCATGATTTTCCGCCTGACACGTTCCAATTATCCGCCCCTGCTCCGGGCAGGCATCCGTATTTATGAATATACACCCGGTTTTATCCATGCCAAAAGCTATATATGCGACGATGAATTCGGCGTGGTAGGCAGCGTAAACATGGATTTCAGAAGCTTGTACCTCCATTTTGAATGTGCAACGCTCCTGTACCGGACCGGCGGCCTGAAGGAACTGAAGAAAGACAGCCTGGATACCATCGCAGTCAGCAGGGAAATCACATTGAAGGATTGCAAGCAGGGGATTATCGGCGGCCTGTTTGATTCCGTCCTCCGCGTATTTGCCCCTCTGTGCTGATCGGGAAAGGAAAGGGAAGGAAGCGGCCTTCCCGGCAGGTGTAAACGGAAAATGTGGATATTGTTTGCGTGCGGTTCCGCGCTGTTCGCGGGAATCACCGCCATATTAGCCAAAATAGGGATCCGGGATACGGATTCCAATGTGGCGACGGCCATACGTACGGTTATCGTGCTGTTGTTTTCCTGGCTGATGGTATTTGTCGTAGGCTCCCAGGATACGTTGGGAAGCATCCGCGGGGAGACATTGCTGTTCCTTATCCTGTCGGGGGTTGCCACAGGAGCTTCCTGGCTTTGTTATTTCCGCGCCCTGCAACTGGGGGATGTGAATAAGGTCACCCCCATAGATAAATCCAGTACGGTAATAACCATGCTGCTGGCATTCCTGCTGCTGGAAGAGACGGTTACGGTTCTTAAGGCCGCGGCAATGGTAGTGATTGGAGCCGGGACTCTTCTCATGATAACCAGAAAAGAGAAAGCGGGTTCTGCCGGCGCTGCCCAAAAGCAAGGGAAAAACAGCCGTAAATGGCTGCCATATGCGCTTCTGTCCGCCCTGTTTGCCAGTCTTACGGCAATATTGGGCAAGGTGGGAATATCCGGAGTGGAGTCCAATCTGGGAACGGCAATCCGCACCATCGTGGTGCTTCTTATGGCTTGGGTTATGGTGTTTGTAACCGGAAAGCAGAAGGAAGTGGCGAAGCTGGATGGCAGGAGCCTGCTGTTTATCTGTATTTCCGGCGTTACGACGGGGCTGAGCTGGCTGTGCTACTACAAAGCCCTGCAGGACGGGCCGGCCAGTGTGGTGGTTCCTATTGATAAGCTGAGCATTCTGGTAACCGTGGCTTTTTCCTGGTGGTTCCTGAAAGAGAAGCTGTCCCCAAAAGCCGGCGCGGGCCTGGTGCTCATTGTGGCCGGAACCCTGCTTTTGCTTGTCTGAACCAAGCTGCGGGAAAAGGTAACGGTTCAGACAGGTCTGAACCGTTACAAAATGCGGTTTTCAGGTCCGTGCGGCGTTGACAAGGGAAAAATTTGAATTTATAATAGGATAGATTAGCGATTTTGGAGGAAAGAAACGTGAATAAATACGGAGTAAATGAACTGAGAAAGATGTTCCTGGACTTTTTCGAAAGCAAGGGACATCTGGTGATGAAAAGCTTCTCCCTGGTGCCCCACAATGACAACAGCCTTTTGTTGATCAATTCCGGTATGGCGCCGCTGAAGCCTTATTTTACGGGACAGGAAATCCCGCCCAGGAAAAGGGTGACAACCTGTCAGAAATGTATCCGTACCGGTGATATCGAGAACATCGGCAAGACGGACAGGCATGGGACTTTTTTTGAAATGCTGGGGAATTTCTCTTTCGGTGATTATTTCAAAAAGGAAGCCATTGCCTGGTGCTGGGAGTTTCTGACTGAGGTGGTCGGGCTGGATCCGGACAGGCTGTATCCTTCCGTATATCTGGACGATGACGAAGCCTTTGCTATCTGGAATAACGAAATCGGCATTCCTGCAGAACGTATTTTCCATTTCGGCAAAGAAGATAATTTCTGGGAGCATGGCTCAGGTCCCTGCGGCCCCTGTTCCGAGGTTTATTATGACAGAGGCGAAAAATACGGCTGCGGAAAACCCGGCTGTACGGTGGGCTGTGAATGCGACCGCTATATTGAAGTATGGAATAATGTATTCACCCAGTTTGACAACGACGGACACGGCAATTATACCGAACTGGATCAGAAGAACATAGATACCGGGATGGGGCTGGAGCGTCTGGCTGCGGTGGTCCAGGATGTGGAATCCATTTTTGATGTGGATACGATCCAGGCGCTGCGTAACAGGGTATGCGAGCTGGCAGGAAAGACCTATAAGGTAAATCATGACTGGGATGTTTCCATCCGTATTGTAACGGATCATATCCGTTCCGCCACTTTCATGATTTCCGACGGCATCATGCCCTCCAATGAAGGAAGAGGTTATGTGCTGCGCCGTATTATCCGCCGTGCTGCCCGTCACGGAAGACTTCTGGGGATCCGGGGGGATTTCCTGGCAACCCTGAGCCGTACTGTAATCGAAGGAAGCAAAGACGGCTATCCGGAGCTGGAAGAGAAACAGGACTTTATTTTCAATGTGCTCACCCAGGAAGAAAGTAAATTTAATAAAACGATTGATCAGGGCCTGAGTATTCTTTCCGATATGGAGGATACTATGATGAAGGAAGGAAAGACTCAGCTTTCCGGTGAGGATGCCTTCCGCCTTTACGATACCTATGGTTTCCCGCTGGATCTCACGAAGGAAATCCTGGAAGAGAAGAACCTTACCATTGATGAAGAAGGCTTCCGGGCTTCCATGAAGGAGCAGAAGGAGAAAGCCCGCGCGGCCAGGAAGGTTACGAATTATATGGGCGCGGATGTTACGGTATACGAATCCCTGGATCCGGCGATTAGCTCGGAGTTTGTGGGATTCGATAAGCTGGTGTGGGAATCGGCAGTTACCGCCATGACGACGGAAGAAGCCGTGGTGGATGCTCTTACGGACGGAGAAAACGGGACGATTATTGTATCCCAGACTCCTTTTTACGGAACCATGGGCGGACAGTGCGGGGATATCGGTATGATCCGCTGTGCAGACGGTGAATTTGAAGTAAAGGATACGGTTCATCTGGCCGGAGGCAAGATCGGCCATATCGGCAGGATGACCAGAGGAATGATTAAAAACGGGGATAAGGTGGAGCTTTCCGTTAACGCGTCGGAAAGAGCGGCTACGTGCAAAAACCACAGCGCCACCCATCTGCTCCAGAAGGCTCTGCGCACAGTGCTTGGCTCCCATGTGGAACAGGCAGGTTCTTATGTGGATGCAGGCAGGCTCCGTTTTGACTTCAGCCATTTTTCCGCTATGACACAGGAAGAGCTGGACAAAGTGGAAACGATCGTAAATGAAGAGATCGCAGCGCATCTTCCTGTAAAAACTTCCCTTATGACATTGGAGGAAGCGAAGAAAACCGGCGCCATGGCCCTGTTTGGTGAAAAATACGGCGACAATGTGCGCGTGGTCCGGATGGGGGATTTCTCCACGGAGCTATGCGGCGGCACCCATGTGGCTAATACCGGAGATATTGCCGTATTCAAGATCCTGTCGGAAAACGGGGTGGCAGCAGGTGTCAGAAGAATTGAAGCGATTACGGGTACAGGTGTTTTCGCCTACTATAAAGAAGTAGAGGACAAGCTGACGGAGGCGGCCAGAATTGTAAAAGCAACTCCGGCAAACCTCAGTGAGAAGCTTACCCACCTCATGGCGGAGCTGAAACAGCTTTCCGCTGAAAATGAATCACTGAAGAGCAAAGCCGCCAGAGAATCCCTGGGGAACGTCATGGATCAGGTAAAGGAAGTGAAGGGGGTCAGGCTGCTGGCCGCCAAGGCGGACAACGTGGACATGAACGGGCTTCGTGACCTGGGCGATCAGCTGAAGGAAAAGCTGGGAGAGGGTGTTGTCGTGCTGGCTTCTGAAAAGGACGGCAAAGTGAATCTGATAGCTATGGCAACGGAAGAAGCCATGGCAAAGGGTGCCCATGCCGGCAATCTGATTAAAGGAATTGCGGCTCTGGTAGGAGGCGGCGGCGGCGGACGTCCCAATATGGCCCAGGCCGGAGGAAAGAACCCCGCTGGAATTCCCCAGGCGATAGCCGAAACGGAAAAAATTCTGGAGGGACAGATAAAGTAACTGTTAACAGCACGGAAAACAGGAAAAAGTGAACAAAAAATGTTGAAAACCAAGGCTTAAGCTCACTTTTTCTTAAAATATACTTAATTTGCAAAAAAAGTAGTTGACGTCTTTGCAATTTTTGGTATAATATTTCTTGTGCATTGATGTGCATAAAAAACCCAATCAGTCGTGAACTTGAAGGGACTGAAGGGAGGTCAGGTGTGAGCTATGTCAAACATTATTGTAAAAGAAAATGAAACTTTGGACAGCGCTTTACGTCGTTTTAAAAGAAGCTGCGCAAAAGCCGGGATCCAGCAGGAAATCCGCAAGAGAGAGCATTACGAAAAGCCCAGCGTAAGACGTAAGAAGAAATCCGAAGCGGCCAGAAAACGTAAATATAACTAAGTAAACGGAAGTCCTTGGCATCTATTACCAAGGACTTGTGTTTTAGTAGCGGTTCAGACAAGTCTGAACAGTTACATGTTTTATATGGTGCAAAGCTGTCCTGCGGTGCGGGACGGTTTTATGAGGATGATAAGTCCGGATTAACAGAGGGGAAAGACAATATGTGGATTCATGGAATACTGGGAGCTGATGTCTGGCATCTGGTCGCGGCGTTCTGTATTTACAGTGTTTTGGGCTGGCTTGTGGAATCTGTCTATATGTCAATCTGTAACCGCAGGCTGACTAACAGAGGATTCGCCAAAGGCCCGTTCTGTCCTATTTATGGGTTCGGAGCGCTTGCCGGTTATTTTTTGCTGCGTCCTTTTGCCGGGAATCCGGTGCTGCTGTATTTAACAGGAGCTTTTACCGCTACGGTATTTGAATACCTGGTCGGCAAAGCTATGCTGCGTCTGTTTGGTGAGGTATGGTGGGATTACAACGAGAAGCCCTTTAACTATCAGGGCATTGTCTGTCTGGAAAGCACCATTGCCTGGGGATTTTATGCGGTCATTATCATCGGATATCTGCATGGGGCAGTAATGGATGTGGCTGCATGGTATACATATGGGCCCGGGCTGTGGGTGCTCAGGGCGGTTATCTTATTATTTATTTTAGACTTTTTACATCAGCTTCTGCTGGCTCTGCATATCAATGTGATGGAAGAGCGGGACAGGCTGATGGAAAAATATGAGGAATTCAAGGCCAGATGGTATTAACTCTGACGTATAAGGCGGGGACCTTCAGGCCCCGCCTTTTTATTGTGCGGAATTGGCAGAAATTCCCTGACACATGAGAATACAGGTTTAGGTACGAGAGAAAGCAGGAGGAAAGTTACGGATGAACTGGAAGAAAAGAATTGTCAGCCTGGTATTGGCGGCTGTCATCGGCTTTGGAACATTTCTTACATCAGGAGTGGATGCACAAGCAGCCGGTGTGATAGCAAAAGGGATTGATGTGTCCAAGTACCAGGGGGCTATTAACTGGAGTGCGGTGGCGGCTGACGGTTACAGTTTTGCATTTATTAAGGTAGGAAGCGCAAAGAGCGGCCTGGATCCTTATTTTGCGGCCAACATGGTGGGGGCAAATGCCGCCGGTCTTAAAACAGGCGTTTACCTTTATTCTTATGCCACCACAATTGAGGCGGCGATGGCGGAGGCTCAGTTTACCCTGGCTGCCATAGCGCCGTTTACGGTAAACATGCCCGTGGTTTTTGACCTGGAGGATGCGGTACATAAATCCATGACTCCGGAACAGCTGTCGGCACTTACGGTAGCCTTCTGCACGATTATTCAGGCGGCAGGCTATTATCCCATGGTATATTCCAGCAAAAACTGGCTGACACAGCGGATTGGGCCTGTTCCCTTTGATGTCTGGGCGGCTCAGTATGCGGAAGCGTGTGAATATCCCAATCCAGCGTTCTGGCAGTTTACCAGCAGCGGTGCGGTGAACGGTATCCAGGGAAGAGTGGATCTGAACTTCCAGTTTAAGGATTATTCGAATATTATTATCCCTTATGGATTTACCACGAGGGGAGGCAGGACCTATTTTTATAACAATTACCGTATGCAGTACGGCTGGGTAGATTATGAAGGGAACCGTTATTTCATGAATGCGGACGGAAGCCTCTATACCAACGGCTGGCTCACGGACGGTGTGAATACTTTCTATATGGATACCAAGGATGGCCACATGCTTCACGATCTGGTGACGATAGCAGGCAAGAATTATTACTTCGATGCCAACGGCTTTATGCAGAAGGGCTATGTGAATATTGCAGGCATTACCTATCTGTTCGGTGCGGACGGTTCCATGCAGTATGGCTGGTTTACAGATGAGAAGGGCGTTCGCTACTTCCAGGAGGACGGCAGTATGGCTGTGAACAAGACGCTTGTGCTGGACGGCAAGACGTATCTGTTTGACGCTTCCGGCTACGGCCAGGAGGTGGTGGCACCGGATATCGATCTGACAGGTGTGGATCCTTCCACCTGGGTGCTGGATCCGGCGACCGGTAATATGATTGATACCGCTACAGGGCTTCCTGTGGATCCGGCAATCGCAGCAGCAGTGATTGCCCAGGCCCAGGCAGCAGCGGCGCAGTAAATTCTCATGTCCGGTTTGCCGGGCAGCACCATGCATGAAAGCAGCTGGACATGCTTTTGTCCTGTCTGCCCGGAATATCCACGGACTTCCCGGAAGGCGGCCATGCCTTCCGGGAGGCCTGTGGTTTTTTTGTACTTGTTTTCGGACACTCTCCAGGAATAATCCCCACGCACGTACATAAAATGTGTTATAGAACTTATGTGGAGGGGAGTTTCCCTTATGAATTGTGTGTATCAAAAGGCAATAGCGAAAAAGCTTATTTCCTTCATGCTGGTCATATGTCTGATAGGAATGCCGGAAATAAAAGGATATGCCCAGGAAGGGGCCCCGGTGAGCATATCGGCGCCCTCTGCCATTTTGATGGAGGCATCCACCGGGACGGTCATTTATGAGCAGAATGCGGATGCTTCCTGTTCCCCGGCGAGCATTACCAAGATTATGACGATGCTTCTCATTTTCGAAGCGCTTGACAGGGGAGATATCAAGCTGGAGGATGAAGTCATGACCAGCGCCCATGCGCAGTCGATGGGAGGCTCCCAGGTGTTCCTGGAAGAAGGGGAAATGCAGACGGTGGACACCATGATCAAATGTATCGCGGTTGCCAGCGGAAACGATGCAGCGGTCGCTATGGCGGAATTCATTGCAGGAAGTGAAGAAGAATTTGTATCCCGCATGAATGAAAAGGCGGCCCAGCTGGGAATGCAGGGTACCCATTTTGAGGATTGCTGCGGCCTGACGGATTCGGATAACCACTATACGACAGCAAGGGATGTTGCAACCATGTCCAGAGAGCTGATTACCAGGCATCCGGCCGTTTTTAACTATACGATGATCTGGATGGAGGATATCACCCACAATACGGCCCGCGGCAGCTCTACTTTTACGCTGTCCAGCACAAACAAGCTGCTGAAGCAGTATCAGTGGACCACCGGTCTGAAAACCGGATCCACCAGCAAAGCAAAGTACTGCCTGTCCGCAACGGCCCGGAAGGATGAAATCGATCTGATAGCCGTGGTCATGACGGCTCCGGATTATAAAGTGCGGTTCAGTGATGCCGCCACGCTGCTGAACTACGGTTACAGTGTCAGTGCCCTGTATAAGGATGAAAATAAGGATGCGCTGCCCCGTCTGCTGGTGGAAGGCGGTGTGGAAGAGGATGCGGGCCTGGTTTACCAGGAAGGATTTTCCTATCTGGATGTCAAGGGAAATGATCTGAATGCGGTGGAAAAGGTCCTGAACCTGCCGGGAAGCACCCGGGCGCCGGTTGAGGCCGGTGAAAAGGCCGGAGAGGCCGTCTACAGACTGAACGGTGAGACCATAGGCACGGTTCCGATCCTGTTTTCGGAATCGGTTGCGAAAGCGGTATACAAAGACTATGTTTTAAAAGTTCTGGCATATTTTCTTTTATAATAGAGAAAAATATGGTATACTGCTGAAAGAAAAGACGCAGAGGCAAAGGAGTAAACAGTGATTCAGATTCTAGCAGGCCTGGCGGCCCTGGCGGTCTTATTTTTTCTTGTTGTTATCATATGGGATGTGAACCGTTTTGTTACGATAGAGTACCGTATTCCCTGTAAAGGGCTGAAAAAGAGCTATTGTTTTGTTATGCTCTCCGACCTGCACAACAAGCAGTTCGGGGAGCATAACAGCAGGCTTCTGGATGCCATTGACGGCTGCGGACCGGACAGTGTCCTGATAGCGGGGGATATGCTTACCTCCCAGACCTCCGGAAGCTTTGTGCCGGCGCTGGAAACGGTGAAGGCGCTTGCGGGAAAGTATCCGGTTTATTATGCCAACGGCAATCACGAATACCGTTTGAAAACGGATACGTACAAATACAAACACATGTATGAGAATTATGCAGGGCAGCTCAGACGGGCGGGGGTGGTGCTGCTGGAAAACCAGAGTGTTTCCCTTCCCGGTGCAGGTATCCGCGTTTTCGGTGTGGAAATAGATATGGATTATTATCAAAAGCTTCACCGCAGGGATATGAAGGTTTCTTATCTGGATTCCCTGCTGGGCCGTCCTTCTCCCGGGGAATACAATATCCTGATTGCCCATAATCCGGATTATTTTCAGGCTTATGCAGGCTGGGGGGCGGATCTGGTCCTTTCCGGCCATGTACACGGGGGAATCATGCGTCTGCCGGTGCTGGGAGGTGTGCTGTCGCCGGCGCTGCGCCTGTTTCCCAAGTATGACGGGGGGATGTATGTGGAAGCAAAGCATTCCACGGAAGCGAAGCGTTCCACGGAGGCGGGGCATGCAGAAAATGTCAGGGAAGAAAACAGCCGTATGATATTGGGAAGGGGGCTGGGCACCCATACCCTGCCCATCCGTGTATTCAATCCGGGGGAATTGATTGTGGTCCGTCTGGATCCGGAAAGAGGAAGCTGATGGCGATTGAAGTGAAGCTGCAGGTATTCGAAGGCCCGCTGGACCTTCTTCTGCATTTAATCGAAAAAAACAAGGTGGATATTTACGATATTCCCATTGCGGAAATAACGGAGCAGTATCTGGATTATATCCGTCAGATGGAATCCGAAGACATGAATGTGATGAGTGAATTCCTGCTGATGGCGGCCACATTGCTGGATATTAAATGCAGGATGCTTCTTCCCAAGGAAGTAAACGAGGAGGGAGAGGAAGAGGATCCCAGGGCAGAACTGGTCCAGAAGCTGCTGGAATATAAAGCTTATAAATATATGTCTTATGAACTGCGGGACATGCAGGTGGATGCCCGGAAGAACTTTTACAAAACTCCCACAATCCCGGCGGAGGTGGCAAAATACAGGGCGCCTGTGGATTATGAGGAACTGCTGAAGGATGTCACGCTTACCCGCCTGCACCAGATTTTCCAGACCTGCCTGAAGCGGCAGGAGGACAAGGTGGATCCTGTCCGCAGCCATTTTGGCAGGATAGAAAGGGACGAAGTCAATATTGACGCCAAGGCCAATTATGTGGCAGGTTACATAAAAAGCCATAAACGGATGAATTTCCGGGAACTGCTGGAAAACCAGGGGAGCCGGATGGATGTGATTGTCACCTTCCTGGTGGTCCTGGAACTGATGAAGACAGGGGCGGTTTTTGTGGAACAGGAATCCATAGAGGACGATATTATTATTACAGCCAGGGAGCTTCCGGAGGGAGAACTGGAATTTCACGGCCTGACTTCTCTGGGCGGTAGCGGCGGGGAAGAAGAGGGAAGCATGGATAACGGGTAAGCCGGGCCTGTACATTTACTGTGCAGACCGTTACAACATAGATAAGGAGGAGAAGGAGGATGGAACGCAGACGGCAGGAGGCTGCCATGGAAGCGGTGCTTTTTGCTATGGGAGAGTCCGTGGAGATAGGCAAGCTGGCTGAGGTGATAGAGGAAGACGAAGAGACTGCCAGACAGATTATCGGAGAAATGAAGGACAAATGGGAGCAGGAAGGCAGAGGCGTCTCCATTGCAGAGTTTGAGAATTCTTTCCAGATGTGCACCAGGGGGGATATGTATGAATATCTGATCAAGGTGGCAAGCACTCCCCGGAAATATGTACTGACGGAGACGCTCCTGGAGACGCTGTCCATCATAGCCTATAAACAGCCGGTGACAAAGCTGGATATCGAAAGGATCCGCGGAGTGAACTGTGATCATGCGGTCAACCGCCTCATTGAATATGAACTGGTTACGGAGCTGGGAAGGATGGATGCTCCCGGAAGGCCCCTTCTGTTTGGTACAACGGAGCAGTTCCTGCGGAGCTTCGGGGTAAAATCCCTGGAGGAGCTGCCGGAGCTGAATGAAAGGAAGCTGGAGGAATTCAAGGTGGAAGCCGAAGAGGAGGCCAGTCTGCAGCTGCATTTATAATTGCTTCCAGGGCCGCATATGCGGTCATAGGAGAACGGCAGCCGCCGGGAGAACGCGCAGGCGCGTTGTTTGGTCCGCTGTCCGTGGAAATAAACATGGTGCCCGAAGGAGGCACACACAAAAGGAGGAGAAGGTATGATAGGTTACATCATTGCCGGAGTAGTCATCGTTATAGTCATCGCTATTTTATTTTCCGGGTACAAGAAAGCGCCCCCGGATACAGCATTCATCATTTCGGGTCTCCGGAAGAAGATCATCATCGGGAAGGCCAGCGTCAAGCTTCCCTTCTTCGAACGTATGGATAAGCTGAGCCTGAAGCTGATTGCTATTGATGTGAAGACCACGAATGCGGTTCCCACTGCGGATTATATCAACATCCAGGTGGATGCGGCGGTCAACATAAAAATCAGCAGTGTGCCGGACAGGCTCGCGGTGGCGGCAGAAAACTTCCTGAATCAGAATACCCAGTATATCGCAGCGATTGCAAGGGAAGTGCTGGAAGGAAATATGCGTGAAATCGTGGGGCGTATGCGTCTGGAGGAAATGGTGAGCGATCGCCAGAAGTTCGCCAATCTGGTAAAAGAAAATGCGGAACCGGATCTGGCTGCTATGGGACTGGATATCGTCAGTTTCAATGTACAGAACTTTTCAGATGGAAACGGCGTAATCGAAGATCTTGGTATCGACAACATTTCCCAGATTAAGAAAAAAGCGGCAATTGCCAAAGCGGAGGCAGAAAAGGAAATCGCTGTGGCAAAGGCTGACGCGGATCGGCAGGCAAATGATGCCCGCATTAATTCGGAACGGGAAATTGCCAAAAAGAACAACGAACTCGCCCTTCAGAAGGCCGAGCTGAAAAAGCTGGAGGATACCAAGAAGGCGGAGGCGGACGCAGCCTACAGCATCCAGCAGCAGCAGCAGAGGAAAACCATCGAGGTGGCTACCGCAGAAGCCAGCATTGCCAAACAGGAAAAGGAAGTTATCCTGAAGCAGCGTGAAGCCGAGGTACAGGAGATGGCGCTGGACGCTCAGGTAAAGAAGAAATCCGAAGCGGACCGTTATGCCCGTCAGCAGCAGTCCGAGGCTGAACTGTATGAAAGACAGAAGAGGGCGGAAGCGGAGAAGTTTGAAACCGAAAAGAGTGCTATGGCAATGAAATCCACGGCAGAAGCACAGAAATTTGCCAAGGAGCAGGAAGCCGCCGGTATCCGCATGGTCGGTGAAGCGGAAGCGGAGGCTATCCGGGCAAAGGGTATTGCGGAAGCCGAAGCCATGGAAAAGAAAGCGCTCGCTTATCAGAAATACAACAATGCCGCCATGGCGGAAATGATGATCAACGTACTTCCGGAAATTGCCGGCAAGATAGCGGAACCCCTTTCCCAAATCGACAAGATCACGATCATCGGAAGCGGCGACAGCAACGGCGTGGGAGCCGTTGCGGATCATGTCCCTGCGGTAATGTCCAAGCTGTTTGAAACCATGAAGGAAACCGTAGGGATCGATATGGCCGAAATAGTAAAGGCTGGGACCTATGATGCCAAGGTAAACCGGAATATCAATATCAACGGTGTGACGCAGGAGGAAGCCGCAAGGCTTACCCAGGCGGCACAGGCGGCTGCTGTTGTGGACTCCATGAGTGAGTAAAGGTCCGGGTGACGGAAGAACAAGCGAACCGGTTCAGGACCGTCTGAACTGGTATGGAAAAGTTACACACATAAAAATGGGGACTGCCCAATAAAATGTATTAATACATTGTGAAAAGGTACCCATATGCGCACGAAACATTTTCGTATGAAACTTTTCCGCACAAAAATGATCCAGGCCGTGTCTGTAACCTGTATTTTGATTCTGAGCCCGGTTGTACTGCTTCCGGCACAGACTGTCCGGGTCTGTGCGCAGGAAAATGACAAAGATAGTACAACCAGTGAATTATACGCCCTGTCCGCAGTCCTCATGGATGCGGACAACGGGCGTATTTTACTGCAGAAAAACGGGACAGAGGTACTTCCCATGGCCAGCACCACCAAAATTATGACCTGTATCCTTGCCCTGGAGCAGGCCAATCCCGATGATTATGTTTCCGTTTCATCCTATGCAGCGGGGATGCCGAAGGTACATCTGGGGGTCAGGAAAGGAGACGTTTTCCGGCTGGGCGACCTGCTGTATTCCCTTATGCTGGAATCCCATAATGATTCGGCGGCGATCATTGCGGAGCATGTGGGAAACTGTCTTGCCGGAGGCGGTAAGCGCAGCGCGGACAATTCGGAGGAGGAAAGCAAGGAAGCCATCCTGCGTTTTGCGGGCCTGATGAATTCCAAAGCGGAGGAAATCGGCTGCACGGATACGTTCTTCGTTACCCCCAACGGACTGGATGCCATACTTACCTATCAGGACGAAAGCGGCAGTGAGGTTCAGAGGCAGCATTCCACCACAGCCAGCGATCTGGCACGTATCATGAGCTACTGTATTACGGATTCGCCCAAAAAAGAGGAATTCCTTTCCATTACCAGAACCCCGTCTTATACGTTCACCGATTATAAGCTGGGGGAAGACAGCCAGTGGCAGAACGGGAGCAGGCAGTTTTCCTGTACCAACCACAATGCGTTCCTGAATATGATGGAGGGCGCCCTGTCAGGGAAGACCGGCTTTACCGGAAAGGCGGGTTATTGCTATGTGGGGGCGCTGGAACGGGACGGGAAAACCTTTACGATAGCCCTGCTCGCCTGCGGATGGCCGAACCATAAAAGCTGGAAATGGCATGACGCCAAGCTGCTGTATGAATATGGGCTTGCCAATTTTGAAAAAAAGAATATCTACGAACAGGCAGAGCTTTCTCCTGTCCCGGTGGAAGGCGGTATCCGTGAGGAGACCACGCTGCAGGTGCAGGAGCAGGAGATCTCCCTGCTGCTTTCCGGACAGGATGAGGTACATATGGAGCTGGAGGTGCCGGAATCCCTTGCAGCCCCGGTGGAGGCCGGTAAAACGGTGGGCTGGGAAACCTATTACGTGAACGGGGAGATCTATGCCCAGCTTCCCATTACGACAGAGGAAAATGTGCTCCAGCTGACCTACAGGTATTGCCTGGACAGCATTCTGGAGCTGTTCTGGCTGTAAGACGGTTTATGAAAAAAGAAGGGAAAATTTACGTTTTCCATCTAGTCCTTTTTTAGGTTTCGTGTTATACTACTAAAATACGGATGCTATGAGCACAGGCCGCAGGAGGGCGGGGAGGGTTACTGATCGGAACCACTTCCTCCGGCCGCAGATTTCAGCCTGCAGTGCTTGTACAGCCGTAGATTAAAGTTAACTTTTTTATTAATATAAAATGGAGGGCTGAAAAATGAGTATTACTTCACAAGCGAGTCAAAGAATTACCGCTTTGCTCGATGACAACAGTTTCGTTGAAATTGGCGCAATGGTAACGGCCAGAGCGACTGATTTTAATTTGAAACAGACAGAGACTCCTTCCGACGGTTGTATTACCGGTTATGGAGTGATTGACGGTAACCTTGTGTATGTTTACAGCCAGGACGCTTCCGTATTAGGCGGCAGTATTGGTGAGATGCATGCGAAGAAGATTGCCGGCCTCTATGATCTGGCGATGAAGACAGGTGCTCCTGTCATCGGACTGATTGATTCCGCCGGTCTCAGGCTGCAGGAAGCGACCGACGCCTTAAATGCATTCGGCGAGATCTACAGGAAGCAGACCATGGCTTCCGGCGTGATTCCCCAGATTACGGCTGTATTCGGAACCTGCGGAGGCGGACTTGCCTTATTCCCTGCGCTTACTGATTTCACCTTTATGGAAGAAAAGAAGGCTAAGCTGTTTGTAAACGCACCGAATGCACTTGCAGGCAATGAAATTTCCAAATGTGATACCTCCAGCGCCGCATTCCAGAGCGAAGAGGCCGGTATCGTGGATTTCGTTGGTGACGAAGCATCCATTCTCGGACAGATCAGAGATTTGGTATGTATGCTTCCTTCCAACAATGAAGATGACAATTCTTTCGTAGAATGTGCGGACGATCTGAACCGTGCTGATGCGTCTTTGGCTAACTGCGTGGGAGATACCTCCATCGCGCTTTCCACAATCGCTGACAATAGTGCATTCGTTGAAGTAAAAGCTGCGTATGCAAAAGAGATGGTAACCGGATTCATGAAGCTGAACGGTGTTACCGTAGGCGCTGTGGCAAACCGCAGTGAAGTATACAATGAGGAAGGCGAAAAGGCAGAGACCTTTGACGCGGCTCTTTCTCCTGCCGGCTGTGATAAGGCGGCTGAATTCATCAGCTTCTGCGATGCTTTCAATATCCCCGTGCTGACCCTGACCAATGTCAGCGGCTTTACGGCGGACAAGTGTTCCGAGAAGAAAATCGCCAAGGCGGCGGCAAGACTTACATATGCATTTGCAGACGCTACCGTTCCGAAGGTAAATGTTATCATCGGCAAAGCGTACGGAAGCGCTTATGTTGCTATGAACTCCAAGGCCATCGGTGCAGATATGACCTATTGCTGGCCGAACGCTGAAATCGGGACCATGGATGCCGGGCTGGCAGCCAAGATTATCTGCGATGGACAGGGTGCTGACGCAGTGACCGAATGTGCAAAGGAATATGCTTACCTGCAGACCAGCGCAGTTTCTGCTGCTAAGAGAGGATATGTGGATGCAATTATCGAACCTGCCGACACCAGAAAATATGTTATCGGCGCATTCGAAATGCTCTTCACAAAGAGAGAAGACCGCCCTGCAAAAAAACACGGTACAGTATAAGAAAGGATGATACTTAATATGAAAAAAAGGTTATTAGTATTAGGTATGGCTATCATCTGTATCTTCGGCATGACGGCCTGTGGCAAAGCCGCAGATGACACTGCAGCCAATGCACTTGGTATCACGGAAGAAGGAGCCATTAACTATGCGGACCAGGTTCTTGATTCCGTAAGGACCATTGTGGATCAGAACATGCAGGAGCAGTATGCAGGCGATGCGGTGGTTTCCGCAGCCCTGACAAGCTGGACATCTGCGATGGAAGACATCGGCGAATTCAAGTCCATTACGGATCATGAAGTGATTGTGGACAAGGATGGGGCTACCATCAATGTGATGATAGAAGGAACCGAACACAACGCCGTTGTGGAAATCCTTCTGGATGGGGAGCTGACATTGACCGGTATCACAACGAATGTGCAGTATTCCTTCGGGGAACTGATGGAAAAAGCGGCCCTGAATACCATACTCGGTATGGGAACCGTTTTCGTTGTCCTGATACTTATCAGTCTGCTTATTTCCTGCTTTGTTTTCATACCCAGGATACAGGCCGCCCTCACCAGGAAAAAGGATGAGGACACAACGGAGCCTGAAGCAGTTGCTGCCGCACCGGTAAGTACTGCAGCAGCCGTTACGGAAGATTTAACAGATGATTATGAACTGGTAGCAGTTATTGCAGCCGCTATTGCAGCAAGCGAAGGCGCTGCATCCACAGACGGTTTTGTAGTAAGAAGCATCAGACGTGCCAATACCAGCAAATGGAAAGCAAATTATTAATAAATGAATTAACAGGAGGAATTTTCACCATGAAGAACTATACAATTACCGTTAACGGAAACGTATATGATGTAGTAGTAGAAGAAGGCGCTTCCACAGGCGCACCTGTAGCTGCTCCCAAAGCGGCACCCAAGGCTGCCCCCAAAGCAGCTCCCGCACCTGCGGCAGCTCCCGCAGCGGCATCTGCCGGTGCAGCAGGCAGCGTTAAAATCGAAGCCGGTGCAGCCGGTAAGGTATTCAGCATTGATGCCAAGGTTGGACAGGCCGTGAAAGCAGGAGATGCTGTAGTTACTATCGAAGCAATGAAAATGGAAATCCCCGTTGTTGCACCTTCCGACGGAACCGTAGCAAGTATTGATGTAGCTGTTGGCGATGCTGTTGAAGCAGGGGCACTGCTTGCAACATTAAACTAATCAGAAGGAACGTAAAGCGTCCTACCAAAGCCCATGAAAATAAGTTTATGAGTTTTGGCTGAATTAACATGGGAGGTCAACAGAATGGATTACATAGTAACCACATTAGACAATCTGGTGCATCAGACGGCGTTCTTCAATTTGACCTGGGGAAACTACCTGATGATCGCAGTAGCTTGTATATTTCTCTACCTGGCGATAGCCAAGGGATTTGAGCCGCTGCTTCTTCTTCCGATTGCCTTCGGTATGCTGCTTGTTAATATCTATCCGGATATTATGCTGCATGCAGACGAGGCATCCAACGGAGTTGGCGGTCTGCTTTATTATTTCTACGTACTGGATGAGTGGGCAATCCTGCCGTCCCTGATATTCCTGGGAGTAGGAGCCATGACCGACTTTGGTCCCCTTATTGCCAATCCGAAGAGCTTCCTGCTGGGTGCAGCAGCCCAGTTCGGTATCTTTGCGGCATATTTCGGAGCCATCGGTTTAGGCTTCAACGATAAGGCAGCAGCAGCCATTTCCATTATCGGCGGTGCTGACGGCCCTACCTCTATTTTCCTCTGCGGTAAGCTGGGGCAGACGGCTCTGCTGGGACCTATCGCAGTAGCGGCATATTCTTATATGTCCCTGGTGCCGATTATCCAGCCGCCTATTATGAAGCTGCTCACCACAGAAAAAGAAAGAAAAATTAAAATGGAACAGCTGCGTCCGGTTTCCAAACTGGAAAAAATCCTGTTCCCTATCATTGTTACCATCGTTGTATGTCTGATCCTTCCTACCACAGCTCCCCTTGTTGGTATGCTGATGTTAGGTAACCTGTTCAGAGAATCCGGAGTTGTAAGACAGCTGACAGAAACGGCCTCCAACGCCCTGATGTATATCGTAGTTATCCTGCTGGGTACCTCCGTTGGAGCTACCACGAGCGCAGAAGCATTCCTGAATATGGATACTCTTAAAATCGTTGCCCTGGGCCTTATCGCTTTCGCGTTCGGTACTGCGGCCGGTGTCCTGTTCGGCAAGCTGATGTGTGTGATAACGCATGGCAAGGTTAATCCGCTGATTGGTTCTGCAGGTGTGTCCGCAGTCCCTATGGCCGCCAGAGTTTCCCAGAAGGTGGGGGCGGAAGCAGATCCTTCCAACTTCCTTCTGATGCATGCAATGGGACCTAACGTAGCCGGTGTTATCGGTACGGCAGTTGCTGCCGGTACCTTTATGGCTATCTTCGGAGTATTCTGATTGAAACAGCCATTCAGATTACTGAACTTTATTAGAAATTTAGGAGGAAAAGGAAATGTCAGACCCGAAACCCATTAAAATTATGGAAACCGTATTACGTGACGCCCATCAGTCTCTGATCGCCACAAGAATGCCTACCGAATTAATGCTTCCTATTGCAGAGAAGATGGACAAGGTTGGCTACGAGGCAGTTGAGTGCTGGGGCGGCGCTACTTTCGATGCATCCCTGCGTTTCTTACATGAAGATCCCTGGGAAAGACTGAGAAAATTAAGAGCAGCTTTTAAGAATACCAAGCTGCAGATGCTTTTCAGAGGACAGAACATCCTTGGATACCGTCATTATGCCGATGATGTTGTTGAATATTTTGTTCAGAAATCTATCGCTAACGGTATTGATGTAATCCGTATTTTTGACTGTCTGAACGACCTGCGCAACCTGGAATGTGCGGTGAAAGCCTGCAATAAGGAAAAAGGACATGCACAGATCGCGCTGAGTTATACATTGGGTGATGCTTATACCATGGATTATTGGATGAACATCGCAAAAGAAATCGAAGATATGGGTGCAGATTCCATCTGTATCAAGGATATGGCAGGACTTCTGGTTCCTTATGAAGCAGACAGGCTGATCCGTTCCCTGAAATCCGCTACCAAGCTGCCTATCCAGCTGCATACCCATTATACATCAGGTGTTGCCAGCATGACTTACTTAAAGGCGGTGGAAGCAGGCGTTGATGTTATCGACTGCGCAATTTCTCCTTTTGCACTGGGAACCTCCCAGCCTGCAACAGAGGTTATGGTTGAAACCTTCCGCGGAACTCCTTATGACTGCGGTTATGATCAGGCTCTGCTGGCGGAAATCGCAGACTATTTCAGACCTTACAGAGAAGAGTGCTTAAAGTCCGGACTGATGGATGCAAAGGTTCTTGGCGTAAACATCAAGACTCTGATGTATCAGGTACCCGGCGGTATGCTTTCCAACATGGTTAGCCAGCTGAAAGAGCAGAATGCAAGTGACAAGTACGATGAAGTGCTTCAGGAAATCCCCAGAGTGCGTAAAGACCTGGGTGAGCCTCCGCTTGTTACTCCTTCTTCCCAGATCGTTGGTACACAGGCTGTATTTAATGTACTGATGGGTGAGAGATACAAAGTGGCTACCGACCAGACCAAGGATCTGCTTTCCGGAAAATACGGCGTTACCGTTAAGCCTTTCAACCCGGAAGTTCAGAAAAAGGTTATCGGCGATGCGGAAGTGATTACCTGCCGTCCTGCTGACCTGATTCCCAACGAACTGGCAAAGATCGAATCCGAGATGAAGGAATGGAAGCAGCAGGATGAGGATGTGCTCACCTATGCATTGTTCCCTCAGGTTGCACTGGATTTCTTCAAATATCGTCAGGCGCAGCAGGAAAAGGTTGATATGACACAGGCTGATACCAAAAACGGAGCTTATCCTGCATAGGCTGCTGTTTCCAATTAAAATGTACATGAACAGGCGGACATCTCAGGGTGCCCGCCTGTTATTTCCGCATGGTATTTGATACGGTGAGAAGAATAGTTAGTATGAGGTGAAGCATGACAGAAGTAAAGGAATATGGAAGAAAGATTCAATATTATGAAACGGACAGAATGGGGATCGTCCACCATTCCAACTACATCCGCTGGATGGAGGAAGCCAGGACGGATGTGCTGGAGCAGATAGGACTGCCCTATGACAAAATAGAAAAAGCAGGAATCCTGATCCCGGTACTGGGTGCCTCCTGTGAGTACAGGATTTCTTTCAGATATGCGGAAAGCTTTCGGATAAAGGTAATACCCAATGGATTTAACGGCATTAAAATGGGCCTGAAATATGAAATTTATGGACAGGAGGACGGAAAGCTGCATGCGGCGGGAGAAACCAGCCACTGCTTTCTGGATCGGAAAATGATGCCGGTCCATTTAAAAAGGGATTACCCGGAGATTTATGACAGACTTACGTTATATATGGAAGATTAATAAAAAACTTCACGGTCAGCCCCCAATCCTTCTTTCCGGGCCTGGCCATATTCTCTGGGGGAACAGCCGAAATATTTCCGAAAATACCGGGTGAAGTGCTGCAGGCTGGAAAAACCGCAGAGACGGGCGGCTTCCTGAACCTGCAGGGCTTCATTGCTCAGAAGGCTTTTTGCTTTTTCCATGCGTACGTGGAGCAGATCGTTTTTGGGGGTTGTGGAAAAGAAATGATGGTAATAGACGTAAAACTGGCTCTTCTCCAGATTTATTTCCTGGCAGAGGCGTTCAATACTCCAATCCTCCTGACAGTTGGAAAGCATTTTCAGGCGCAGATTCTGGAAAAGCTGGTACAGGTTTTCCCCATCCTCCTTCTGATCCGCGCAGTGGAGCAGATCCCTGGAAAGGGAAATGAACATTTGGGAAATCAGGCAGTTAATATATTCCTCCCGGAATTCGGCGAGAGAGAAATATTCCAATTGTATGCTGCGGATAAAAGAATCTGTCTCTCCCGGATGGGACGGATAAAAGATTTTGTTTTCCGGGAAACCATATTGTCTGGCCGGGTTTAGATCGGAAGAAAAGTGCAGATAGCTGTTGCAAAACCTTTTAACCGCCTGGTAATGCTGGGGAGTCTGGGGCGTGAAGAGGATACAGGCGTTTTCCTTGGTGATGATAAGCTCCTCCTGCAGATAGATCTTCATGGGTGTTTTCAGCAGAAGGAACAGGTAATCCCCGCTTCCGCCCGGACGGCAGATCGTGTCATAGTCCTGGTTAAAACGATTGTATTCACAAAAATGAAGGGTGATCATACGTTGTCTCCTGGTAGTTGGTCCCGCTGCAAAAGCCGGATACTCTCTTTGTTTGAGGATAGCACAGAACCGGAAGAAAAGTCAAATAAATCGGAGGAAAAGAACTGGCGGTTTTTGTCTGCGGAGATTATGATGAAACTACAGAAATAACGAAAGCGGCCGGACACGGCGGAATGGAGAATGGTATGAAAAAAGCGGAATTGATTGTAGACAAGTACTATCTCACGGGAAAGGTGGACAAACGGATTTTCGGTTCTTTTATTGAGCATCTGGGAAGAGCCGTATACGAGGGAATCTATCAGGAAAACAGCCCCTTTGCCGATGAGCAGGGGATGCGGAAGGATTGTTTGGATTTGGTGAGGGAGCTGAAGGTTCCTATTGTACGTTATCCCGGCGGCAATTTTGTGTCCGGCTATCATTGGGAAGACGGCGTAGGTCCTAAAGACATGCGTCCTTCCAAGGTGGATCTGGCATGGTCGGTGATTGAAAGCAACCAGTTCGGTCTGAATGAATTTGCCGACTGGGCAAAGAAAGCCGGAACGGATATCATGATGGCTGTCAATCTGGGGACCAGAGGGCCGGAAGAAGCCAAGGATGTACTGGAATACTGTAATTTCAAGGGCGGCACCTATTACAGCGATTTAAGAAAGAAGCACGGCTATGAAGCGCCTCATGATATCAAGCTCTGGTGTCTGGGAAATGAAATGGACGGTCCCTGGCAGATGGGCCATAAAACGGCAAAGGAATATGGCCGTATCGCAGCGGAAACAAGCCGTCTGATGAAATTTATGGATCCTACCATCGAAACCGTAGCCTGCGGAAGCTCCTCACTGACGATGGATACCTTCGGTTACTGGGAAGAGGAAGTGCTCGGCGAATGCTATGAGCAGGTGGACTATCTTTCCCTGCATCAGTATTACGGGAACAGGGACAACAACACAAAGGAATTTCTGGCAAATTCCAAAGGAATGGATGAATTTATCAGCTCTGTTCTTTCCATCTGTGACTGTGTCAAGGCGAAGAAGAGAAGCAAAAAACAGATTAACCTGTCCTTTGACGAATGGAATGTCTGGTATCACAGCAATGATGCGGACGCCCAGCTGGAAAAATGGGTGCAGGCGCCGCACCAGCTGGAGGATGTTTATAACTTTGAGGATGCCCTGCTGGTGGGCAGTATGCTTATCACCATGCTGCGTCATGCGGATCGCGTAAAGGTGGCATGTCTTGCCCAGCTGGTAAATGTAATAGCGCCGATTATGACCTCCGATACGGGGGCGTGGAGACAGACAATCTTTTATCCGTATATGCATGCATCCGTATACGGCAGAGGAACGGTGCTGAATACCCAGGTACAGGCACCAGTTTATGAAAGCCGGACCTATGGGGAGGTTTCCTGCCTGGACAGCGTATGCATCTGGAACGAAGAGGAAGAAGAGCTTACCATTTTTGCGGTAAACAAGGATCTGGAAGAGGATCTGGAAGTGAGCTGTGATTTCAGGCAGTTTGCGGATATGAAAGTGGTGGAACACATCGTGCTGACAAATGAAGATCTGAAAGCGGTTAATACGGAAGCGGATCCGGATTGTGTGGTTCCCGTACACAGCGCCGCATCCAAAATGGACGGCGGACATTTTACAACGCTGCTCGGCAAACATAGCTGGAATGTGGTAAGACTTAAGAAATAATAGAAATGGTATGACAGAGGGCGTTTTCCTTTCGGGAAAACGCCTTTTTTGGACAATTGAAGCAAATTGGGTAAAAGGGAAACGGGAAATCCCCTTGCCTTCCCCGGAAGCCGGGACTATAATTTCCACTGACGAAACGACGAAGGCAAGAGGTGTGTCAAATGGAAGATAAAAAAGAAAAAGGTAATTTTTGGCTGACGGCTGCCACTTTTATCGTTAATAAGAGGAAGGCCATCTATGTTCTCTTTTTTATAGCGATTATTTACAGTGTGGTGTCCATAAACAAGGTGTCGGTAAATCAGGATATAACCAAGTATCTGCCTGCCGACAGTGAAACCAACCGGGGCCTTTCCCTGATGGAGGAGCAGTTCCTGACCTATGGAAGCGCCCGTGTCATGGTGTCCAACATCACCTATTCCCGGGCGGAGGGGCTGGTGGGGAAACTGGAAGAAGTGGACGGGGTGAAGGAAGTGGCCTTTGACGATACACAGGATCACTACACCGGGACCAATGCTTTATATGATATAACCTTTTCCGGGGAAGAAGAGGAGCCGGTCAGCAAGAAGGCCATGGAAGAGGTCAGGAATGTCCTTTCCGGCTATGATACCTATGTATCAACAGAGGTGGGGGCTGAAGAAGCTGCCAGCAAGGCGCTGGAAAAGGATATGAACCTGATATTGGTTCTGGCTGTCATTATCATCGTTGCGGTTCTCCTTCTTTCCACAAAGGCTTATATGGAAATCCCCGTATTGCTCATCACCTTTGGCGTGGCTGCGATTCTGAATAAGGGAACAAACTACTGGCTGGGAACCATATCGAGTGTTACCGATTCCATAGCCGTGGTACTGCAGCTGGCGCTGGCGATCGATTATGCGATTATCCTGTGTGACCGCTTTATGGAGGAGCATGAAACCATGGATGCGGAAAACGCGGTGAAGGTAGCGCTGTCTAAGGCCATCCCTGAAATCAGCGCCTCCTCCCTGACCACCATTTCCGGTATGATAGCCATGATGTTCATGCAGTTCCGCCTGGGCTACGATATGGGTATTGTCCTTGTGAAGGCCATTATATTCAGCCTGATTTCCGTATTCATGCTGATGCCGGGTATCCTTCTCCTGTTTGCAAAAGGAATTGACCGTTCCCATCACAGATGCTATGTCCCCAACATTACCTTTGCCGGAAAGCTGGCGAACAAGACGAAATATATATTTCCGCCCCTGTTCGTACTGGTACTTGTTTTTGCTTTCCTCAAATCGAATAACTGCCAGTATATTTATGATACCAGCTCGGTGGAAAGCGCGAAGAAAAGTGAGTCGAAAATTGCCCAGGAAAAGATAGAAGAAGCCTTTGGGGTATCCAATCAGCTGGTGGTCATGGTCCCCAACGGAAATTATGAAGGCGAGGAAGCGGCTCTGAAGGAAATGGAAAAGCTGGATTATGTGGACAGCGTACTTGGGCTGGCCAATGTATCCATAAACGATGACTATGTGCTCACCGATAAGATATCCCCCAGGGATTTTTCCGAACTGGCGGATCTGGATATCGAAATTGTAAGGCTTCTCTATGTGGCCTATGCCTATAATCAGGAGCAGTACGGTCCGGTATTTACAGGAATCGATGAATATGAAGTGCCCATCATTGATATGTTCCTGTTTTTGTATGACCAGTATCAGCAGGGCTATGTGACTCTGGATGCGGAGATGGATAAAAATCTGAATGAGCTTTATGATACGCTTCATGATGCCAAGCAGCAGCTTCAGGGAACGGACTATTCCCGTTTTGTATTGTCCCTGAAGCTTCCGGTGGAGGGGGAGGAAACTTACAAGGCGCTGGATGAAGTGCGGGCTGTCTGCCGGAAGTACTTTCCGGGAAAAGAAATAATCCTGGTGGGCAATTCCACGAGTGACCATGATTTGATGTCCTCCTTCGGTTCGGATAATCTGATTATCAGCATCCTTACAGCGTTGTTTGTTATGGGAATCCTCTTTTTCACCTTCCAGTCCGCAGGGCTGCCGGTACTGCTGGTCCTGACGATTCAGGGAAGTATCTGGATTAACTTTTCCGTTCCGACGCTGTCCGGGGATCCGGTATTTTTTATCGCGTATCTGATTGTATCGGCTATCCAGATGGGTGCTACCATCGATTACGCTATCGTGATTTCCAACCGGTATCTGCAGCTGAAACAGGTTATGCCTATTAAGGACGCCATTGTGGAAACCTTGAACCAGTCCTTTCCCACCATTTTTACATCAGGATCCATACTGACCTGTGCCGGTTTCCTGATCGGCAGAATAGCTTCAGATGCTACGGTGGCATCCATCGGCATCGCTTTAGGGCGGGGGACATTAATTTCCATCATCCTCGTTCTATTTGTGCTGCCTCAGATTTTGCTGTTCGGAGACTTCCTTATTGAAAAAACGGCTCTCACCATCAATCTGTCCAAATACAATACCAGGGAAATCGGCGGCCGTATGAGCGTAAACGGCCATGTAAAGGGCTTTATCCAGGGAGAGATTGATGCGGAAATCAAAGGCAGCTTCCAGGGGCGTATGAACGCTTCCCTGGAAACGCGGATTCCCGGAAGACAGACGGAAATAGAAATGCTGGAGGATGGAGGAGAAGTAAAATGAGAGGAAAAGCATACATAAAGAATGCGAAAGGTATCCGGAGATTTGATAGGATATTTGCCGCACTTTTACTCACCGTTTCCCTTTTGCTGTCCGATACAGGCACGTGTATGGCCGCGGATACGGCAGAAGCATCGCAGGCAACAGAAGGCGCAGAAATCATACAGATAGCCACGGCAGAGGATTTGACAGAGCTGGCGGAACAATGCCGGAACGACTGGTACAGCTATGGAAAAGTTTTTTCCATGGCGGCGGATATTGATGTAAAGGGGACCGGCTTCCAGGGAATTCCGTATTTTAACGGCACGTGGGAAGGAAACGGATATAAAATCACAGGTTTTACCATTTCACGTAAAGGATCGGATTTCGGATTCTTCCGGTATCTGGGAAAAAACGCACGGATAGAAGATTTGACTGTGGAAGGCAGTATCCACATGGAAGGAAGCGGGGAAAATGTAGGCGGCCTTGTCGGAGTGAATTTCGGTTTGCTGTCAGGCTGCCGTTTCAATGGCGAGATATCTGCCGCAAAATCCGCAGGAGGGATTGCCGGATACAATAAGGCGGACGGAAGGATAGTGGGCTGCAGCGCTGCCGGAACGGTAACCGCAACCAACGGGACCGGCGGTATCTGCGGGGAAAACAAAGGGATTATCAAGGATTGTGTCAATGAGAGCACGGTAAACGGGGAGGATTTGAAAACCACGCTGAATCTGGACGGCGTGGATTTGGGGGATTTGAATCTGACGCAAAATGTGGTTACCAGAAATGACAGCGGCGGTATTGCAGGCATTTCCTCCGGAACCCTATCCGGGTGTACCAACCGGGGAAACGTGGGGTATGCCCATGTTGGCTATAATGTGGGGGGAATCGCAGGCAGACAGAGCGGAACCGTTATGGAATGCACAAACGAAGGCAGCATCCTGGGAAGAAAGGATGCGGGAGGTATTGTGGGCCAGGCGGAGCCTTATATGGAATCGGAATATCTTTCGGATCGTCTGGAAAAGCTTCAGGATGATCTGGGGAGTATGAACAGCCTGGTAATCCAGATGTCCGATGCACTCAGCCAGACCTCCAGCGATGCGGGACAGTATGCCAAAGCCCTTCAGCAGCAGTATGAGGATACCATTGACAGTCTGAACCGGGAGGTAAATTCTCTCAGGGATACCCTTTCGGAGGATAAACAGCAGACCCGGGACTATCTTAACAGCATCAGCGATGCATTGGATAATATCGGCAGTCTGGGGAATGAAACGGTGCAGCGCATGGTGGACGGTGTGCGCAAGGACATGAATACGGCTGTCGATGCCGTAAACGACGCAGTAAATGATGTAAAGGATAAAATAGAAAACAGCAAACCCGGGGATACGGATGAAGGAGATTCCAACGCAGGTACGTCAGGGGGCGGAACGCAGAACGGCGGGTCACAGGATGACGGCACGCAGAGCGGCGGGACCGGAGACGGCGGGTCACAGGACGGATCCGGGGATCATTCCGGCGGAAGCGAAGGGGGCGGAACCGGAAACGCTGACGATGGGGATAAGAACGGAAATACCGGCGTCGGAGGAAACACCGGAGAAAGCGGCGGCAGCACCGCAGAAGGAAGCGGCAGCACCGCAGGAGGAAGCGGCAGCGGTACGGGAGAAGGTGGCAGCACCGCAGGAGGAAACAGCAGCGGCACAGAAGGAAACCGTACGGAAAGCGGCGGCAGTGAGGGAAAGGATAACTCATCTAAGGCGGCAGACAGTGCCGGAGCGTCCGTCGCAAGACAGATAAAAGGCGGGCAGGGGGATTCTGCACAGCACGGAGTATATCAGATAGATGCGGCGGATTTCCCTTACAGGAACAGAAACGGCGAAACCCTGCTGAAAAATAGGTTAGAAGGTACCCTTATTGCCTGCGCCGATGTGACAGGTGCGCAGGAGGGAAACAAGACCGGTGCGGGAAGCGGAGCCGGGAGTGAGAACGGTACGGGAGCCGGGAGCGACAGCGTTGCGGGAAGCGGAACCGGGAGCGACAGCGATACAGGAAGCGGCGGCAGCACAGGGAAGGATGGGAATTCCGGCGGAACCGGAAAGCTTCCGGAAATAGACAAGGACAAGATAGAAGAAGGCCTGGATCATGCCAAGGATAAGCTGGAACAGAAAAAAAACAGTATCAGTATGCCGGAAGCGGATCCGGAAATCAAAGAAAACCTGAACAAGATGAAGGAGGAGCTATCTTCCATATCAGGGAACATGAAAAATATGCAGAATACCTTATCGGACAGCGGGGATTCCGTTTCTGACGCGGCAGGGAATATATCCAATGAGCTGACGGATCAGAGCAAGCTCTCCGGGGATACCATTGACAGCCTGACGGATTCCATCGACGGCGGGATCCAGAGCCTTACAAGCAGCATGAAGGGGCTTATGAATACCCAGCAGCACATTACGGATTCCGTGAGTTCGGATCTGAATATCCTTATGGGAAATGCAGACTCCCTTTTGGACGTATCTTCAGGAAATATCACAGAAAAAACGCGGGGAGTAATTTTCGGCTGTACCAACAACGGTTCTGTGGATGCAGATATCAATCCGGGCGGAATTGCCGGGACTATGAACGTGGAATATACTATTGATCCTGAGCTGGATCTGGACTTATCCAGGCTGACGGATGTGGCTGTGCGTTCCACAACCAACGATGTGATCATCCACTGCAGCAACTATGGAAAGATAACGGCGAAGAAAAATAATGGGGGCGGAATTGCCGGCAGTGAAGAACTGGGGCTGATCTATGACTGTGAAAATTATGGGGATATCCGTGCGGAAAGCGGAAAAAAGCTGGGCGGAATCGCGGGTATCAGCACCAGCACTATCAGCAGAAGCTATTCCTTCTGTAAAGTAACAGGAGTGGATTACCTGGGCGGAATCTGCGGGGATGGCTATAATATCAGCGGCTGCGGATCCATGTGCACGCTGGAAAGCGACAAGGGAGAACGTGTGGGAAGCATTGCCGGGCATGTGGACGAAGAGGCGGAGATCGCATCCAATTTCTTTGTGTCCCGGGAGTGGGGAGGAATTGATAATATTAACTATTATGGAAAAGCGGAAGCCTGCACCTATGAAGAAATCATGCAGAAAGAGGATATGCCCCAAGGTTTTTCCACGGTAACGGTATCCTTTGAAAATGCAGGTGAGATCTGCAAAACCATGACGATTCCTTACGGAGGCACCATTCAGGAAGAAGATGTGCCCCGGATTCCTGCACGGGATGGTTATTGGAAATGGGAAAAAGAGTTTCCGCTGCGCAGTGTGACGGAAAATATCACATTACAAGCGGTAGAGCAGCGTTGGACGCAAAGCCTTGCGTCCAGAGAGGAATCGGAAAGCGGCAAACCGTTGTTCCTGCTGGAAGGAAATTTCTATGAGGACACCGGGCTGGAGCTTACCGCATGTTCCCCGCCTTTAGAAGAAGAGGCTTGCGCCTATGCATATTCCTGGACATTGGAAAAGCGGCCGGAGAATCAGGATCAGACAGAGCTGACGGCCCATTTCCTGATACCGGACAATGCGGACAGCGCACAGATATGGATCCTTTCCGATGGAAAATGGAAGGAAACCAAAACGCAGGCGGATGGAAGCTACGTGACCGCATCCATTCCCCTTGGATCATCCTTTGCCGTATATGGGAAAACGGAAAGCAAAGCCGTTTACTATGCGGCAGGTGCGGCAACAGTAGTGATTCTCCTTATTCTACTGATTGCCAGAGCGGGAAGAAGAAAAAAGAATGGGAAAAAAGCGGCGGTAAAAGAAAAATAAATGCCGGCAGATGAGTAAAAAAGGCTGTGGAGCCCTCAGAGGGTTCCCGGCCTTTTTTTCGGTAAAAAGATGGAAAACCTGGTATATGGCCAGGGCTCTTGCTGCAGTTTGCGCATTCGGAATTGCAGCTTGCGCACGGCGGTCTTGCAGGAATGAAAGGGTCTGTTATAATCATAGAGTAGCCGGCAGAAAAGCGAGTAACGGTCCGGGCTTAGCGGAACCGTTACGGGATGTAAAGGTAGAAACAGTATGAAAATCAACCAGTTCCGGGAACCCGGGCTTAAAGAAGATTATATGGACGTCCATTACCGGGAATATAACGAGGAAATCAGAAGGATCCTGGCATCTGCGGAAAGCGGGAATGCTCTTCTGGGAAAACAGGAGGGAGTGCAGGTCTATCTGGTTCCTGAGGAAATCTATTATTTTGAAACCGTGGATCGGAAATGTTTTGCCTGCCTGAAGGAGGATGTCTACCAGGTGGAACTGAGCATCCAGTCCGCAGCGGAACGGTTCGGGGCTTCGGGTTTTGTGCGTATCAGCAAATCAGCGGCAGTGAATGTCTACAAGGTACGTCAGCTGACGGCGGATGTAAACATGCGCATGCAGCTGCTATTGGACAACGGGGAAAAACTGGTGTTGAACCGGGCATATAAAAATGATTTCCTGCAATTCATCAATGAAAGGAGAATGCGGAAATGAAATTAATAAACAAAAGTAACTTTTTTTCCACTGTTTGTGAGGTATATGCCCTGCTATCTATCGGAAAGATTGTCCTGGAGGCGGTTACACAAGGCAAATGGGGAAACGATCAGATGAATTTTATCCTGATGTTTGTGATTTCCCTGGGCGCCACCTTTGTGCTGTCCCAGTATTACAGGCTGGTAAGATTTCCTCTCACACTGGTGATCCTGGGACAATATCTGGTGATCCTGGGAGCGCTTATGCTTTTCTTGTGGGTATACAGCCGCTTCGGTATTTTGGGAAGGCATGCCTACAGAGATATGTTTATATCTTTTACCATTCCGTATATCCTCCTGGCAGGCGGGTATTATCTGAATCTGTTTAAGGAAATAAAAAAGGCAAATGTAATTCTGGAAGAACTATGGAGGGAAAACAATGAAAGCGATGATAACTGACAGAAAAAAAGGATGGCTCATAATGGGGCTGGGACTGGATGCTTTTGCGGGACTTGGTCTGGAGGTGCTGCTGGCCTTCTGGCTGGAGCCTATGCTGTATGGCGTACCTATGGAACAATGGAATACCTGGCAGGCGGTGCTGCACTGGATTATAACCTGTTTGCTCTGGGGGCTGGCAGCGGCATATCTGCTGCGCACGGCGGATAAAAAATACGGGCTGAAGCTGTTAAACCCGGGATCCGGCGGCAACACCCTCCGTTCGGTAAAGCTGTGGCAATGGGGACTGGTGGCAGCCGGCGGCGCCTGTAAAATCATGACTTCCGTCATAAGCTGGGGAGGCTTTAAAGTATATCTGGAATGGAAAAGCCACGGAACGCTTATGTTTCTCTTCCAGTATATATATTATTTATTTGAAGCCGTACTTTTTACTTTAATCCTGGTATTTGCCCAGATTGCCTTTGAAACCTGGTTTAAGAATAAAAAAATTCCTTACGGCGGCATTATCCTGGGGCTGACCTGGGGACTTGCCCATGCCTTTACCAAAGGGAGTATCCTCATAGGACTGGAAGGGGTGGTGGTAGGGCTTCTGTTCGGTTCCCTGTATTTATTGCTGAACCGGAACCTGAAAGGGACCTATTGTTTATTGTTCTTTCTGTTTGTGCTGTAATGCGGTAACGCTTCCGGCATGCCTGCACTTGTGTATATTTGGCGTTATAATTCACGGCCCCCGTGCCCGCCGCCCGTGAATTATAACTATTTGGCGCAGTCTGAGAAAAAGTATGGATTTCCACTGGAATTTGTATAGAAAATCTGATAAAGTATAACGGTTCAAACAGATCTGAACCGTTACGATAAAGTTCCATTCGAGTAACCGCTCAGGAAAATATACGAAGGAAAGGGATGAAATGATGCTTCCGGAGAAGTTTATAATACGAATGCAGGAAATGCTCGGAGGAGAATACGGAGCCTTTGAGGAAGCTCTGAAGGAAGGCAGATACCAGGGGCTGCGGGTGAATACCCTTAAGGCGGATGTACAGGATTTCCGGGAGAGGGCGCCTTTTGTTCTGTCCCCGGTTCCGTGGACGAAAACCGGTTTTTATTATGAGGCGGCACAACAGCCGGGAAAGCATCCATTACATGAAGCGGGGGTTTATTATATTCAGGAACCCAGCGCCATGGCCCCGGCGGAACTGGCCGGTGCGCGGCCGGGAGAGAGGATTCTGGATCTATGCGCCGCCCCGGGAGGGAAAAGCACCCAGCTGGCGGCGGCTATGAAAGGAAAGGGGATCCTCGTCTGCAATGAAATTCATCCCGCCAGGGCCAAAATCCTGTCGGAAAATATAGAACGTATGGGAATCCGGAATGCGGTGGTGACCAATGAGACGCCGGAAAGGCTGGCGGAGCGGTTTGCCGGCTTCTTCGATAAAATCTTGGTGGATGCTCCCTGCTCAGGAGAAGGGATGTTCCGGAAAAATGAAGAAGCCTGTGAGGAATGGAGCCCTGAGAACGTGGAAATGTGCGCCGCAAGGCAGGATACCATCCTGGACAGCGCCGGGCAGATGCTGCGCAGCGGGGGTCTGCTGGTGTATTCCACCTGTACCTTTGCCCCGCAGGAAAATGAAGGGACGATCAGCCGTTTCCTGAAACGCTGCCCGTCTTTTTCCGTGGAGACGCCTGCTGCGGTGCCGGAGGGCTTTTCCTATGGACGGCCGGACTGGATCCCGGAGCCTGCTCCTGGAATAGAAGGAACCATGAGGCTGTGGCCCCATAAGCTGAAGGGAGAAGGTCATTTTCTGGCTGTCCTCAGAAAAGAAGGGCAGCTTACAGACATTTCCTCTTTTCCTGTCCGAAAAGACGGAAACCGGGGGATCCCGGAAAGAGACTGCGGCGAATTTCCTGCATTTGCGGCCCGGTTTTTAAAGGACTGGCAGGGCGGTACCTATGTTGTCTTTGGGGATCAGCTCTATTTGCTGCCTGTTGGAATGCCGTCCCTGCAGGGAGTAAAGGTGCTGCGCCCGGGCCTGCATCTGGGAACGTTGAAAAAGAACCGGTTTGAGCCATCCCACGCGCTGGCACTGGCGCTGAAGCCGCAGGAATCCTGTCTGTGTGCGGAACTGCTTTCCGGGGAAGAAGGCAGGGATTACGGGCCGGCCCGCGCCTGGATCAACGGGGAAACTTTTCCTTGCGCCGGCGAAAAGGGCTGGTATCTGATTACGGCGGACGGCTACAGCATCGGCTGGGGCAAGCTGGCCGGCGGAATGATGAAAAACCACTATCCCAAGGGGCTTCGGAAGAACTGGAAGCAGTAGTCCCTGGAAAAACGCAATATAGCTTTTTTATGCATGGGACAGTCCGGGAAAACGCAGCTTATGCTGACGGAACGGATTGTCCTTTTTTGTAAGGAAAAACAGGGTATCATCATCTGCCAGAGGAGTAAGAAGAAAACCTTCCGTATCCTTCGGGGTAAATTCCAAAACGGCATGTTTCATGCCCGGACAGGAAAGGGTATCCAGGATTTCCCGGAAGGGCATTCCGTCTTTGCAGAAAATATCATGACAGATCAGGGAAGCTTCTCCCGGTGTCCGTTCAGCTTTTCTCTTCCTGTTCCATTTCTTTTAACCGCTGATTCCACTTTTTTGCCTCGTTTTTGTTATAAAGATAAAAAGCCGTCCATATTGCCACAAAGCTCAGGATACCAATGACGACAAAGGATACCAGGTTCCAGCTCAGCTGTCCGGGAATCCATTCCAGATAAAAGGCGGTCAGAAAATAAATTCCCATTCCAACCGTGAAATGAATAACGATCTGCAGGCCGTGGGAGAGCTTTTCCAGCGTATAAACGATACTTGTGCTTCCGCAGGCAATTCCTACGATAATGGATCCTGCGGCATGTCTGGGAAACTGATTCACAATCGGATCCAGATAGGCGCGCCCGCCCAGGAAATAACCGATGAGACAGGTTAGCACGAAGAACGTGCAGCCCCAGGAAATACCCCAATACAGATATTTCAATAGTTTCATGATCGTTTTTTTCTTCATTATCACACCCCCAGACGTTCTTTGAATTGCTGCCGATAGCTCCTGGTTATCACTTCTTCCACACCGTTTTTCATCACCAGCTCCATCGTGCCGTTAAAGGAGGCTTCCACATGGCTGATACGCCTGATATTGACAAGGGCGGATTTGGAGATTCTGACAAAGCTGCTTCCCAGAAGCTTTTCCAGCTCATATAATGGCTTGCTGAGAAGAAACCGTTTTTTCTGCCGGTCGTAAAGAACCAGCTCCCGGCCCTCCGTTCGGATGATTTCTATGGTATCCGGTTCCAGGATATAGGTTTTCCCGTCCCGCTGGGCGGAAAAGATGGTTTCTTCGCACTCTTTTTCCAGGAGAGCCACTGCAGCCTGCAGGGAGGGGGTCAGCCTGGCAATGTGCAGAACCGCATATGGATCCTTGCGGCCCGGTTCGATCTGGATTTCCACGCGCATTCGGGTTACCTCCTGTGGATGTATTCTATAGGTACGGACCAGCCAGCCTTCTTTGTCCATGGGCAGGCTGAACTGTAATTATTATAGCATAAAATAGGAAAAGGGAAGTGCATTTTATCCTCTGCATGTGCAACATATCCCGGAAAAGAAGCATCTTGCCCCACAACGGTTGTATCCCGGAAAGGCATCTTTTATGATAAAAGGGAAAACAGGTAACAGGGAAGGTACGGCCCCGTTACAAAGAGGCATAGAAAACAGCCACGGACAGGAGAATCGCATGAAAGAAAAAATAATGATAAAGGCGGAACACCTGAAGCTGTATTACGGTAAAATATGTGCGGTAGATGACGTATCCTTTTCCATGTATAAAGGGGAAATCCTGGGAGTGATTGGGCCGAACGGCTCCGGAAAAACATCACTCATAGAATGTCTGGAGGGGCTGCGGAGACCGTCGGATGGGAAAATCGAGGTATTCGGGTACCATCCCTGCAAAGACAGGCGGGAGATGTATAAGAAAATGGGAATCCAGCTCCAAGAGGCAGCATACCCGGAAAAAATCAAGGTAAAAGAGCTGTGTGCCCTTTTTGCCGCGTTTTATGAAAATCCTGCGGACTGGAAGCTTTTGTTACGGCAGCTTGGCCTGGAAGAAAAGGCGGGGCGCATGGTCAATAAGCTGTCAGGCGGGGAAAAGCAGCGTCTTTCCATATTGCTGGCCCTGCTGCCAAGGCCGGAGCTTCTGATTCTGGATGAGCTTACAACGGGACTGGATCCGGAAATCCGCAGGGGGCTGTGGGAAAGCCTTTTGCGGATAAGGAGGGCAGGGACCGGCATCCTCCTTGTTTCCCATTATATGGATGAAATGGAAGCGCTGGCGGACAGACTGCTGTTTATGACGGAGGGCCGCTGTATATTCCTTGGAACAAAAAAGGAATTCCGGCAATATGCAAGACAGATAATCGGAGAAGAAAAGTGGAGCGCACAGTTGTCTCTGGAGGATATTTACCTGCTGCTATCCCCCAAAACCAACCTGTTGACGATGGAGGGGATCTTATGAAAAAATTTATGGTTCTGTTACGTATGGAGGCCCTGCTGTTTATCCGCGATTTTTACGGCTTCTTTTTTACTTTTGTATTCCCCCTTCTGATGCTGCTGCTTTACGGGAGCATCTACGGGAATGAACCGTCGCCTTATTTCGGCGGAAGGGGGACAATGGATGTTTCCGTACCGGCCTATTCCGCCATGATCATCGGGGTGACGGGGCTGATGGCTTTTCCCCTGACCCTGGCGGGCTATAAGGAGAACCGGATTTATAAACGGTTTGACGCTTCGCCGGCAGGAAAAGGGATGGTCATAGCCGCCCAGGTGCTGGTGAACCTTCTGATGACGCTGGCGGGCTTCGGCCTGCTGTTCGGGGCGGGGAAGCTTTTGTATCGGATACAGACAGAGGGCAGTTTTCCGGTGATACTCGCCTCCCTTCTTTTATCAGCCGGCGCCATTTTTTCCCTTGGTTTCTTTTTTACCGCAATAGCAAGAGATATGAAGATCAGCAGCCTGCTGTGCTATCTTTCTTATTTTATCATGATTTTCCTGTCCGGGGCCACGCTGCCGAAGGAAATGTTCCCGGATGCGGTGAGGTACATTTCCCGGTGGCTTCCGCTGACCTATGTGGTGGAGCTGCTGCAGGGAACCTTCCGGGGAGCGCCGCCGGAGGAATACCGAAGCAGCCTTATCCTTCTGGCCGGGATCCTGGTGGTGTGCACCGGGACAGGTGCCTTTCTCTACCGTAGAAAAAGCTGGGTGTAAGCCCGGCTTTTTTTAAGTGCTTTTATAGTTGGGCTGTTAGTATCTTCCTAAGAAGCCGGTGCTGCCGCTATCGTTACCAGGGGATGGGGCACCAGGCAGCGGGCCATGTTAGGGAAGGAAGGATATGTATGGACAGAAGAGCAGTTTGTGCCGCCGTTTTGCTGCTGGCCGCTGTTTGTATACTGGCGGCCTGCGCAGAAAGAATGCAGGCAAATAAATCCAGTGAAACAAAGGATTCCGTGGAAGATGGGGATAACGTCCAGGCCAGGATAAGAGTGACGCTTCAGGATGAGGATGGATCCGTGCTATCCGGCGGTGAACTCCGGGCGGAAAAGGGAGCGGGAGAACAAAACTGGATCGCGGATGAGAGCGGAATCCTGGAAATTTACGGATGGGAAGAAAATAAGGTAATGGAAATCAGGCTGTTCAACGCTTCCGGGACGGAATTGGGTGAGGCCGCCCTGCAGCTGCTGACAAGCCTGGTTACGGACGCGGCTGTGCTGGAGGATAATCATATCCGGATATGTGCGGCGGAAGGTGCCGGGTATGTGGAGGTTATTTTCCGGCCGGACGGATCGGGCGGCATCCTGTGCCGGCTGAAGCTGGACGGAGGCTGGGAGCAATGAAGCGGCTGTCCGGACAGCGGTGCAGGAGGGCGGGAAAAGTTACGCCGGATCCGTTAATTAATGCAGGTTACTTAGCTTCCGCAGATATTGACAAGAAAACCCGGTGATTTTACAATAAAAGGAGCGTCTATGGAATATTTTGAAATGGAGATTACGGAAAGGGAGAAGGAGTTTTATGAGGATCAGCTGATTCTGCTTACAGGAACATTGACGGAATTCCTCTCCTGTATGGATATGCTGAGAAAGTATCAAAAAACCGTTACAGGCCGGGATCCGGTGGCATCCTGCCAGGCGCGTATCAAAAAGGCGGAAAGCATGGCGGGGAAGCTGCAGCGGATGGGGCTGAAGGTCTGCCGGGAAAATGCCCTGGAGAAGGTATTTGATGCTGCGGGGGTGCGCATTATATGTCCCTTTGTGGAGGACGTGTACCGTATGGCGGATCTGATCACGGATATCCCCGGGGTCAGGCTTTTCCGGGAAAAGGATTACATTGCCCATCCCAAGCCTAACGGGTACCGCAGCTACCATATGATCATCCGTTTTCCTCTGCGGTTCCTGGGAAAAGAAGGCATGGAAAACAGCCTCTGGCTGGAGCTGCAGCTGCGGACCATAGCCATGGACTGCTGGGCAAGTATTGAACACAGCCTGAAATATAAGAAGGATATATCCAATCAGGAATTCATGAAAAAGGAATTAAAACGGTGTGCGGATGAAATTGCATCCACGGATCTTTCCCTTTCCACAATAAAGGAAATGATCCAGGATGACAGTTCTGTACATTTGCCGCCCAGGCTGTAAGTATACGTGGTGGAAACAGGCAGCCGGGAGAAGCTGGAAGGAAGGGAAACAGATAGATGCGGGTATTGATAGCGGACGACGAACGGGAGATGACCCAGGCACTGGAGGCTATATTAAAACATGAGCATTATTCGGCGGATACGGTATATGACGGGCAGGCCGCACTGGATTACGGGCTGGCGGAGACCTATGACTGCCTGGTACTGGACATTATGATGCCCGGCCTTACCGGCCTCCAGGTTTTGGAGCGGCTGCGGGAGAATAATGTTTCCACTCCTATTTTGCTGCTGACGGCCAAAGGGCAGGTGGAGGATCGGATAGAGGGGCTTAACTGCGGGGCGGACGATTATCTGCCGAAGCCCTTTGACGTAGGAGAATTTATAGCCAGAGTGCGGGCGCTCACCCGGAGAAACGGGGTGTTTACCTCCCATATACTGACCGTGGGCAACATCAGCCTGAACCGCTCCACCTTTGAGCTGGGGCGGGAGGAAATGGCCGTCCGTCTGGGCAATAAGGAATTCCAGATGATGGAGCTGCTCATGCGGCAGCAGGGCCGTTTTATTTCCACGGAGCAGTTCATGGAGCGGATCTGGGGCTATGAAAGCGAAAGTGAAATCAATGTGGTATGGGCTTATATTTCTTATCTGCGTAAAAAGCTTTCGGCTTTGGGGGCCAATGTAAAGATTTCAGCCAGCCGCGGACGGGGCTATATGCTGGAAGTGGAGGAAAAAGGATGATCCAGGCACTGCGCAGACGGTTTCTCATGATTGCCATGCTGTCCCTGACGGGAACGCTTTGCGTGATAGGGGCTTCCATCAATTTGGGCAACCTGTACCGGATAACAAGACTGTCGGATACGGCTATTGAACTTCTCTACCAAAACGACGGTACCTTCCCTCTGGCAGACGGAGGACGGCCGGATGTGGCGGGAGGTTTCCAGATTACGGAGGAAACCCCTTTTGAAACCCGTTATTGTATCGTGCATCTGACGGAAAAGAGAGAGGTGCGGGAAGTGGAGATGGAGCACATTGCCGCTCTGGATCGGGAAAAGGTAGTGGATCTGGTCAGCGAAATTATCCGGGACGGAAAGAAAAGCGGGTTTAACGGCTATTACAGATATCAGGTTTTTGAAAAGGACGGAGAAAGCACCATTGTGGTGCTGAACTGCTTTCTGCAGCTCCAGTCGGTCTATAATGTGCTCCAGGTGACATTGCTGGTTATCGTATGCTGTGTGACCCTCGTTTTTTTTCTGCTGCTTCTTCTTTCCGGCAGGGTGATCCGTCCTTTTACGGAAAATATGGAACGCCAGAAGCGCTTCCTCACGGATGTGTCCCATGAACTGAAAACACCGCTGGGTATTATTTCCGCCAATACCGGCGTCCTGGAGCTTACCAGGGGAAAAGACGAATGGACGGAGAGCATACGGAACCAGGTAAAAAGGCTGGATAGTCTGATCAAGGATCTGATAGAGCTGTCAAAGTCGGAAGAAAGTGTGAAGGAGAGCGAATTTACCGAATTCTGTATCAGCCATATCGCGGAAAATAATGCGGATTCCTTCCGCACCCTCGCGCAGTCACAGGGAAAAAGCCTTGTCACCGGAATAGAGCCGCAGGTACGTATGAGAGGCCAGGAGGATTCCGTCACCCGCTTGGTGACAATCCTGTTGGATAACGGGGTAAAATACTGCGATCTGGCGGGAACGGTGACGCTTGACCTGCGGCAGAAAGGCAGGCAGATAATCCTGCGGGTATCCAATCCCTGCAAAGATATGGATCCCGCCCAGGTCCCCCATCTGTTTGACCGTTTCTACCGGGCGGACAGCTCCCGGTCCCGGCAGAGCGGGGGGTATGGAATCGGCCTGTCTATCGCCAGGGCGGTGACGGAGGGGCACAAGGGAAAGATAAGCGCATCTTATGAAGCCGGAAATGTTGTTTTCACGGCGGTTTTGCCGGGAGGGACAGGAAAAAATCCACAGCCTTAGCAGCCGCTGTAAGGGGAACGGGTTATTTCGCGTCAGTTCCTAAGGGCGTTCACAAAAAATTCACAGGGATTCCGCGGGCACAGGCGGCTTGCGGAGTCTTTTTTTTAAGTTCATTTATACTTGGACGTATATAATTTCAAACACGGAAGGCAGTCCGGAGACAGGGAGCACTGAGGATCCGCGGACTGCCGGAAAAAAAGAAAAGGAGAGAGAAAAGTATGAATGGAATTGCAGGTTCGCGGAGGAAAACAGCGGTGCGTATTATGGCGGCGCTGGTTTTGCCGGCCCTTTTACTGCTGGGCGCCGGCAGAGAGGTATCTGCGGCGGGAGGGCTGCAGATGAGCACCGGATATCCGGGAATGGCGGTAACGGCAGGGGACGAGCTGTCTTTTGCACTGGACTTCACCAATACAACCGGGGCGGGAATGGCCGTGTCCCTGGAGACGGTATCCCTGCCGGAAGGATGGGAAGGCTATTTCACCGGAAACGGAAGTGAAGTGAGTCAGGTTTACGTGAAAAACGGGGAAAATGAAGGAACGGCAGCCTACAGCCTGTCCATCCCGGAGGAAGCGGCCGGCGGTGATTATGAAGTGGTTCTGAGAGCTTATACCGGCGGGGAAGCATCCGATACGCTCACCCTGAATCTGAAGGTAACGGAAGAAGAGCTGGGCGGCAGCAGCTTCCAGTCCGAGTACCCTGAACAGGAAGGCTCTGCGGGAGCCAGCTTCAGCTTTGACACGACACTGGTAAATAACAGTGCCAGCGAACAGAATTACAGTTTTTCTTCCAATGCCCCTTCCGGCTGGAATGTAACCTTTACGCCATCCGGGGAGAGCAGCCCGGTGAACAGCATTACCCTGGAGCCGCGTAAGAGCCAGACGATTACCGTGGGAGTGACGCCTGCTGCCGATGCCCAGGCCGGAGCCTATACCATTTCCTGCGCCGCAGTTTCCGCAGGGGAAAATCTGAAAACCGAGCTTACCGCAACGATTACCGGCCAATATGCCCTGGATGTGACCACCCCCAGCGGACGGCTGAGCACGGAGGCTTATGCCAACAAACAAAAAGAGGTTGCCCTGAAAATCGTCAATAACGGAAATACGGATCTTACCAATGTAACCTTAAGCTCCTCAGCACCGGACGGCTGGACTGTCAGCTTCAGCCAGCCTACCATAGACGTCATTGAAGCGGGGGCATCTGTAGAGGTGACAGCCTATATGACACCCGGAGAAGATTCCCTGTCCGGTGATTATGTGGTTTCTATCAAAGCATCCAATTCCGATACCTCGGATAATGCGGAATTCCGTATTTCTGTGAAAACGGAAACCATTTGGGGCGTGGTGGGCGTTCTTCTGATAGTCTGTGTATTTGCCGGTATTGGCTGGGTATTCCATAAGTATGGGAGACGATAATTATGTCAGAAACGATTATAAAAACAGAGGGGCTATCTAAGCGTTACGGTGCCATTACCGCGGTGGACAAACTGTTTCTGAATATCCGCAGGGGAGAGGTTTTCGGCCTGCTGGGGCCTAACGGTGCCGGAAAGACCACCACCACCCTGATGCTTCTGGGGCTGACCGAACCCACCAAAGGCAGCGCACAGATCTGCGGCTATGACTGTACCAGGGATTCCCTTCAGGTGAAGAAAATCACCGGATACCTGCCCGATAACGTAGGTTTTTACCCGGATATGACCGGCAGGCAGAACCTGCGCTTTACCGGCCGTCTGAACGGCCTGCAGGGCGTACCGCTGGAAAGGAAAATCGAAGAAATGCTGAAACGGGTCGGCATGACGGACGCCGCCGACCGCAAAACAGGCACCTATTCCCGTGGTATGAAGCAGCGCCTTGGAATCGCGGATGTACTGATGAAGGACCCGGAGATTATTATCATGGATGAGCCTACGCTCGGAATCGACCCGGAAGGCATGCGGGAGCTTCTGGCGCTGATCCGACAGCTTTCGGAGGAGGATAAGAGAACCATCCTCATTTCCTCCCACCAGCTGCATCAGGTACAGCAGATATGCGACCGGGTGGGGGTTTTCGTGAAAGGAAAGCTTATTGCCTGCGGATCCATCAGTGAACTGGCGGTACAGCTGCAAAGCGAGGGCAATTACATCCTGGAGCTGGAGGCCTATCCCCATGATGAAAGAATGGAGCATCTGCTTGGCACCGTGGAAGGCGTAAAAGAAATCACGAAGGAAAATGAAATGCTTCTGGTTCATTCCGACAGGGACTGCCATAATGACGTGATTGTGACCCTGCTGATGAACGGCTATGATCTGCGCAGACTCCGCCAGCGCGGCGGGGATCTGGATGAGATATACAGTAAATATTTTGAAAAGGCAGGTGAAACATATGACAGCTTTACAGGTAAAAGAAAAAGTTTCCGGGAAAATTTCAGGGGCCTTATCCGGAATACACTTGGGAAAGGAAAATAGCGCCCTGCACGGTCTTTTAATCCTGTTCCAGAAGGAACTGGCGGATCACCTGCGAAGCACCCGCTTTTTGCTGATGACAGCGCTTCTGACTCTGACGAGCATGGCGAGCCTGTATGGTGCGCTGAGCAATATCCGGGATGAGGCGACGGAAAACAGCGAGTTTATTTTCCTCTCCCTGTTTACCACAAGCGGAAATTCTCTGCCCTCCATTTGTACTTTTTTAGCTTTTCTCGGACCGCTGGCCGGGATCGTGCTGGGCTTTGACTGCGTGAACCGGGAGCGCTCCCTGGGAACCCTGAACCGCCTGACCTCTCAGCCCATTTACCGGGATACGGTGATTAACGGAAAATTTCTGGCAGGGTTTGCCGCGATTTTTATTATGGTATTTTCCCTGGGAATCCTGGTGAGCGCCATCGGCCTGCTGGTGATTGGCATAGCCCCCCAATATGAAGAAGTGCTCCGTATTCTTGCATTTTTGCTTTTTACGGTATTCTATATCGCCTTCTGGCTGGGACTGTCCATCCTTTTTTCCGTAATCTGGAGACATGCGGCAACGGCGGCCCTGGCGGGAATCTCCATCTGGATTTTTCTTTCCTTCTTTATGAACATGATCGCGGGAGTGGCGGCGGATATGGCCTATCCCACGGAAGGAATCGAAGGGATGTTTAACCTGCGGAGTAACTATACGCTGGAGCTGGGACTGAACCGGATATCCCCCTACTATCTGTTCGGAGAGGCCGCGTCCACTATTCTGAATCCCAATGTCAGGAGTATAGGGATAGTCAGTACCTCCCAGCTTTCCGGGGCTATTGCGGGCTATCTGCCATTCGGACAGAGCCTGCTGCTGGTATGGCCGCATCTGGTATGTATGGTTGCCCTGACGTTGGTATGCTTTGCCCTGTCCTATATCTGCTTTATGAAGCAGGAAATCCGTGCATAGAAAGGAGGATGCCTGAGTAAAAACAGGAGCAGAAAAATCAAATGCCGGTGAAATGCCGCGGAAACGTTGTCCGCGAAAATAAAATTTCCGTAGAAAAAATGCCTCCATGCAGTTATAATAGATTTGTATAGCGAAAAATGCTTTATCCGGCAGACGGAAGCGGAGGAGGGGCAAAAAGCCCGCTTCCGCCGTACGGGCCGCCTGCCGGGGCGATAGGAAAAGGAGACGAAAGATGAAACAGGACATGATTGCAATTCTGGACCTGGGAAGTACGGAAAACACAGTGGTTGCCCGGGCAATCCGTGACATGGGCGTTTACAGTGAAATCCATCCCCATGATATCACCGTGGACGAGCTGAAGGCTCTGGACAATGTGAAAGGTATTATTTTAAACGGCGGTGAAAACCGTGTGGTTGACGGCAGGCCGGTTGATATCGATCCCGCTCTGTACAGCTGCGGGGTGCCCGTTATGGCAATCGACCATCCCACGGCACAGTGCGAAAAAAAGTATACGGCCATACCGGAAGAGGATGTGCTGAAGGATTTCGTGCTGAAGCAGTGCAAGGCTGAGACCAATTGGAATATGAAGAACTTTATCGAAGACCAGGTGGAGCTTATCCGCCGTCAGGTGGGTGATAAAAAGGTGCTCCTCGCTTTATCCGGCGGCGTGGATTCCTCCGTGGTTGCCGCTATGCTGATTAAGGCCATCGGCCAGCAGCTGGTATGTGTCCATGTAAACCATGGTCTCATGCGGAAAAATGAATCCGAAAGTGTTGTGGAGGTATTCCGTAATCAGCTTCATGCGAATCTGATCTACGTGGACGCCACAGAACGTTTCTTAGGAAAGCTGTCCGGCGTTTCGGATCCGGAGGAGAAGAGAAAGATCATCGGCGGCGAATTCATCCGTGTATTTGAGGAAGAAGCCCGCAAGCTGGACGGCATCCACTTCCTGGGCCAGGGTACCATTTACCCGGATATCATTGAAAGCGGAACCAAAACTGCGAAGATGGTAAAATCCCATCATAACGTGGGCGGGCTGCCGGAGGATCTGCAGTTTGAACTGGTTGAACCCCTGAAGCAGCTGTTCAAGGATGAGGTAAGAGCCTGCGGTATCGAACTTGGGCTGCCTGCAGGCATGGTATACCGTCAGCCGTTCCCCGGCCCCGGCCTCGGTGTCCGCTGTCTTGGCGCGATCACCCGTGACAGGCTGGAAGCTGTAAGGGAATCGGATGCGATTCTGCGGGAGGAATTCGAAAAAGCCGGACTGGATAAAAAGGTATGGCAGTATTTTACCGTAGTTCCGGATTTTAAATCGGTTGGGATGAAGAACCATGCGAGATGCTTTGAGTATATGGTGATTGTCCGTGCGATTAATACGATTGATGCAATGACCGCCAGTGTGGAGAAAGTGGACTGGGAGGTGTTGGAGCGGATAACGAACAGGATACTGGCTGAGGTGGAGAATGTGAACAGGGTTTGTTATGATTGTTCTCCTAAGCCGCCGGCTACGATTGAATTTGAATAACGGACAGAACCCCGGAAATGCTGATAGAATGGGCATTTCCGGGGTTGCTTTATGTCGTTTGGCTCTATTTAATTTGCTTGTGTATCTGAAAATAGCTTATTGCATGCATTATAATAACTTTAAATATCGTTCCGTAGATATAACATTTTATCATTCATTGAATAAAATATTTTTATCTGGTGCAGGTCAGAAATGAAGTTATTATATTGGTTATATTCAAGGTAGAGAACGTCTTTGACAATTGTTGCAAATGCAAAAACAATAGAAAAAATAAGTAAAATTATTATAATTAACTGAATTGCCAAGGCGAGAATATCGACTTGGGGTGTATCCTCACCTATTTTTTGTGCAGCATATGCAACTATCGGGATAATTATAGCACCCAATATTTTAATTGATTTTTTCAAAGGTGTTAAATAGTCACATTGGATTTGAGCGGCCTTAGCTTCTGATATTAGCATATCAATTAAGTCCATGTTTTTTACATCGATTGCGTATTTCTCAAGTACTTGGATTACCATTCTCATTCGTTTTTGAGAATAAGGAGAGTAATGTTGTTTTAACATTTTCTCAAGGTTGCGCTTGGTTGAATCAATTATTAAAAATATAATTAGAAGTAGTATTGTAGTTGCCATTAATATAAAAGCAATTTTATAATATTTTATTATTAGTAGAAAAGCAGATATTAAACTAAATGTAAATATTAAGGCAACAGCAATCTTTCGATAAAAAGGTAATTTGGTAAAAGGAATTGTGCTTTTAATCCCCTTTAATCCTATTTTATAAGAAATGAATAAGTCGCAAAATCTCATATATAAAATTTCCTTTCTACAATTAAGTTCATATTATTGTAGGGCCGTTTTATGCTGTTTGGTTCTATCTGCATACTTGAAAAAATCATTTATTTTAAGAGTTCATCATAGGTGGTTTCCAGACAATCACGAATGCCACGAAGCTGTGCGCCAGTAATATGCTGAATGCCACGCTCAATTTTCACTAATGCTTCTCTGGTCATTCCAATGTCTTTTAAATCTAACATCCCAATTAATTCAGTCTGACCGATTTCTTTTTCTAATCGTATTCTACGGATATTTCCCCCAATATCAATTCCTTCTTGCTTTATTTTCTGCTCCATCGTTTTTCCCTTTACGTGTGGACTGAAATTAGTCCGTTTTCTCTTTATCTTATAGAGAAATAATGATAGAATGGGACTAGAATGAGTCCACTTGAAAGGTAAAACAATAGCCGCAGAAAAAACATGGACAAAATCTTATTTAAGAGTCCCATGTTTATGCTCATGCTGTGCGATTGCCTGTCGAATGAGATAAAACACTTCTCCATTTATGGAACGTCCGTCAAATTCAGCAAGACTTTTTAGTTTCTTATGAGTTTCGGAATCAATGCGTAATCCCAGATGTTTATCTTTATCCAGGTCAATATTTAAACTAACATCCACATTCTGAAATTAACATCCACTTTGCGT
>NZ_QUES01000049.1:0-43740 GCF_003478085.1 Eisenbergiella sp. OF01-20 | reverse complement strand
TGATGTGGTACAGGATTATGAAGGGGATGCGGAGAAGAGCGGGGAAAAGTCTGGTGTGAGGAATTCGTCAGGGAAGAAGAATAAGACGGAATTCGTGATGACGGAGGAGATCGCCGCCCAGCTGCATTATGCGGAAAAGATGTCCCTGAGTGATTTGGTTGGGCAGATGAATGATTTGCGGGATGAGAGCACGACGAAGCGTCTGACAATAAAGGCGGTGGAGCAGATGCTGCTGGAGGAAGGGCTGTTTGAATTGAAATTCGTCAACCGGATGCCGCTGCGGAAGCTAACGGAGTATGGGACGGAGTTTGGGATAGAGGCGGAAACGCGGATTAGTTCGAAGGGGAATGAGTATGAGGTGTTTTATTATACGCAGGAGGCGCAGAGAGGGGTTGTGGAATTGCTGATGACGGCGGAGAAGGGTGGGAAATAAGGAGGATGTGCGGGCCCTTTCGACTGGTTTGGTGACAGTCGGGAGGGCTTTTGTTTGTATTAGATTAGGCATCATCGGCTTATAAATAATAGTTTTGTTTTGTTCATTTTTATATGCTATACTAATAAAAAACAGGGCGATAAATCAGAATTTGTGTAAATTATTGGTAGTGAGTCATCTTGCGATTTATCTTATTATACGGGCATAAGTAAATGTATGACTTAATGACAGGGGAAGAATTAAAAAGTTGATTCACTTAATGTTGATGTGTGGAGGTCATTAAATGCAGAGTGCAATTCATGAAGGATATGAATATCAGGATTATTTTACTGTTTCAATAATCCTACAACTGATGCTTTGCCAGACAGATGCTGAAATAATTATTGATCGTAAGGATTTCAGCGGAGATAAATTTGACGATCTAAAGGTGAAGACGCCTAATGGTACCATAGAATTTCAGATTAAGTATTCTGATGATGAAAGCTCTCATAAACTTACTAAAGATGATTTTGCAAATGGCAATGGACATGATACTGCGTTATGCGATCTTTTCGCTTCTTGGAAAACAAGAAAAGAATCTGAAAATGATACTCAGATAAAGTTATGCCTTGCGTGGAACAGGCCAACTGATGATGATCCGATTACAGAGTTTTTGAAGCCTATTCAAGAACAGACCCTGCCTTTTTCAATTGCTGCATATTCGTTTGATGGAGAGGTGTTTTGGCCAGTAGAAAATCTACCTCCAAAAACGTGGAGAAAGTTTAATTTGGCAATTAAATCAGGGCTTATCGCTAGAGAAGACTTTTTATCTTTTTGTAATGAACTCACAATTATTCTAGAAATGCCTAAGGCAAGTCTTGATTTAAAGAATCCTGGTGGCATAGAAAATGTAATTATTCGGCAAGTTGAGAAATTGGGTGTAGGAATATATCCAAATGATGGTCTCAACGCTGAAGATGTTATTTATAAGCTTGCTACGGAAGTGAAGCACTCCAGAGCTATGGGTAATAGACTTTATACCAATACATTAATGGGACGCCTTGGATTTATAATGGATTATGGGAAATTTGATCAAAGATTTCCAGTGGATTCAGCACATAAGGTTATACTTGACGATGAAATTGAAAGGCTACACGGAACAATTCGTGATTCAAAACGTGTTATTATTACTGGCAATCCTGGATCAGGAAAGTCTTGGCTTGTCGATGAATATATAGATAAACTTGAGAATGATGACAGTAAAGTTATTCATTATAATTGCTTCCAGTCATTGCAGGACACAAATAGTCTTGAGAGAATACGTGTAACTTCCTTATATGGCAATCTGGTTTCACAGATTGTGGAACAATGCCCAGAATTAGTTGAGCATAAGAATACAACTTTTGGTGCTAATAAAGCAGAGCTTGAAAATCTGCTTCGACGCATTGGAGAAGAATTCTATTTAGTAGTGGATGGCCTTGATCACATCTCCAGAGAATATGATCTACATAAAGATCTTATTTCACGTTCAGAAACGGAAATCATTTCGGAACTGTTGGAAATTCATTTTCCTGATAACTGCTATGTCATAATAGCATCGCAGCCAATAGATGCACTGGATAAATTCAAAGCCAATAGCTACTGTGTATTTGAAATTGAGCCATGGGGTATTAAGCAAGCGAAATCCTTAATGGCGACTTTTCAGATTACTGATGATGCTATCAAAGATGACGATGGTTTATCAATAAGTGAATATCTACTTAAGAAATCTCAGGGAAATGCGCTGTACCTCAGTTATATCTTGCGTCAGTTACAAAACTCAAATATAAATAAAGAATTAATTGACGGAATACCCGATTACGATATAAGTCTATCTGAGTATTATTCCTATTTATATAAAAAGGTTCATAACAATCGCACAGTTAATGCACTTTGTGGGGCAGACTTCTATCTTAGTCTAGATGATTTGATGGAGATTACTGGAGATGGAGAATTTGTAGAACGCGATATGTCGGTGCTTCACCCACTATTGATTGAAAATATTCTAAGCGGTGGTTTTTCAATTTATCATGAAAGTTTTCGCCGATTTGTGTTGTCCTCATTAAAGGAGAAAAAGGTTGATTTAGAGAGAAATGTTTATGGTATCCTTGCTGATTGGTTACAGGAGAAACCATTTTTTGAATTTGATAAGTCGTTTTATTATCTTACGGAATTACTGTATAAGATCAAGAGGGATGTTGAAAATACTGCTTTGATTGAGAATGAATTTGTTCTTAAATCAGTCTCAGAGGGGTATTCTCGAAAACGTATAAGAATGAATCTGAATTGCATTATTCGAAGCGCAGGTAGAAGCAGAAATTTAGTTGCGTTGGTAACAGCTGGTGAATTGTTGGCAATGCTCGATGATATGAACGAATTCGAAAGTACTGGTGAAGAATACTTCCAAGCAATATGTGATATAAAAGGTGCTTCTAAACTAAATCAATTGATGCAGATTAATGGAGAACCAACCTTTGATAAGAATACAGGTCGACTGGCATGTTATATTTCTTCGAAAGCTGGTATTACACCTTGGTGGGAACTGTATTTAGATACAGATGCTAAACAGTACAAGATTGAGGAGTTTAAATACTATTTTAGATATCATCTTGATGAACAGGGAGTTAGCATCATTCCTAAGCTCATGGAGATGATAGAAAAAGAAAATGTTTCAATAAGAAATCAATGTATTGAGATTGCGTATGATGAGCTACAGGATTATATAGAATTTGATGAAATTGCTTCAATTGCGGAAGAGCAACAACTGATTCATTGGAAAAGTTATCTTTCATATATTGAAACTGGATATTATCCGAAAAATGATGTTTCTTTTGAGGCTGCAATTGGGAACTGGGAAAAAATCAAAAAACTGAAGATGCCAGGAGAAGAAGATATCAAGATTTTCAAGGAATTATTCTCACAAGTATACCATCTCGCTGATCAGGGGGACAGAAAAGCTGTAGAGGCAGTCTTAGCTGATTGTAAAAATATTAACTGGTTCTATAATTGGATAATTTATTCTATCAAGATGGCAGAATTGTGCACACACACAGCACAAATGGATTCTAAATCCATCTGTGAATCAGCGATTACTAATTTAGAATTATTGCTACAGGATACGGAAGTTTTCAAGGGAGAACCACGTACTTGTGATTTGTATTTTCTTCAGAATGAGTTAACAAGGTCATATGAACGGGCGGTAGAACTGATTAACAAAAATGGGACAGTAGAGGATCTGGAGAAAGCATTAGGTATTCTCGAGCGGCTTGATGATGAAACTGGAACAAGTTTTGATCATAGCATGGGAGGGCCTTTAACTGATGCTGAATTTTTGAGCTTAATATCTCGTTTTCTGACTATTGATAATTATGAAATAGTAAAACCTTATTTATTAAGGACTCAGGAGAAAATAGAAAAAAATGAGGTATATGACTGCATAGCTGCGGCAAAGCTCCGCTTTGTTAGTCTTATTTCAAAGTATAATCAGGTTGAGGCTTTAAAGTATTTTGATTTGTGTACACGTTATCTTGTTGCATATGGATATCACAAAGATATTATTTTGAAGCAGATTATGGATTCTTATAACATATTTTTTGAATCTGTTGCAGGAAATCCAGAAGAGGAACGTGACACAATAACGAAAATGACAATGGCTCTCTGGAATCATACTGATGGAAGAGAAACAAAGCACTTTCTAAACCATTGGTTTGATAAATTGCTCAAGACAGACTCGAGGTATGCACTTACATTTCTGTCTGGGTTACAGATTAAGTATGGAAAAAGTTGGGTTGTGGAAGGTATGTTATGTTCTGCTATAGAAAAGTATTGCAATAATTCTGGCTATTTGGATATTGTAATTGGATTGATTGAGTCGCTTCCAAATGATACAAGCCCAAATATAATTGATGCGGCCACATCTGTATTCAGAACACTAGAACAGATGTACACAGGAACAAACGATGATGAAAGATTACGGATCAAATGCCGTATGAATGAACTTGTTATCAATGTTATTTCAAGATTCAATATACTTGATATGCCTTGGCCAGAAAGTGATTCATGGAAAGATGGAAGTATCAAAGAATTCTTGTTAATAGCCGAGTCAGCAGGTTTTGATGTTTCACAGTATATAGAATATTTCCGTATAAAGAAAGCTGACGATATGGACAATAAAGACGGTAAGAAAACAGTTGATGTTTTTGATGACAATCAAACACATTTTGAAGCCTCAACTCCAGAGGACGCAAAGAAATGGTTTGAAACACATGATTTAATCGAGCGAGATATACAAGATATCTGTGAATTTCTTGAGAATTATCAGAATGATAAAGATACTTTACTTGAGATGCTGAGATTTATGATTACTAAAGCTGATAGATGGAGGTACAGTCAGAAAAGTAAGGATACTGTTCTGCAAATCATTGGGCGGCTAGGACTGAAGGATAAAGAATTGTCAGAAGTTCATATGTTGATGTACCTTTACTCATATGAACGGGGAAGCTCTTTAATTGATAAGGATGAATTTCTCAACAGTATACGACGGAGTTCTGATGTGGCTTGTGACACGTTTTATCGTGAATTACCTGAAGTTATTATTTTACGTTCAGGCAGAATTACAAAAGGTCTTTTGGATGCATTTTTTGCGATTGGATTTGATAAGGATAGTATTATTATGATTTGGAGAAGTGCATTCGATATTATGAAACTTCGTTTTCCGAACCTTGATCAGTATCCTATTGACAATGTTTTGGAAGAAATGGATGAACTGTTAGGACTGCGTAACTGCTTATTAATGCGGTTCATTGATGGAGGAAAGGAATCGTTTTTAGCAGCTTATGCTTATTTGGCGAATGCTGCTGAAGAAGAGAATTATTCAGAATTTACGGAATCGATAGTATTTTGTCTGGAGCATTATGAACAGTATAATCTTGTGACACAAATAGCAATCGCAGATTTAGTAAGATGTTATGGTTATCGTTTGAAGGAATTGAATATAGATCGAATGATAAATGCAATTAATGCTGTTTATCCAACCGGAAATTTGCTTTTGGATGTCATATTTTCGGAATTTACAATATATAAGAGCTTTCTTTTAAAGTGTTCTGATAAACATGCACCTGATTATATGGAACAGGAAGATATTGAGTTTTATTTAGCAGAACAACTATATGATCTGGGGGAAGAAAAGACTCGAGAAGGAGCTGATGAATACGCTAAGAATTCAGTATACCGAGATCCCATTATGCAAGTGGTCAATACCTGTGGCATTAGCTATGTAGAACTCTATGAAGAACTACATGCATCAAGGAAACTGAATGATAAAATACAAGATTTTGTTGGGGTGTCAAGTAAGATTTCTGAAATAAATACTGTGTACAAATCATATGTAATTCAATATGCACTCCATACAATCATTGAAAAAGCTTTTTTGGACAGAAGACCCGAGTTGATTCCACAGAGTTTGCTACTATTGATGCCTGACTATCAGGGAATGTATAGATTATTTAAGTGCCGTGAAATGCAACCAAAGAATCATCTGTATGATAAGAATAATTCGTGTGAGCCTTTTCTCAAAAATAATGAGGATGAATACATTCTAATAGGATGCTCCGAAACAAGAAAACGCATCGATTATCAACAGGTTTCTTTGGTATTTGCATATCAGGGAATAGTAAGAGAGGAAGACGAAGAACATCAGATTCCATTCCAGCAATATTTAGCCACAGCAGTTGAAAAAGGAGAAATCTATATGATTTCAGATAATTCGAAATCGCTGATTGATTTTATTAGAACGCTAGATCGAGAATTAGAAGATGAAGACTATCTGTGGCCTGGAATGTCAGTTTGTAAACTACTTAACGTACATATTGAATTTGATTTTTTACATAGGAGATATATTGCAATCAATAAGGAAAATGATATTGTCTTTATTATGAAAAAATGGTCATCGAGTTATAAAGGTGACAGCGAGTATCCTGGATATGCAATTCCATTATATAGTGGTACTGAGTTGTATATAAAGAAAGAGTATATTGGAACGTTGGAGCAACGATTTGGAACACTGATGATGAAAACCTGTGTGCAATCATATACGCAGACTTATTGATTTATTTAAATAATTGATAACTTATGGTAGGAGGATTTATGGACATAGAAATTCAAATTTATTGGGGGAATTTACATATTGGTTTATAATTTCAGCAAGTATTTCACTAAATAAAAAAGATGAAGACAATCCTTCCTATGCTTATTTGTTCTATTACCAGTGATGGTTACTTCCTTTTTGCTTCTTTGCTGTTTCTGTGTAGAGCACAGATTAGGGAATCAATATATATAAGATTGTGCAAATATATCTTGTCTCGAACAGTCAAAAAGGTGTCTGGATTTACAAATAATGTGGGAATAGAAGAAAAATAGAGATATGTGAAAAAATTTTGATTTAAGTCACTATCTGTAAAGGTATATATGAGCATATAAAATTTCAAAAAAGATTGAGGTGATTTTTATGGAACTAATTAATTTTGATGAATATAGTCAGAATGATAGAATGTATGGAGGTACAGCTGGAAGAAAAATCGGAATATTCTATCAGGGAAGTAATTATATAGTAAAATATCCTGGAAACTTAAAAGAACAAAAAATGAAAAATATAGTTATGAGTTATTCTAACAGTCCTGTATGTGAATACATCGGCTCACAAATATATAGTATGCTGGGAATACCATCTCATGATACAATTTTGGGCATAAGGAATAACAAAGTAGTAGTTGCATGTAAAGATTTTTTGGCTGAAGGGGAAAAGCTTTATGAATTTGATAAAATAAAGGTTACGTTTGAACCCCGTTTTTTTGATTCTAATGGTAACGAGACAAATGGGAATGGAGTTGATTTGTATGAGATAATTATGACTATCAGAGAACATCCTTTCTTTAAAGACATGGTTAATATAGAACGACATTTTTGGGATATGTTTATTATTGACGCATTCATCGGGAATACTGACAGAAATAACAGTAACTGGGGTATTATTATATCAGAAGATGGTATGAAGAGAATTGCGCCTGTTTATGATAATGGAAATTGTTTGAATTGTAAATGGGATGATGAAAAAATGCAGTTAATATTGGAAAATGAAAAATTGCTTGAAACAGAGGCATATAAAGGAAGAAGATGTATTTTTGAAATGGAAGGGAAGAAAATTAATCCCTATTATTTTATCGAAAAGCAGCAGTATTCAGAGTGTATGGAGTCAGTAAAAAGACTGGTTCCTGCTATAGCACTTAGCATGAATAAAATACAGGATATGATCTGCGAAATACCAGTTATATCAGATATCCAGAAAAGATATTATCAGACGATTATAAGAACAAGATATGAAAAGATTCTTTGTCCTGCCTTTGAAAAATTATGTAACAGGGGATATGATTATCATGAAGATAGTTATTTAGATGAGGAACGGTGAAATTATGTATATTGATGAAACCATTGTATTAGATAAGAGTTTACCGACAGAATTATTGAGGGATTTTGAAGAACTGAGAAAATTTTATGAATCCGGAGATTGGCTGAATTTTGATCTTCTTTTCGAAGTAGTTGAGGCAAGTGCTAAATCGTATTATTTAAGTGGCAGAATTAGTAAACAAGATTTAGATAAAATTTTTAGGAAGTATGGGATTGCTTAGAGTTCCTATTTATTGATAGGTTATCAAAAAAACAAATTAAATTACTGTCATTAACTTGACACAAGCCGGCAGGGCCGGCAGAGACGGGGAACCGTCGGAATGTATTCTGCTGTACGGCGGGCAGGACGTGGTGACGAACCAGTTCTTTATCGACCATAACCAGGACAACCAGGAGATGGATGCGCTCACCAGGGATTTGGTGACGGAGAGGGACCGGGACCGGCTGCGTAAGATGACCTTCTACTGCTTTACGAATGAATGCCTGCGGGATTATATTCTCCGGTATTTTGGGGAGTACGGATCGAATTACTGCGGGAATTGTGCGAACTGCCTGAGCCAGTTTGAGGAAGTGGATGTGACGGAGATTGCACGGGCTTTGATCGGATGTGTGCTGGCCTGCAGGCAGAGGTATGGGACGAATGTGATCATCGATACGGTGCATGGGGCGAATACGGCGAAAATCAGACAGTACCGGATGGATGAGAATCCGCATTACGGAGAACTGTCCGGGGCGCCGGTTTATAAGCTGCGGCAGGTGATGAATTATCTGATGCTGCATGAATATCTGGCCGTTACCAATGATGAATATGCCATTGTGAAGCTGACTGGGAAGTCGAAGCTCATCCTGGAAGAGGATGAGACGGTGACCATGAAGATGGCGAAGGAACAGGAGCATCCGGCTAAGACGGCAGGAGAAAAGAAAGGGAAGAAGAGCAGGGGAGCGGCGGCCTTTGAACTGGAGGAAGAGGATGAGAAGCTGTTTGAGATTCTGCGTGGCCTGCGGGCAGAACTGGTGAAAAAGGAAGGGGTGCCTCCTTATATTGTGTTCTCGGATAAATCGCTGGTACATATGTGTGTGATACGGCCTGTGGATAAGAATGAGATGCTTTCGCTGTCCGGGGTGGGTGAGTTTAAATATGAGAAATATGGGGAAACGTTCCTGCAGAAGGTGATCGAATTTAATAAAGAGCATGGAAAGACGGATGCTCCGGACAGTCTGGGAGCGGTGGAGTTTTCCAGTCTGGATTATGATGTGGTACAGGATTATGAAGGGGATGCGGAGAAGAGCGGGGAAAAGTCTGTTGTGAGGAGTTCGACGGGGAAGAAGAATAAGACGGATTTTGTGATGACGGAGGAGATCGCTGACCAGCTGCATTATGCGGAAAAGATGTCCCTGAGTGATTTGGTTGGGCAGATGAATGATTTGCGGGATGAGAGCACGACGAAGCGTCTGACAATAAAGGCGGTGGAGCAGATGCTGCTGGAGGAAGGGCTGTTTGAATTGAAATTCGTCAACCGGATGCCGCTGCGGAAGATAACGGAATATGGGACGGAGTTTGGGATAGAAGCGGAAACACGGATTAGTTCGAAGGGGAATGAGTATGAGGTGTTTTATTATACGCAGGAGGCGCAGAGAGGGATTGTGGAGCTGCTGATGATGGCGGAGGATAGCGGGAAATGAAGGGGGAAAAGCATGACTCAGATTATTTTTGTAGAGGGTATTTCCGGCGTGGGCAAGTCAACAATGGTGCGGATGCTGTCCGACAAACTATGTGAAAAAGGGTATACGGTTAAATCTTATTTAGAATTTGACTATACAAATCCCATAGATTTTTACTGCACCGCTTATGTTCCCAAAGATACATATAAAGAGTTATGTGCGAAGTATTCAAGCTGCAAAACCGTATTACAGAGTAATTCGATCATGACAAGTGAAGCAGTTTTGCTTCGTTATTATGATTCGGATACACCGCTGTTTCAAGAGCCATTATTGTCTGAATTGAAAGAAATGGAATTTTGCTATAATCCGGTTCGGTTAGTACCCCTTGATGAATACACAGCAATATATAAGAGTGTTTGGGAAGATTTTATTGCGGACATAGATACGGAAATCGATTATTACATTTTTGATGGCTCGCTTATGCACCATCCGATAAATGACATGATGAAAAACTATAATGTGTCTTTTGAAAGAGCGGCTTGCCATGTAGATATTTTGTTAGGGACTTTGAAAGGATTAAATTGGCATGTATTTTATTTGTATTCAGACAATATAGAGTCACAGTTAAGATGTGCCCACACCAATAGAAAACAAAGAACGCCGACAGAAAAAGAGATAGCATTTTGGAATGCACGATATGAGAAAGATCAATATGTTTTAAAAAAAGGTGTTTTGCATTATCATATTTTTAATATTTCCAATAATGGATGGAATTGCGTAAGAGAGCAGATACTGTCCTTGTTGTAACAACGTCCGTTTTATCGGAGGAGTTGAACTATGTAACAAATGGGAAGGTATGGATGCAAAATAGTAAAGACAAGTCATATGTAAATATGCCTCAAAACAATCCTCAGCTCCGATTGGTGTTTCAACATATCGGTTAAGCAATTCGCTTCCTGAAAATATGAAAGATTTATTACCTGAACCTGAAGAAATTATTAAATGTTTAAAATTTTTAGAATAGTAAGAACGTAGGTTATAGATAACATATCTGGCCAGAATATCTGCTCTTCTCTACGGTTGTACTCATTTGTATTATTAAAAAAGTGTCTTATCACTTTATATAAGCTGTTTGGCATTACATGGAAAACGGATATTCATTCTATGGAAACAGACGATTTTAAGGATTGGTATGACTTGATATTGAGTAAGGTGAAAGCAGAGGAAAAAGACAGCTCTACTCTGACCTGGCTATGCTGCTATATGATATGGCCAAGCGGACTCAGTACTTTAATATTCTTACTTCCCATAAAAAGCCTGGCCATCGCTTTTCCCGGCCGGAAAAAACCATCCTTTTTCTGATGCCGGTTGTGGTCTGCATCCAGCCTGCCACAGGTTGATAACGCATGGATATGCGGATGATACGAAAGATTAGAGCCCCACATATGCATGATGCAGATAAATCCTGGCATACGGTGTAAATTCTGTATATATGAGAATAAATCAATTTTATATAAGAATAAATCATTGATTCCTTCCAGGGCTTGTGGAAAAATGAAATAAAAGCATCAAATAGGAGAACGAAATGACAGGCAGAATCCCTGTCTGATTCACAAAATAGGACAGCCAATTTGAAATGGGGAGATAAGGAGTAACTATGAAATTATGGTATGACAAACCGGCGCGTTTCTGGCATGAGGCCCTGCCTATCGGCAACGGCAGAATAGGCGGCATGGTGCACGGCGGTATCACAAGAGAGTTGATTCAGTTAAATGAGGACAGCGTCTGGAGCGGGAAGCATCTGAACCGCATCAACCCGGATGCAAAGGAGAATCTTCCCGTGATTCGAAAGCTGATTCGGGAAGGCCGGGTGGAAGAGGCGCAGCGGCTCGCCATGTATGCGCTCTCAGGTGTGCCCAATTCCCAGCGTTCTTATCAGACGGCGGGCGAATGCTGTCTGCAGATGCACCATGGGGATGAGGTGCAGGATTATAGAAGAGAGCTGGAGCTTGCAGAGGGGATTTCCCGGGTAGCTTATACGGTGCAGGGCGTGCGTTATATACGGGAAAGCTATGTATCCTATCCGGAGAACTGTATGGTGATGGTGCTGAGGACGGAAGACGGAACCGCTTTTTCCTTTGATTGTCTCCTGGGACGCTGTCATAATGCCACAGATGAAGTGGAAAAGGTGGATGAGCATACGGTTTGCTTTACCGTGGACGGCGGGCAGGAGGGGATATCCTTTGCTGCGGCGCTTTGCGCGAAGGCAGTGGGCGGTTTTGTGCGTGTCATCGGCGAACATCTGCTTGTGAGGGACGTGCGGGAGGCATATCTCTATCTGGATATTGAGACGAGCTTCCGGGAAGCGGATTATCGGAAAGTCTGTCTGGACAGAATCAGAGCGGCGGCTGTGAAGGAAGAAGCGGATATCCGCGCCGTACATAAGGAAGATTTCGGATCTGTTTTCAACAGGCTTGCCCTTTCCTTTGAACTGACGGATGCAGGCCTTGAGCAGATCCCAACAGACGAGCGTCTGCGCAGAGTGCAGGCAGGCGAGAGGGATATGGGGCTGATGGAGCTGTATTTCCAGTATGGCCGATACCTTCTGATGTCTTCGAGCAGGAAGGGAAGCCTTCCCGCTAATCTGCAGGGTATCTGGAATGACAAGCTCTATCCTGTGTGGGAGAGTAAGTTCACCATCAATATCAATACAGAGATGAATTACTGGATTGCAGGAAGCGGGAACTTAAGCGAATGCCAGCTCCCCCTCTTTGATTTGCTTGAGCGGGTGAAGGAGAACGGCAAGGAGACGGCGCAGAAGATGTATGGGTGCAGAGGAAGCGTTGCCCATCACAATACGGATTTGTACGGGGATACGGCGCCCCAGGATCACTGCATCACTTCCACTTTCTGGGTGATGGGAGAGGCCTGGCTTGCCACCCATATCTGGGAGCATTATCTGTATACGGGTGATGCGGCGTTCCTGCGTGAACATTTTGATGTGTTGGAGCAGTGCGTGACTTTCTTCTATGATTTCCTGATAGAGGACGAAGAGGGGAATCTGGTGACTTCCCCGTCCATGTCGCCGGAGAATACTTATGAAAGGGCGGATGGAACGTACGGCGTGCTCTGTGAGAGCGCAGTGATGGATACAGAGATTTTAATGGAGCTTTTCTCCTGCTATATCAATGCCTGCAGAGTGCTTGCGCTTGACGAAGAGAAGGTCAGGAAAGCGGCCTGCGTGATGGAGCGCTTCCCAAAGCTGAAAATCGGCAGATACGGACAACTTATGGAGTGGATGGAGGATTATGCAGAACCGGAACCGGGACATCGGCATATTTCCCATGTATATGGCGTGTATCCGGGAAGTTCCATTTCTTATGAGAAGACAGGTGAACTGATGGATGCGGCGAGAGTGACGCTTGAGAGGCGTCTGGCAAACGGCGGCGGTCATACCGGCTGGTCGCGGGCATGGATCATCGGCTTATGGGCGCATTTCAGAGAAGGAAGGAAAGCGTACGAGAACCTGCAGGCGATCCTTACCATGGGCACTTATCCCAATCTGATGGACAATCATCCGCTTGGCGAGCATGATTATGTATTCCAGATAGACGGTAATCTAGGTGCATCGGCGGCTGTCCTTGAGATGCTTGCCTACAGCAGACCGGACAGACTGGAACTTCTGCCGGCGGTGACGGCTGAGACGGCGGGCGGACGATTGAGAGGTATGGGACTTCGAAGCGGCGGAACTCTGGATATGGAGTGGAAAGACGGAAAGGTGCTGTGGTACCGTATCGTGCCCGGACGGGATACGGAACTGGTAATATGTGTAAATGGAAAAACGGAAGAAGTGAAGCTGCAGGACGGTGTGGAATATTGCGGAAAATAAAACAGGATAAAATATTTTGGTACTACCTGCTGACTTATCTTGCGGTACTGTTTATTCCTATGCTGATCTGCTGTTTCTATTATATTTATATGCTGTCCCTGATTGCAGAGGATGATATCAGGGCAAAAGAGAGCGAGCTTTCCCATGCCGTGGTGCTTGTGGACAATGTGCTGGACGAGTTCGAGTATCTGGGAGACTCTATCGCTGCTAATTCTTACGTGAATGGATTCAGCAGGAGAACGAATGTATTCGACTATCCCAATACCTATCGGGTGTATGAACTGCGGGATTCCCTGCCGGATTTGTACCAGATGAATCAGTCTATTTTTTCATATTTCATCTTTTTTGACCAGAGTGAAATGGTTATAAGTAAAAATGCGGTGTATACTTATGAAGAATTTTATAACCTGTATATGCATGCGGACAAATATGCAGGCTTTGAAGATTGGTATACGCATATGAAAGAGGAGAAAGCTCTCTATGGGCTTTCTCCTATAGAAAGGTATTACTATACAAAAGATGAAAAGGATGTATATTTGAAGCTTTGCTATTATGAGAGACCGCTTATGTCGACGAGTGCAGAATCCAGCAGCAGGATTCAGATATATATGGAAGAGTCCGCGCTGGAAGAAATGCTGCCTGTGCCTGTGGAAGGCGGGATTCGCTTTATGGTGGATATGAACGGGCAGCTGCTTTATTTCCGGCAGGATATCTCAGAGGAGCCATGGCAGCAGGAGAGAATCCTGGAACTGAGGCAGCAGATACAGGAAGAAAAGAAGGGAGATCGACTGAAAATCCGATTTGGCGGAGAAGAATATGAGGTTGTAAAGTATGATTCCAGCCGTTCCGGACTTACATATTATGAATTGCTGCCGCAGGATGTGGTAATGAAAAGAGTACTTTCCACCTTGTTGGTATCCGGTGTATTTATTCTGGCAGGAGCAGTGACAGGCATACTGCTCAGCTATTATATGTCAATGCGAAGCGTTACTCCGATCAATGATATCCTGCGCCAGGTATCCAGGAGTACGGAACATTTTGAGGGACATCAGTCGGTATTTTCCAGTTTAAAGACGACGTTTAATTACCTTGCGGCTACGAATACCAAACTTGCGGGTGCGATTGAGAGCCAGCGCCCTTATCTGCGGAATGCATTTATGAACCGTCTTATTTATGGAGATTTCAAGGTGGATGGAGAAGCGGAGAAAATTGCGGAGCACGTGGGTTTTGAATGGAGAGACAGGGTGTTCGGTGTTGTTTTGTTCCGATTTCATCTGTTTCCCGGGGATGTAAGGGAAGAAGATATGAAATTAATGTGCTCCTGCATCCTGTCCCTGATGGAAGTGATCGAAAAGGAGGTTCCGGACAGTCTGTATACCAGTTTGGGTGAAGAACAAGTGGTACTGCTTCTGGGCATTGCGAAAGAACGGGAAAGTTTGTTCCAAGAGGAAGTGGAAGAGATTATCCTGCGTATCAGGGAGAATATCTCATTCAGCATTGCAGAGAAACTTTTTGCCTATGGCGGCAACCGGGCAGAGAAGCTGGAGCAGGTTTATGAATCCTATCAGAACGCATCCTATATGGTTTTTGATGAAAATGACCAGATTGAGAATCCGATTATCTGGTATCGTGAGACTGCTGTGGATGTGCTGAAGTATCCGCCGCAGGATTTACAGGTGAGGCTGGGACATTTTGTGATGGCGGGAGACGGCAGGGGTCTGCATGACGCGCTGGAAGAGATTATGAAGAAATATATCATAGAAAACAATCTTCCCGTGTATCTGCAGCAGATGTTGCTGAGTGAACTGCAGTCTGTGCTTTTTCGTATCATAGGGCGTATGGGGATGGGGGAAGATGATTACAGGAACTATTATGCGAAGCTGGAGGAGAACCACAATGCGCCCTTGATTACACAGTTTATAGGTACCCTGAATCTTTACAGACAGGTATGCGAATATGTGGACAGCCAGAAGCATTGGGGCATGTTTGATATGAATTCCTCTGCGGTGACGGCATATATTGATACTCATTTCGGAAATCCGGAATTATGTCTGGCTTCCGTGGCAGCGCATTTCAAATTAAGTGAAGGGTATTTGTCCCAAATGTTCAAGAAAACTTACGGAACGAATTTCTCCACATATGTGGAAACGGTTCGGGTGGACAAGGCGAAAGATTTTTTGATGAATACCAATTTGTCTGTCAGTGAGATTTCGGAATTGGTGGGTTACCTTGCACAAAATACTTTTGGCAGAGCCTTCAAGAGAGTGACGGGGCTCAGCCCTTCGGAATATAGAAAAAAGAAGCGTGTATCTACTTGAGAAAGCCCGTATTTACGGGCTTTCTTAATTTTTGCATGGTAGTACAGGGAGAATTGTAGAATGATTTTTTGAAGAAAAGGTGATAATTTGATTTCAGCAAAACAAGAAAAGGAGGTACGAATTGAAAACGAAAGTAAAGACTCGGCAGCCTGGAAAGCGCGGAACCTTTGGCCATTACTTTAAAGCTCATTGGCAGTTGTATATGATGGTTGCTTTCCCGGTGATTATGTTGGCAGTGTTCTCCTATGCACCCATGTACGGTATTCTGCTGGCATTCAAAAATTATCGGATTGTGGACGGCATCTGGGGAAGTCCCTGGGCGGCACATTTCGGATTGGACAATTTCATACGGTTTTTTAATAACTATAATTTTATGGAGAGTTTGAGAAATACTTTGGTGATTTCTCTCTACACTCTGGTCGTGAATACTCCCTGCGCCATCATTCTGGCTTTAGCGTTAAATTATGTCAGGAAGGTGAAGTTTAAGAAGTTTGTACAGATGGTAACATATTTGCCATATTTTATATCTACCATTGTATTTGTGGGGATTTTGAATGCGGTATTCGATACCCGTGTAGGAGCTGTCGGAAGTTTCTTTTATGAAAATATGGGGATGAATATTCTCGGTACACCGGAGCTTTTTTCTTCTGTATATGTATGGAGCGGTGTGTGGCAGACGGTCGGTTACGGTTCCATCATTTATATCGCTGCGCTTGCAGGTGTGGATATGGAGCAGCATGAAGCGGCGATTATTGACGGCGCGACCCTGCTTCAGAGAATCCGTTATGTGGATTTGCCCGCGATTATGCCCACGGCAGTGATTATGCTGATTCTGGAGATCGGACGAATGCTGAACATGGGTTATGAGAAGATTCTTGCGATGCAGAATCAGAACAATCTCTCTGTTTCGGAGGTTATCCCGACCTATGCGTTTAAGGTGTCTTTGGTATCCTCCTTCCCGGATTATTCCTATGCCACAGCTATCGGTTTGTTCCAGTCAATGGTCGGATTGATACTCATCCTTCTGTCCAATAAGATTGCGAAGAAGCTGACCGGCGACGGATTCATTTAAGGAGGCAGGGAAAATGAAAAACAAGAAGATTACACAGGATAAGGTAGTTTATTTTGTTAATTACATATTACTGGCCTTATTTTCGATTGCTGTACTGTATCCGTTGATTTACGTAGTCAGCTGTTCCTTCAGTTCCGGAGAAGCGCTGATGTCAGGACGAGTGAAATTTTTGCCGGTAGAACCGACTTTGCTCAGCTATAAGACGGTATTCCAATATGATGCTATTTGGACAGGTTATTTGAATTCCATTGTATATACTTTTGTGGGAACTATTATCAGTATCGTACTTACGCTTTTTGCGGCATATCCGCTTTCCAGAAATGATTTTCGCGGCGGCAGTATACTGATGAAGCTGTTTCTGTTTACCATGATGTTCAATGGCGGTCTGGTCCCTACTTATTTGTTGGTCCGCAATCTTGGCATGGTCGATACGATCTGGGCGGTAGTGCTGCCTACGGCAGTGAATGCTTACAATATCATAGTGGCGAGAACCTTCTTCCATCAGACGATTTCCAAAGAACTGCAGGAGGCGGCGGAGCTGGACGGATGTTCTGATTTCAAGTTTTTTACAAAGATTGCTATTCCGTTGTCCATGCCCATTATTGCAGTGCTTTGTCTGTGGGTAGCGGTTGCGCTTTGGAACGGATACTTCAATCCCTTGATTTATATCAACTCCCAGGAGAAATATCCGCTGCAGCTGGTTCTTCGAAGAATCCTGCTGATGTCCCAGGTGGATTTCGGTAATTCCGCAGTTGATCCGAAGGTGGTAATGGAAAATCAGTTCTTAAGCCAGATGTTAAGATACGGAACGATTATCATCAGCAGTCTGCCTTTGATGATTATCTATCCTTTTGTACAGAAGTATTTTGTAAAGGGTGTCATGATTGGTTCTGTAAAGGGTTAATAGGATGGATTTTTGCAGAGTAACTGTGAGGGTACGGAACAGGTACATGTGATTTTATATATCAATCGGGGAGACCCGTTGTTTATAAAAATTTTTTAAGGAGGAAAAAATATGAAAAAGAAAACATTATGGGGGAAGAAACTGCTATCATCAGCAGCCGTACTGGCGCTCGGCGTTTCTCTCCTGGCAGGCTGCGGCAGCACGGATACTCCGGCAGCAGGTGCGGGAGGGACAACGGATAGCGGAAAAGCTGCAAACGGCGATGCCTTCGCATTTGAAAGCGTAAGCGATGTTACCTTCCCTCTGGAAGAGAAGCTGACAATTGACGTATTCGTTTATGCATCCCTGACTGGCGGCGGAACCTATCAGAACAATTACGTAACCGACTGGATTGAGGAAAAGACCAACATTCATCTGAATTTCGTATATGATGTAGACGGCGATGATGCGAAGACGAAGCTGAATCTTGTAATGACTGACCCTAAAAATCTGCCGGATCTGTTTCTGGCAACCGGTTGGACCAAGACCGAGCTTCAGGACTACGGTAAGCAGGGATTAATCATTCCTATGAACGACCTGCTGGAAGACGCTCCCAACTGGAACGCAATGAATGAAGAAAGCCCCATGAGAAGGGCAGACCTCGTTATGTCAGATGGTAATATTTATACTTACGGCGATAACAATGAGTGTTTCCATTGCCGTTATCAGAACAGAATGTACATTTATATGCCTTGGGTAGAAGCATTGAACGACGGCCATATTCCTGAGACTACGGATGAACTGTATGAGTACCTGAAGAAGGTGAAAAACGAAGATCCCAACGGCAACGGCCTTGCGGATGAAGTTCCCATGAGCGGTTTCATTGGCGGCTGGTCTTCTGATCCTACAGTATGGATGATTAACTCTTTCATACAGTGCAATAACCCTCTGAGCAATACCAATCCTACTGTCGCTGCAGGTCTTGTAGTAAACGATGGTAAGATTGAGTATTCTGTAATGAAGGATGAGTACAGAGAAGCGCTTCGTTACATCAATAAGCTGTATTCCGAAGGACTTCTGGATCCTCAGACCTTTACACAGGACAATACACAGTTCGCTGCAACACTGAAGAACGAGACGCCTCTGGTAGCAGTTTACCCTGCAGGCGGCCCTCAGACCGATGATGAGTTTTGGGCAAATAAGGATGGTGAGTGGCAGAACTGGGAAGTATTCGCACCTGTAGAAGGCCCTGAAGGTGTAAGACTTTGTGCAAAGAATCTTGATAACTACTTTGGTATGGGGATCGGAAGTATTTCCTCTACCTGTGAATATCCTGTAATCGTAACCGCACTTCTGGACTTCCTTGCAAGTGCAGAAGCCAACAATGTACAGTCCTATGGTCCGGAAGGCCTTGGCTGGAACTTTACCAATGAAGGAACCTCCCTTGCAGGCGGAACTCCTACTGTTGAGAAGCTGATTATTCCTGAAGACTATGACTGGCTTGGAAATGGCTATGCAAAGGATTACTCCGGCGAAAACGGCAAGCATTATCGTTGGGCAGCTGACGCATCCGTAAGATGGTCCTCTGCAAGAGCACGCGGCGAACTGATGATTCCGGATCCTGATCATGATACCGAGTTCTATCTGCAGAAGGCAGGCGAGCTGTATCAGCCCTACGAGCCTGCACTGGAGACCCTGGTTCCCAACCTGGTATTCGAAGGCCCTGACGCGCAGATTATCAGTGAAGCAACCCTGCAGATCGGCGGTTATGTAAATCAGGCTCTGGTACAGTTTATCACTGGCGATCTTGATATTGAGACCCAGTGGGAAGAGTATCTGACAACTCTGGAGAAGATGAATGTGCAGCAGTACATCGATACCTATCAGAAGTATTATGATGCTTATATGGCAAATGCAGCAAAATAAAAATGAAATAAGAAAGTTCATTTTGGAAATGAGGGTGTCCTCCGGACTCCCTCATTTTTTATAAAAAGAAAGGCAGGGTGTTTCCTATGAATGTACAGAAACATTTTATCAGAAAAGAGGCCGGATCCCGCTGGCTGGACGCAACGCCTATGGGGAACGGATTCCTGGGGGCCATGGTGTACGGACATACTACCAGGGACAGAATCCAGTTGAATGAGGATTCCCTGTGGCATGGTAAATTCAGGGACAGAATCAATCCCAACGCGAAAGAGCATCTGAAAGAGGTCCAGGAACTGATTCTTGACAGGAAGTTCGAAGAAGCGGAGGAGCTGATGTTCTCTCATATGGTATCCGCTCCTGGCAATATGAGGAATTTCTCACCTCTGGGTGAACTCAATCTTGCGTTAAATACCGCGCTTCCGTTCCAGATGGGATGGCTGCCGGAGTCCGACGGTGAGAATTATGTATCTGATTTGAACATGGAAGAGGGTATTCTTTACATTTCCCATGAAGACAAGGGCGTACGGTATACAAGGGAAATGTTCGTCAGTAATCCGGACAGAGTACTCTGTATCCGTTTAAAGAGCGATAAGGAGAAAGCAATCCGGCTGGATATGCTGCTCAATCGTGTCCCTTTCACGGATCAGAGGCTGCCTGATGACAGGAGACCGGGGAAATTCGTCAGCGCCGGCGTATGGCCTGTGACCAGATGTGAGAGAATCTATACCGAAAAGGGCCATACCCTGATGATGGAAGGGGATGAAAATGGTACAAGATTTGCCTGCGGCCTGACTGTGGTGACGGATGGACGGATTGAGGACTGTTATGCGAAGCTGGTTGCCCATGAAGCGGGCGAGGTCGTAATTTATCTGGCGGCTTCTACGGATAACAGGGAAGAAGACTTCGTCAGCAACGTGAAGTCTTCTCTTGCAGCGGCGCGTGCAAGAGGGTATGCTGATATCAGGGCTGACCATATTGCGGATTTCACTTCTTACATGGAAAGATGTACGCTTGCGCTGCCTGAGGATGAGAAAGCAGGAATGTATTTCCAGTATGCGAGGTATATGATGGTATCTGCCGGAAGAGAGGGCGCGACGGCCATGAACCTGCAGGGTATCTGGAATCATGAGTTTTGTCCCAGCTGGGAGAGCAAATATACGACGAATATCAATCTGCAGATGAATTACTGGCCTGCGGAAATCTGTAATCTGTCCACACTCCATGAGCCTCTCTTTGACCTGATTCATACGGTACAGGAAAGAGGACGGGATGTGGCGAAGAGAATGTATGGCTGCAGGGGAAGTATGTGCCATCACAATACCGACATCTATGGAGACTGCGGTACGCAGGATATGTATGCGGCGGCGGCATTCTGGCAGATGGGCGGCGCATGGATGGCAATGCATCTGTGGGAGCATTATCTTTTTACCTTGGATGAGGATTTCCTGAGAAAAGAATATCCGGTGATGGAAGAGTTTGCACTCTTCTTCGTGGATTTCCTGATTAAGGATAAGGAAGGGTATCTGGTAACCTGCCCTTCGGTATCACCGGAGAACAGATTTGTTTTGGAAGACGGTTCCGATACACCGATCTGCGCAGGACCTGCCATGGATAATCAGATCATCAGAGGCTTGATGAGTGCTTGTCTGGAGGCAGCGAAGATACTGGGTATCGAAAGTCCTTATAAAGCGGATTTTGAGAGAATCATCAGAGAGCTTCGCCCCAATCAGATTGATTCCATAGGCAGATTGAAGGAATGGGCGTGGGAAGAGAAAGAACTCACTCCGAATATGGTACATACTTCTCATCTGTGGGCAGTATTTCCGGGGGATGAGATTTCCTGGAATAAGGATAAGGAGATCTATGAAGCGGCCAGAAAATCCCTGGACTTCAGAATCGAACACGGCGCGAAAGCGACAGGCTGGGGCGGTGCATGGCATATTGCTTTCTTTGCCAGATTCTTAAACGGAGAAGGTGCACAGACTGCCATTGACAGAATGTTTGAAAAGAGCTTTACGGCAAGCTTGCTGAATGCCGGAAACGTATTTCAGATTGACGGTAACCTGGGACTTTTGTCCGGTATGGCGGAATGTCTGCTGCAGAGCCACGCGGGGGTGCATTTCCTGCCTGCGCTTCCTCCGAAGTGGAAGAACGGCGAGGTGAAGGGCCTGCGTGCAAGAGGCGGCCTGGAAGTGGATATGGAATGGAAGAACGGAACGTTGCAGAAAGCAGAAATCCGTGCGGATAAGAACCGCAGAACGCTGTTTGTCGGTGAGGAACCTGTGCGGATTTCCTGCCGGGACGAAACGCTTTCCTGGGAAAAGGAAGAATTCGGGTATTCTGTGGAGCTGGAAGCAGGGAAAGCATATGAATTTGTGTTTTAGCCGGCGGCAGCTGTAACATTAAACGCTTTGGGAGACGGCGCGTATCCTCTTTCGCTGCTGCATATCAGGAATGGATTTGCGGCAGGAAAGGGGATATCAGTTTCCTTTGTTTCCGGATGTACAGAAGGAAAACAGGAGAAAATCGTAATGGAACAGGAACAGAAAATGTTAATTAACAGAAACTGGAAATTCATGCATGGTGATTTTCCGGAGGCGAAAGCGCCGGAATATGATGATAGGGAATGGTATGATATCGGGATTCCGCATTCTTTTGGGATTCCGTATTTCATGGAAAAGCAATTTTATATAGGCTATGGATGCTACCGCAAATGGCTGCAGATAGAGACTGGTTTTGATACGAAGAAGCTGTATCTGGAGTTCCAGGCAAGCTTTCAGGACACGGAAGTCTATGTGAACGGAGAACTTGCGGGCACGCACAGGGGCGGTTATACGGCATTTTTGATAGATATTACTTCCTTTGTACGGCCCGGCGCCAATTTGATTTTCGTGCGCGTGAACAACCTGTGGAATGCGAGAATCGCGCCCAGAGGAGGCGAACATGTCTTCAATGGCGGTATTTACAGGGATGTGAGCCTCATCGTGAAGGAGAACGTGCACGTGGCATGGTACGGTACGCGGGTGACGACGCCGGAGGTGTCCGCAGGAAGGGCGCGTATCGTGGCGGAGACGGAGGTGGAGAATACTTCTTTTGTGCAGGCAGACGGCAGGCTGGAATCCATCCTTCTGTATAAAGGGGAAGAGGCGGGCAGGATGGAGAGTGCGTTTTCCATCGCGCCGAAGAATATGACGAAGGTGGTACAGGAACAGTTCCTTGCGGATCCGCAGTTGTGGCATCCGGATACGCCGAATCTGTATACCATGGTCAGCAGAGTATATGTGGACGATGTGCCCGTGGATACTTACGAGACGGAATTTGGTATTCGATATTTTGAATTTACGGCGGATAAGGGCTTTTTCTTAAATGGGGAGCATTATGATATTCACGGCGCGAATGTACATCAGGATCAGGCGGGCTGGTCGGATGCCGTGACGCATACGGCCATTGCGAGGGATATCGCTATGGTGAAGGAATGCGGAATGAACTTCATCCGCGGTTCCCATTATCCCCATCATCCGTATTTTGCAGAAGAATGTGACAGACAGGGAATTCTCTTTTGGTCGGAGAACTGTTTCTGGGGAACCGGAGGGGTGAAAGAAGAGGGGTACTGGACGGCAAGCGGTTATCCTGTGAATGAAGAAGATGAAGAAGAATTTGAGGCAAGCTGCATGCAGACACTTAGTGAGATGATTCGGGTGAACCGCAATCATCCCAGTATTATCGTGTGGAGTATGTGCAATGAACCGTTTTTCTCCGCACTGGAAGTGCTTGATAAGGCACGTGCGCTTGTGAGAAAATTAGTGGAGTACAGTCACGTACTGGATGATTCCCGTCCGGCGGCAGTGGGTGGTGCGCAGAGAGGAGGCTTCGATACGCTGGGTGATATTGCGGGGTATAATGGTGATGGTGCATCCATCTTCCTGAATCCGGGATTTCCGAATTTTGTATCCGAGTATGGAAGCAGTGTGCTTGACCGTCCGGGAGAGTTTATTCACAGATACAGAGACGGTGTGGAGGAGGACTATCCCTGGAGAAGCGGCAAGTGTTTGTGGTGTGCATTCCATCATGGCAGTATTCTGGGCAATATGGGACATATGGGGATGATTGATTATTACAGACTGCCTCTGGATACATGGTATTGGTATCGTGAGAATCTGGCAGGCGTCCCTCGTCCGGTAATACCGAAGAAAGGCGTACCCCACAGAGTTCGTCTGACACCGGGCAGCCATACTATGAAATGTGACGGTACGGAGGATGTGAAGATAGTGGCGGAGGTGCTGAATGAAGAGGGTGAGAGAATCGATTGTAATCCACAGATAGAGCTTACAGTAGTTTCCGGCCCGGGCAGATTTCCGACGGGTAAAAACTTCATCCTGTCTTCCGGGAAGGAAAATCTGATTCAGGGGCTTGGAGCCATCACGCTTCGCGCTTATGACGGCGGAGAGACGGTGGTGCATGCAGTTTGTGAGGGACTGCTCTGTGACGAAATCAGGATTCGGGTGCTTGGTGAAGAAGCGCCGGAGGGCTGCGCGCGTGTGGAGCTACAGCCCCCGCCTTATGTATGTGATGAACCGAAGCGCAGAAGCCTTGACAATATAGCCATCAATCGTCCGGTATTCTGTACAAGCGCAGAGGAAGGGCATCCGGCCCGGAACGTGACTAATGGTGATATGAAGACCTGCTGGAGAGCGGCAGAGGAGGATACGGAACGTATGGTTTTGGTGGATCTGGAAGGCACGAAGGAGATTCAGAGCGTGGTGGTTGTCTTCGCGGAAGTGACAAATGCGGATTATGAGATTCTGCTGACGGATGACCGGAAAACATACCGCAGCGTCTATACTTCGGAGAAAGCCAATATTGATAATTTCCTGACGGTTCAGCTGCCGGGAGAGAAGACGAGATATGTCTGCGTGCGATTCCCGGAGCGGGCTGTGGGGGTGTACAAGGTGGAAGCTTTTGCATAATTGGAATAACAGGGTTTTAATCTTTGGGGCAGGAATTGTGCAGGGAACGTATGCAGGGTTTCTGCCCCTGTCCGGCGAGGTGCCTGACGGGGAGCTAAATACTTCAACTCATGAAAACATGGCCTCCTTCTGTTGTGATGTGTTTGTTTATCAAGGTCCGCAAGTAAGTCAGGATATACGGAAAGAAATAAGTTGACAATTTAGGTAATATGGCTTACTATATCATATATGCTAAAAGCAAATTGCAAAGAAGCAAAAGAGGTAGCTATATGAATATAAAAAAAGAAACGGCAACTGTCCAGATTCGGCAGATTGCTGAGAGACTGCAACTATCTCCAGGGACTGTTTCCATTGTTTTAAACGGCAGAGGAGACAGTATGAGAATTTCCAAGGCAACACAGCAGCGTGTCCAGGCCATGGCTAAGGAAATGAATTATCAGCCTAATATGAATGCAAGAAGATTAAGGCAAGCTGCTGGTGAAAAGGCATCCTATATTATTGCTGTGTATTGGTGTAATGATTTTTTGGATGAGTTGTTGGGGAAATTTTTTCAGGGTGCCTATCTGGTTACTAAAAATAGTAAGTTAAATGTGGAGATTGTAGTACAGCCATATGAATTCAATGAATTGAAGAAATTCAGAGAGAACATGAACAGCAATAGATATAATGGGGTGATTATCGGAGGCGCTTCAGAGGATGATCTTTCGTTTATGGAGGCAATGAATTTTAATATACCGATTATTTTAATGAACAGGCAATCCAATAAATTTAGCTGGGTCTCCATCAGCGATTATGAATCAGGCCGGAAATGCGCAAAGCTTTTTGCGGCCAGAGGACACAAAAAAGCTGGAATTCTCAATAAGAAGAATAAGGGGAGAGGATCCAGGCTTCGGGAACTGGGTTTTACAGAAGCGTGTGAAGAGTTCGGTATAGAAGTAGGGATGGAATGGACCGGAGTTGCAGAGAAAAGAAACTTCGAATCAGGTTATCAGGAAATAAAGAAATTTTTTATGGCTCAAAAAGACACGCCTACCGCTTTGTTTGTCATGGATAATGGACTTATAGGAGGGGTTCTCATGGCATTGAAAGAAAATAATATCCATGTGCCTGAGGATATGGAGATTATTGTATCAGGCGATGATGAGGCTTTGGAGTATACGACGCCGACAGTTACCTCTCTTCGCATGCCTATGCTGGATATGGCCAAAAGTGCGTTGGAAATGATGCTGACAATGATTGAAAATAATATTTCTATACCTATGAACAGGATATTAGTTCCTGATTTTATTATTAGACAAAGCTGCGGTGATTTTCCTGAGCTGGAGGATAGTGTAAAATAGAATTGAAGGATATCTGCTGAAAAAATGTGGTTTAAAAAAGAACTCTCTTGTAAAGAGAGTTTCGTTTTAACAAATTGCTAAAACGAAGTTGCTTTTAGCAACAGCGAATTGTATTTATACTGGAGATATAACATATGCAAAAATAGTAACCGTAAATACAGATTAGAGAGTAGGAGTATAGACTATGGGATTATTGTACAAAACATTGGAGTCCTGCAGCAGGGCAATGTACCTTTATTTTCCGCCAATTCCTAAACATTCACCGTATAAACGGTGCAGCGTGACTGTTTTGCTGGATGAAGCAGATGAAGAAAAGATAGAAGGTATCCTTAAGAAAAGCGGTCTGGATAAGCTGGCTCAGGAAAAGCAGCTGGTATTGTCTTTTCCGGAACCGGGAACTGATGGATGGGATTATGATAAAGATCTGGATATTATTGATCAGATGCAGGGGGCAATGACATTGGAAAGAGAATTTGAACCCGTGCAGACCTATTTTGGAATTCCAACATGGGAAACCATGATGGATTCCTGGCACTTGATGAATGACACCCGTTATCTTATTGGAATTGGGAAAAAGGGAGCAGCTATGGCGTTGTCTATGGCCGCCTGTAAACCACAGAATGTTGCCGCAGTACTGGCAATAGGAGGGGAGCTGTCGCAAAAATCGTTGGAAAAGGCCGTTTATGCACCTGTACCAATTTGGCTGTGTGACACAAATGAAGATACGGTTTCTTATTTTGTCCGTGCAAATGAAACTCATAAATTACATGAAAGCAGGTGGGAATGTCCTTTCAATCAACTGCAATGTGTAGAAATTCATCCTGAGGCAGATATGTGTCCGGTATTTCTGGAAAAGGTATGGAAGGAACTATTTCGGAAAGTACGCCGGACGAATACCGGACGTTATGGAAACGTGATGCACAGAACGGATATAGCGAAATATAACGGGGAGTACTTTATTGAAAATACAGAATTGGGAGACCAAGACGGAATGCCCCATACATGGCTGACTTTTGTGCCCGATTCTGTGAAGAGTATGCCGGAAGGGACAAAAGTGCCGCTTATGCTCTTTTTTCATGGCGGGTCAGATAATCCTGAGGAAGCGGCAGAAATGGCAGGATTTCATGAAATCGGAGAAAGAGAAGGCTTTATTACCGTTTATCCATGGGGCTCCAATCGCTGCAGCTGGAATATTTTTATGAATGATAAGGAACTGGATGATGCAGCTTATTCAGCAGCATTAATCAAATATATGATTGCCAATTATCCGGTTGATCCGTCAAGAATATATCTGTCGGGCTTTTCAAATGGTTCTTCACAGGCAATGGTAACGGCGATGGTGTACCCGGAGCTTATAGCTGCAATCTGCCCGATTGATGGAAATTGGCCTGGGGAGCGTGTTGGTCCTTCCGAAGTAGATTATGCAGATATCCGTCCTATGGCACTGGCTATGAGTAAGAAAGAGAAGTATGATTATCGGATGCCGGTATGGTATACATATGGGACAAGAGAACCCTCATACCCCGTATTCCGGGGAAGTACACAGCAGCATCAATATGATTTTTGGAAGCAATACAATCATATTCCTGTAAAGAAAACTCCGGAAAAAGGGAATTTGGTAACAGGGGGCGTGGGAGTTCCGGGTGATGAAATAGAAATCCGGTATTCTTCAGGACGCTTTGCGGAACACTGGTATTCTGTTAACCGTTTTTACAGTAATGACCCGGATCCAATCAATTTATATAATTACATTATGATGCATGATAAAGGTCATGAAATCGCAGAAATGGATCCATATTTCGGATGGGAATATGTGAAACATTTCCGCAGGAAAAAAGATGGGAGCCTGGAAATAAATTGATAAGAAAAAGGATATATGGTGGCTGATAATGAGAAAAGAACAGCAGTATAAAGCGAAATTATTTACGACAGGCTATCTGTTTTTAATTTTAATCAGTTTAACGACAGCAATGAGTTACAGTATGATTTCGACCTTAATTACTAATTACGCTGTAAAATTGGGAGGAACACTCGCAATGGCCGGAACAATAGCAGGTATTTTCTCGATGGCAGCATTGTTCAGCCGCCCGGTAGGAGGACTGATTTGTGATACGCTGAATAAAAAAAAGATTTGTATTATAGCAACGGTGGTGTTTTGTTTTAGTTTTCTGGGTTATGCTTTTTCCGCAAATATGGCGGTAATGCTTTTTTTCAGGATTATACAGGGATTTTCTTTTGGTATCAGCGGTACTGCCAATATGGCCTTAGTTGCCGAAATTATCCCAAAAGAAAGATTGGGAGAAGGCCTTGGATATTTTGGACTGGGCCAGGTGGTTTCACAGGTAATTGGTCCGGTTATCGGTGTTGCGATGAAGGAACATATGGGCTTCCGGGCACTTTTTTATACCGTGGCGGTTATATCCGCTTTTGCCGTTGTTTTGTTGTTTTTGTTCCCATACGATAGTTCCTGTCATGATTCGTCAAAAACAGAAAAAAGAAATAAAAGTTACTTTTCCTTTCGGTATTTGGTTGCGTGGGAGTGCCTTTTTTATGCTTTGACTGCAGGAATGTTTTCCATGACAAACGGGATTACCAGTTCGTTTCTGGTGTTATTGGGGGATGAGCGGGGGATAGTAAACATAGCGCTTTTTTTTACCGTAAATGCTGCCTGCCTTTTTCTGGTAAGAATAATTATGGGGCGTATGGCAGACAGATCGTCTATTTTGATGATCGTAGGAGTCTCACTTGCGGTAAGCCTGTCATCAATGTTATTGCTTTCCAAAGCAATGATTTTGAAAACCGTTCTGATAGCTGCTTTATTGAAAGCAATCGGACAGGGAGGCGGCCAGATATCGCTGCAATCGGCCTGTATTAAGAGTGTGGATGAATCACGGATAGGTGTGGCATCCAGTACCTATTATATAGGAGCTGATATCGGAAATGCGCTTGGTCCCGTTATCGGAGGATGTATTTCCGGAATATGGGGGTATGAAATGATGTTTCAGACAATTGCAGTATTAATGGGAGGTATGCTGATTCTTTTTGTAATTTATCAGAAAAGGAGAGGAGAATAAATGGGAGTCTTAAGATTTAATTATCATTCGGAAGTGTTGGGAATGTATACGGATATTACAGTTACTTATCCCACGGGAAAGTATACTTATAATATGACGTGTCCTTCAGAAAACCAGATGGGGGAACCGGGGAAATTACGTAAATGTTATCAGCCGGGGATGAAGCTCCCTACGGTCTATTTGATGCATGGCGGCGGCGATGATGATACTACGTTTCAGAGGATGAGCCGTGTGGAATTTTATGCGGAGCAGAATAATGTTATGACTGTGACTCCGCAGGTGAAGGATAGTTTTTTTCTGGATACGAAATATGGGATTCGTTATTTTACATATATTACGGAAGAACTGCCTGTTTTGATACGTTCCTTATTTGCGTCCTCGCCGGAAAGGGAAGATAACTTTGTGGTTGGTATGGCGATGGGAGGAAACGGGGCATTGGAGGTGTCAATGCGCAGGCCGGACTTGTATGCTGCGTGTGTAGATCTGTCCGGCGGTATCGGATGCAGCATTGATACCGATAACCTGGTTGAACAGATTAAAACGATACAAAGTCTGCCTAAATTACAGGGAGCTTTTGGAAATCCGGATCAGATACCGGGGAGTGAATATGATTTGGCAGTGTATGCCAAACACAATATGCAGGAACAAATTCCGGTTCCGGAGTTGTTTCTGGCAGTTGGGAAAGATGATTTTATACGGGACGTTGTCCGAAGAGACAGGGATGCTTTATTAAAAATGGGGTATAGTCTTACATATGAGGAACCGGAAGGTTATTCACATGACTGGATTTTTTGGGATGCCTATCTAAAGAAGACGTTTTACGAATGGCTTCCCATTCGAAACAGATAAAATTTCACTGCTGAAATATGAAAAACACGTTGACTTCTCAACAGATGTGTATTAACATTATAATTGCTAAAACGTAATTGCAAATTAGCAAAGAGCGAACAGGGAGGAAAGGTAATGAAATTGGGGGAAAGGTTTCGGGCATTTTGGAATAAGCCGTCACATATCGCATATTTGTTTATTGCGCCCGTTATGATTTTGCTTGTGACGTTCAGTATTATTCCAATGATCGCATCATTCTTTTTAAGCACTTTCGATGCCGATATTTTTTTGAAGGATATCAAATTTATTGGACTTGGTAATTATCAAGAAGCTTTGCAGGATCCCAGGTTTTGGAATGGACTTTGGGTAACTGTAAAATTCGCTGTAGTGGAGGTTCCAATCCAGATGGTTGTTGCCATGATTTTGGCGGCTCTGGTAACTAAGAACAGCGTACAGAATAAAATATTCAGGGGAATTTATTTCCTTCCGATTATATGCTCTGCAACGGCGGTCGCTATCATGTGGAGAATGTTCCTGCATTCGTCAGTAGGAATTTTCACATATTTTTTGGAGCTTATGGGAATAAGAGGAGTCAATTTCCTGAATTCCCCAGATATTACCATTTATGTAATAATATTCATGTCTGTATGGAAGACGTTCGGAATATCTACAATTATCTTCGTTTCTGCAATGCAGAATGTGCCGAAGGATTTATATGAAGCCGCTGATTTGGACGGCTGCTCTAAAATAAAACAGTTCTTCAAAATTACGATTCCAATAATCATGCCTACCTTTTCCTTCATATTAATTACCAGGCTGATAGGTTCCCTGCAGGTATTTGACATTATTTTTACTACAACAGGAGGAGGACCTAACTATACGACTGAATCATTGGTCACATATGTATATACCCGCGCTTTTTCGACCCAGAACAGGTTAGGGTATGCCACTGCTTTATCGGAATTTCTGTTTGGACTGATTTTAGTATTAACTGTAATTATGTATGGAAAAATGTTTAAAAATAAGAACAATTAGGAGAGGCAGTATGAATGCTAAATGGAAAAGAAATCTGCAATACATACCAGTATTTTGTGTTCTTGTATTAGTGGGGCTTATTATTTTAATCCCGGTTATCTGGATGACCTTATGTGCTTTTAAACCGCAGAATCAAATCATTGCCTTTCCGCCTCATTTTTTCCCGGAATCATTGACATTGCAGAATTTCACGGCTGTCCTGCAGCGGATAAAGCTGGACAAATATGTAATAAACACAGTGATTTATGCTTTGGGGACAACAATCCCTTCCGTTTTCTTAAATGCCCTGGCAGGATATGCTTTTGCAAGACTGGAATTTAAAGGGAAAAATGTGCTGTTTATCATGACATTGGCAACGATGATGATACCTTTTCAGGTTATTATGGTCCCTCTGTTCATGGAGGTATATAAAATGGGTATGTATGATACCTATGCGGGCCTGATTATCCCAAAACTGGCATCAGCTATGAGTGTGTTTATGATGAGGGCCGCCTTTACAACATTGCCGAAAGAACTGGAGGAAGCCGCGAGAATAGATGGAATATCAGAATTCGGCCTGTTTTGGAAAGTTATGCTTCCTCTGGTAAAACCCACTATGGTGACATTAATAATATTGGGAGTAAATGGGGCATGGAATGATTTATTATGGCCTTTGCTGATTACGAGTTCCACAGATATGCGTACGTTGACCAATGGCCTTGCGTTATTTGTGGGTGAAAATACAATTCAATACGGCGCTGCGTTTGCAGGAGCTTTCATATCCATTCTGCCAATGTTTATTCTATACCTGGTGGGACAGAAATATTTTGTTGAGGGTACGGCGACAAGTGGACTGAAAGGTTAAAAGGAAGGGGATAAATATGGGATTCAGGGATATGGATGCATTATTGCAGAGTTTTGTTGAGAATGGGCCTGCTGGCTGTGGTTGTGCTATAGCCAGAAAGGGAGAAATTCTTTATGAAGGATACTTCGGATACGCCAACAAAGAACGGAAACTGCCTGTTACGGAGAATACCGTGTACAGACAGTATTCAATGACAAAGATTGCAATATATACTCTTTGTATGATGCTGTTCGAAAAAGGGAAATTTTTGCTGGATGATCCTATCAGTGAGTATTTCCCGGAATGGAGGGAAACAAGGAAATATGTAAAGGACATTGATGGCACTTATCAGATATGTCAGGCTGAAAGGGCTATCCAGATCAGGCATATAATGAGTATGTCCTGCGGGCTTCCGTATGGACATATGCCCGATGACACTCCGACAGGAAAAGAAATTTACCGGGTAACAGAAGAATTGAAAAAGAGAGGGCATTATACGCTGCGGGAGGAAATCAGAGCCGTTTCCCGGGTTCCCATCGCCTTTGAACCGGGATCACATTGGCTGTACGGCTTTGGCAGTGAACTGGCAGCCGGGCTGATTGAGGTGATAACGGGAATGGAGATTCAGGATGCGCTGGCAAAATACTTATTTGAACCATTGGAAATGAATGATACGGGTATGATTTATTTTGGGGATATTAAAGAACGGATGGCCGTATTTTATGAAAAAAAAGAAGATGGAACATTTATACCCGGCAGAGCCATGATGGACAATAAATCAGAACCCGGGGAAGAAAATAGAATGGGATGCCCCAGGTTATTTTCAACCGTAAAGGATTTTATCAGTTTTACCCAGATGCTGGCCAATGGAGGAATACACAAGAAAGAGCGGATAATGGGAAGAAAAACAATTGATTTGATGAGGAAAAACCAGCTTTCAGGAAGGCAGCTGAAGGATTTCCAGAATTCTTATTTAGCTGGCTATGGCTACGGCTTGGGAGTACGGACATTGTTGGATCCGGCAGCGGGAGGAAGCAACAGTTCCCCAGGTGAATTTGGTTGGACCGGCGGTTCAGGGACATGGGCATCTATTGATCCCAGCGAGGGCGTATCTGTGGTTTATATGCATCAGATGGCGCCCAATAGGGAGAGATTCCATCATTTACGGGTCAGAGCCTGCGCGTACGGCTGTCTGGATTAGAAATTATAAATAATGGCATGTTTTAACGGGTGAAGGAGAGGCATGAGAGAAAATATTAAAATATTATATGACATACCAGTTACAATGAAAGACGGAACGGTATTGTACTGTGATGTGTACCGTCCGGATAATGAAAAGAAATATCCTGCAATTGTCAACAGAACCCCTTATTTAAAAGATAATATCAATCCGCTGTCGGGATATATGCATGCCCATAAACTGGCTGCCAGGGGATATAATGTGGTAATTCAGGATGTACGCGGATCTGCAAATTCCGAGGGAATCCTGGATCCATCCGGACATCAGGACGAAGATGGATTTGATACAATAGAAGCAATCGCGGCCATGGAATGGTGTGACGGAAATGTGGGGATGATGGGAGAATCTTATCACGGTTTTTCGCAGCTGGCCGCCGCCCGGGCACAACCACCCCATTTAAAGGCTATTTGCCCATTCCAGACCTCATGGACTAAATTCCCGGCTGTTTATGGATTTGGTATCTTTTCTCCGGTATTGTTTTTTTGGATATATGGCAGAGCGTTTGATAATGAAAAATACCATCCCGTTTTATCGGAAGAGACAAAACGGGTGATGAAGAAATATCTGAAGGACAGTGAGGAACAGCTGCGCTTCCGGCCTCTGAAGGATATGCCGGCGGCGTGTATGGATGAAATCCCTATGCTTTCTTTTCAAAGGGAACTGTTGGAAAACATAACAAATATTGATTATCTGAAAGAGATAGGAAGAACGGAAGGCTTTGAACAGGTTCAGGTACCGGCTTTCGAGCTTACCGGCTGGAATGATTTCCTGCGCGATGAAACGATATATAATTATGTGGAATTTAAGAAAAGAGGAGGGAATGAAAGAGTAAGGAAGGGAGGAAGACTAATTGTAGGCCCGTGGCAGCATGGTGATGTATTGTCGGACAGCTTGCTGGGGCAGTATTTTGGCGAAGAGGCCGGCGGAGACGCAGTTGACATATCGGGGAAAATTGCAGATTGGTATGATTTCTGGATTAAAGGAAAAGATAGTGAGTTTATGTCAGGAAATCCGGTGCATCTGTTTGTTATGGGAATCAACCAATGGCGGACAGAAAAAGATTGGCCGGTTCCGGATACCTGTTATAAGAAAATGTATTTACACAGTGAGGGACATTCCAATACCATGAAAGGCGATGGCCGTTTAAGCTGGGATAGGCCGGGGGACGAACCGGAGGATTGCTATACATATGATCCGGATAATCCTGTACCTTCAGAGATAAAGCCCACAAAGGAATATCCTTATGCTGCTGTTACACAGGATCAGAGGGTTAATGAAAACAGGGATGATGTATTGGTTTATACGACAGAACCTCTGAATGGGGAACTGGAAATAATAGGTCCCGTAGAAGCTTATATATATGCATCTTCTTCAGCTGTGGATACGGACTATGTTTGTAAGCTGATTGATGTATGGGAGGATGGTACGGCGTTTTGCCTTATGAAGAAACTGGTGCGCGCACGGTACCGTAATGGGCGGAAGGAGGAATTGCTGGAGCCGGGAAAGATTTATGAATATAGGATTCCTGTCGGAAATACGGCGATTGTTTTGAAAAAAGGGCATGCTCTGCGGATGGAAGTAACCAGCAGTCTGTTTCCTGATGCAGATTGTAATCTGAACACGGGGGGCAGAGCAGGGTATGAAGCGGCTGGGAAAAAAGCTGTACAAAAAATATTTCATTGTGAGGAATATCCATCCTGTATCGTTTTACCGGCAGGAAAAAATGTATCAAAGTAATAGTAACAACACAAAAAGGGGTTACGTAAAAAGAGCTATAAAAAGGAAACGGCAAATTTATCGGGAGGTAAAGGAAAATGAGAAAATGGGTATCAGCAATACTTTGTATCACATTAATTGGAAGTATGTTAACAGGCTGCGGGCAAAAAAAAGAGGATGGAAAGGAAACGGTATCAAAAACAGAAACGGAAACTGTAAAAACACAGGATTCACAGGAAGCATCAGGGGGACCGATAACAATTCAATTTTGGAATGGGTGGACAGGCTCTGACGGACAGGTATTGATCGAACTGGTGGATGAATTCAATAAAAACAATCCATGGGATATAACGGTGGAAATGGATATTTCATCTGATTTTGGAAACAAGTTTGTCACATCAATGGCCGCGGGCGCCGGGCCGGATTTAATTCTGAGCAGTGCCGCAGGAAAGTATTCCTATGAAGGACAATTGGCGGATGTAAGTGATATCTGGGACAATACAACTTTAAATAAAGAGGATTTTGTCCCTACTTATCTGGATGCCTGCGCTACAGATGACGGTTTGTATGGAATACCGTTCCAGATAAGCAGCTATTATGTATATTGGAATAAGGATTTATTTCAGGAGGCAGGCTTAGATCCGGAAATGCCGCCTAAGTCTTATGAGGAGTGGACAGAAATTGCAGGTAAAATAACGAATCAGGAAAGGCATGTTTATGGTTCCGGTTTGACTTATGGCAATGTTGGGGCGAATGCGTGTCTGATGCAGATGTTTGGCGGACTTATGGTAGAACAGAATGACAGCGGCATATGGGAAGCGCATTTTTCCGGAAATACGGGTTATGAAAGATTTGTAGAATGGTTCAAGGGACAGTTTGAATCCGGGAATAATCCGGTTGAAGGAGATATGGACACTATGTTTATTGCTAACCAGCTGGGGCTTTATGTAACTGGCGCATGGCTTACCGCAGATCTGGACAGCAATGGCATTAATTATGGAATCACCCCGCTTCCGTATGATGAAGGGGGCAAGCATGTTCCTTCCAATACACAATGTTTTTCCATTACAAACCAGGCAGATAACGCGGAGAAGCTGGCCTGCGAGAGATTTATCCAGTGGTGGCATACAGGAAATGAAGGAACGGATCTGACTGCAACAGCTGTTTACAGATGGTCTGATGAAATAGGTTATCCTGCATACTATATACCGGTTATGAATTCCGCGGAATACATGGAGAATCCGAAACTGAAGGCAATTACGGTTACAGATACAGATATCTGTGCGGATTCGGTCGCACCCGGAAATTTCAGTGGATGGATGAGTATGCTGAATGATGTGATGGTACCATTCTTTGAGCAGGTAGTGTATGAAGATAATACGGAAGGACTGCTGGAGGAAGCTCAGAAAAATGCAGACAAAATTGTGACAGATATTAATGCACAGGAAGGAAACTGACAGATAAAGTGGATAGCCGGGGAGGAGGAGACTCCTTCCCCTCTTATCAGAGGTACAGGATGGAAAGAACGATAACATTAGGGAGGGTTACATATGGGCAGTTTTATATATTTAGATGATTTTCTGAAAGAGCATGTAAAAAACGGCCCTGCGGGCTGTGGCTGCGCGGTAGTACAAAACGACGAGCTGCTGTATGAAGGCTACTATGGCTATGCAGATTTGGAAAAAAAGAAAATAATTACGCCGGACACTGTTTACCGGCAGTTTTCAACGACTAAAGTGATTATATGTACCGCAGCGATGATGCTGTATGAAAGAGGCCGTTTCCTTATGGATGATCCCCTTTATGAGTACTTTCCGGAGTGGAAGGATACCATGGTTGCGGATACAGGAGAGGACGGAGGCATATATATCAGAGCTGCAAAAAGGCCGATACAAATCAGGGATTGTTTTTCCATGGCAATGGGCATTGGATACGGAGGGGAAGACTATACGCATCAGATGATGGAAAAAGTCCGCAGGAATCTTGCAGAAACGGTGGGAGATTATACTCTGCGCCAGGATATCTATGCGATGTCCCAGGTGCCGGTAAGGTTTGATCCGGGGACACATTTTCTGTATGGCTTCGGACATGAACTGGTTGCCGGACTTATAGAAGTCGTTTCAGGGAAAAAAGTAAGCGATTTCCTTCAAAGTGAACTTTTTGAACCGCTGGAAATGAATAGCACGGGTTATCGTTATTTTGGTGATATCAGAGAACGTATGGTGACGCCATATTCCAGGAGAGAAGATGGCAGCATGATACCGGTCAAAGGAATGTTTGACCACAGACATGAGCCGGATGCAAAGTACGAAGCAGGCGGGGCCGGCTTATTTTCCACGGTCCGGGATTACTTGAATTTTTCGCAGATGATGGCTTGCGGAGGTGTTTATAAGGGAAGGAATATTATCGGCCGAAAGACAATTGATCTTATGCGTACAAACCAGCTGAATGAACAACAGCTTAAGGATTTCAGCGGCTCCTATCTGGCCGGATACGGATATGGGTATGGAGTACGTACCATGTTATCCCCAGGATCCGGAAGCAATACATCAGTGGGGGAATTTGGCTGGACCGGATATATGGGAACCTATATTGCTATAGATCCCAGTGAGAAGGCAGCTGTTGTTTATATGCACAATCTCGAACCGAATATGGAAGAATACACGCATCACAGAGTACGTAATATGGCGTTTGGTGCGCTGAAATAAAAAGGGAGGCAGTTTATGGGTAAATGGAAGAATCAGGCATTAACGATGCATCCTGTTTTTTTTGATCCGTTAAATAAAAAAGTATATATGAAGGAAAGCGGTAATATCGATTCCCTGCAGTATATGGAAGATCCCGGGGCTATTGAGGTGCAGGAGGACAGACAAGTCCGTTTCCGTTTTTTTGCCCCGGAAGCAAAAACAGTAGAGGTGGCCGGGTTGGGAGGGACGATGGGAAATGAACATTTCTCACTTAAACCGGAAGGAAATGGATATTTTTCAGCAACAGTAGATGGAATAAAACCCGGTTTCCATTATCACAATTGGTATGTGGATGGAGTAGAAGTGCAGAATCCCCATGGTGCGTTTGGATATGGCTGCTTTAAAGCTATTAATTTCTTCGAAATGCCTGAAGAAGGAACGGATTTTTATTATCTGAAGGAAGTACCTCATGGGGACGTGCGGATAATGAAGTATAAATCACAAGTTAATTCCCATATCAAAGCCTGTTTTGTGTATACGCCTCCCGGATATGAAGAGAAAAGAGACAGGGAATATCCGGTTCTGTATCTTCAGCATGGGGCTGGGGAAAATGAAACGGGATGGATATGGAGCGGTAAATTAAACCTTATTTTGGATAACCTTATTAAAGAAAAGAAATGTACGGAAATGATTGTGGTAATGTGTTGTGGGTATTCCTTTATTCCTGAGACTGCTCCTGTTTTTTATCCCGGGGATTTTGACAGAGAATTGACAGAAGACTGTATCCCCTGTATCGAAAAAGAATTCCGGGTAAAAAAGGGAAGGGCATACAGGGCAATAGCGGGATTGTCCATGGGATCCGCACAGGCAATGCTTACGTTTGCTAAACACCAGGATTTATTTGGATATTTAGGTGTGTTTTCAGGGATGGCAGATACAGAGTTGGATAAAATCCTGACTGAAAAAACGTATGCGGCCCATCATATTTTTCTATCCTGCGGAAAAGGGGAAGAAAGACTGGCGGAAAAACAGCAGGCCGCGTGCGGCCAGCTTCTGGAACAGGGAATCCCCTGCAGCCGGGCCAGCTATAATGGGTTCCATGAATGGCATGTCTGGCGTGAAAGCTTAAGGGAATTTGCTGCACTGCTGTTTAAGGAGGATGGTATTGAGGGAATAACGACAGATATCATGGACAAGCAGGGGAGTGAACCGCGGACACAAATTTCGGGAGAAATGTTGCGGAAACAGACATGGGAAGAGCAGGTTTTATTTTTTGATCCTGCCTACAAAAAAATTTTATTTGCAGTGGATGATAAGGGAAATCCGGCCGGCCGTTACCGTGATATTCATCATGGAGTAGAAATAGAGGGAAAGGCAGAAGTAAGTTTTTGGTTTCTGGCTCCTGATGCTGAAAAAGTGGAAGTTGAAGTTTATGGGATGAAACGGCGGAAACTAAATAGAGCAGATGGGGAAGAGGGAAGACAGGGGTATTGGACCGTCCGGCTGGAAGGTATTGAGCCGGGGTTTCACTATCATGAGTATTATGTAAATGGGAATCCGGTACTGAACCCTATGGCCCCTGTAGGATATGGCGCGTTTAAGGCTCTTAATTTTTTTGAAATGCCGGAAACAGATTTCCCTGAATATTTATTGTCTGATATCCCGCATGGCCAAATACATCTGAATTATTACCAGTCTTCACAAACAGGAAGAACTAAGATGTGTTATGTATATACGCCGCCGGGATATGAACGAAATATAGAAAAAAGATATCCGGTCATATATCTTCAGCATGGCGGAGGAGAAAATGAAACAGGCTGGATTTGGCAAGGGAAAATTGATAATATAGCGGATTGCCTGATTGCGGAGGGCAGGATGCGGGAAATGATTATTGTCATGAATTCCGGATATGCTTTTCGCAGGGATGGAAGCAGCCATCACTCATTAGGTTCTTTTGATGAAGAGCTGGTAAAGGATTGTATCCCCTTTATTGATCATATGTACCGTACTGTTCCCGAAAGAGAGAGCAGGGCTATGGCGGGCTTATCTATGGGAGGAATGCAGACACAGAGAACGGTATTTCGAAATCCTGAATTTTTTGCCTGGGCAGGGATATTCAGCGGAGGACTGGTTATAGAAGATAAGGATTCTGATTACAGACAAATTTTATATGACAGAAGCAGCTTTGAAAAGATATTCCAAATGCTGTTTGTAGCTTGCGGGACACGGGACGGTTTCTACAGTACAACGAAAGAAGCGGTAAGGAAAGTAAAGGCACATGGGATACCATTGGAAGTGTTTGAGGAAGAGGGAGGGCATGACTGGACATTCTGGCGGCACTGTGCCAGAGAGTTTTTACCCAAATTGTTTATTAAGACAATTTAGGTTCAGATAAAAATGGCTTTTACTGGATAGAGTGGGCCCTTTCGGCTGTTTTGGTGACAGTGGAAAGGGCTCTATCTGTATTTAGTTGGGTATCAACCGTTTTAAATTAATGGTTTTGTTCATTTCTATATGCTATACTAATAGAATATGCAGCAAATATGTCAGAATTAATAGTTTCCGTTTTAACCGTAATATCTATTATATTCGCCTTTGTCATTGCGCCTAATGTTACAATGAGCACCACAAACCATCCAATGCACTTTAAGGCACGCAGCTGCGGGGAAATGTACTGCAAAAAGGTGGTAATTGAGGATGACGATTTGAAAGAATTTGAGCCGATTCCTGAGTAAATAAAAAGGGATACTGCCTGCCGGAGGATGCGCAGATACGAATGGGAAACCGCAGATCGCCAAAACAGACCACCTTAGAGAAGCCTATGATTTCGGGAAAAATATTTACAGATAATGTAAATAAGTGGTGGTTCCCTTGTATTATGGCGGCGAAGATGAGTTGGATAATATAGAGCACGCAGAGCATTTGTAAGGGAGATAAGCAAAATGTATAAAGGTATAGTTCAGCTGGTGATCGGTTTAATGATGCTTGTAACACTTCTTGTTGGGTATCTGCCAATACCGGAGTATCTGGTAGAACTCACTTGTATATCCAATATGCTCGGCGGAGTACTTTTGACGATAGACGGAATCTTAAGTATATGCGGGAAAAAGAATTTATCTTCCAATTTGTACCGGGCAGTCTGTGTATGTATTTTAACCGTGTTTTTTATATGTCTTGGAAGCCTGACCGGATTCTATCATTTTAATTTCAAAGGAGCGTTTTTCTTTTTGCATGTCATTAATCCCATTGCTTTTGTTGGGTGCTATCTGCTGTTTTGCAATGATGCTGAGAGGCGCATCGTATCAGTGGCTAATTTTATAACACCGGTACTTATGCTTGTTTATCTGCTGTTTGATTATATTCGTTGCCAGTTTACGGGTAAATTTGTGTATGGTTTTGCAGAGCCTGATGTATTGACATTTCCTTATGCAGTTCTTATAGGGATTGCAGTATATATTATAATGATGCTGTTTTCTGTTTGTCTTTTAAAAGTTAACAAAGTACTACATAGATGATGGAAATTAGTATTTGATAACTTTGATATCCGGTGATGTTTAAGCAATAAAGGCGGATATTTCTACCTGTCAGAGTGCTGGAGTTTTTGCCGGGAGTTCAGCTGGATATATGAATAATGTGAGGAAAGAAAACACAATGACAGTGAAATTTTCAGAAAACAGGGGTGGCTCTGTCTGAAGCCGTTAGATATGATTGGGGAACTTATGAAGTTTGATTAAACGATTTGGATGGAAATTTCCGGTGATACAGGAAAGATATCCGGGGATATTATAACAAAAATAGGAACCGATGAATTGCATAATAATCTTTTCTTTGAGTTAAAAACTACTGATTTGAATGGCGAAGAAAATGAGTATCAGCTGCAGTTAACCGTGACGGAAGTTACAGAAAAAGCAGATAACTAACTTATAGTTTATTGGTAAGAAAAATTAGAAGCTGAAAGGATATTGAGATGAAAAAGAAAACTATAATAATATGGATTATCATTATAGCAGCTGTAGTAATAGGCATTTACCTGCTAACCCGTCCAACTGTTTTAGGTAGTATGAAGAACAGCTATACAGAACAAATTACTACAGCTTCTGATATTTCATTTTCAGGAGAAGCAGGCGAAAGAATAAAGTTTTCATTTAGATCCAATATTGTGAATGGAGAATTAAATATGGTCTTGTATGATTCAGTTGGAAATGAAGTATATAGGCTGGATGAGGCAAAGGCACTGGAAACTTTTTTTACACTGGATAGTTCGGGGACATATACTTTAGCAGCAGAGTGTAAGGATTTTATCGGCGAATACAAAATTAAGGTTTACAAGGCAGATTGAGTTGTCTTAAGGTATGTTTAGAATGGGTATCAGGAAGCGGTGATATCCAGTTTGTTGAGAGTGTGAATGAACGGGATATCGGTAGTTGCTGGTACTTTAAGAATTATGGAAGTGGAAGAAATACATGGAGTGGAATCATATTCAAATTCCTAACGGTGATACCAATCTGTTTTAATAGCTATTATGAGTTGGTTCTTTAGCCGACTGCCTAATTTCCATCTAGCCATAAAGCCGCCCAAATATAATGGATATAACTGTGAGCAGGACAATGGATTTTATGAGATGCTGATAAAACGAAATCCGTACATATTTAAGAGCAGTACGAAAGTAATGAATGCTGTATTTGAATGTCTTATTTCTCCTGATAGTCCCATTCAAAATAGCATCACGATTCCAACACTGGTATTTAAGACGCTGCATGATCGATATTTTTCCAAAGAGTATTTTGACAGTTACTTTTCATCTTCAAATTGTTAAAGGAAGTTGATAGAAATAAACGATGCGCACAGTCTGTCGGCCTGAAAATGGGAATTTCAAAAGGTAAATAAAGTGAGGAATATGGTTTGTTTTAGGAAATTCACTGAATTTCCAAGAAGAACTATATATGATATTTTACACGATGCGTATTCTTATGATTCGGGAAATAAGATAATATGGGATGAGAACTGGCAGGAGTCAGAAGATTTTTTCTATGACAATCCAGATATAGCAGATAAATGCGGATTAGTAACTTGTATAAAAGATTTTCCCATTGGTTTTGTTACATGGGATGATCGACACAGACCAGAATATGTTGAGATAGGTCGTAATGGGATTAGAGAAAAGTTTAAAAGAAAAGGCTATGGACACATGTAGTTAGCAGAGGCTATTCGGAGAATTAAAGAATATGATGGTCTTCAAAAAATAATAGTGTGTACGAATAGCAATTTAATTGCTCCTAAGAACTATGAAAGCGTTGGAATTAAATTATATAACAGAAAAGAGAATAATACAGAAAGTGCATATACAGGATCTTATTTGTATTATAGTATGAATCTTTAGTTTGCTGTAAGAAATATATTTTTTAGGTTAGAATTTTGTTCGGCTTATTTGGATATTCAAATATGAAATTGAGGTGAAGATATTGAGAGCGATACATTATGCGGTTTTAAATGAAATTAGTAATACACGGACAATTCCGCAAACTATTTTAGATGTCGGCTTCGGAAATGGGTCGTTTACGCAAGCGGTTTCTGCGACATTTCCGCGTAGTGATATTACCGCTATTGACACTTCTATTCCCAAGTTGTCTTCATCTGACAAGATAACATTTATGAAAGGGAGTGTTGAACAACTGCCTTTTTCTTTAGAATCGTTTGACTTAGTTATTACCGTACTGTCGTTACATCATTGGAAAGAAAAAAACAAAGGAATTAGCGAAATATATAGAGTTCTTAAAAAGGGCGGCAGACTTATAATCGGTGATCCGTTGCTTGAAGATTGGATGAGCAATCGTATTCTTGGATGGTTAATGCAAGTATTAGATGGCGGATCCTTTACCGATAAAAAAAGAGTAAGCGGATATTTAAACACGGCAGGATTTGAGGATATTGGTATAAGGCTTATCCCAAATACGATGAAGTCGCTATATCTTATTACGGCAAAAAAGTAATATAACTTTCAGTTTATTGCGTAGTAAAACAGATCGATTTATCGGAATATGATATAAGGAATTATTTGGAGGAATACTATGAAAAAAATAATAGCTGGGATAGGATTTGAAATTACAGGTGTAATGATGTTGATATTTTCGTCTTTAATAGCGAGCATGAGTTTAGAAAATACAACGGAGTGGAATACCCAGTTGGGAAGATATTGGCAGACAGTATCTGATTTAGGTTTGTTTCCTGTGCTAATGATAGGTGCTGCTTTGCTAATAACAGGTATTGTATTTTCTTTATGGGGAGTATTCTCAAAATCCGATAAATAAGATTATGAACTCAAACTTCGCAGGAGCAAAATGGCCTTCCGCCCGCTGGCAGAGCGGTGT
>NZ_QUES01000048.1:0-45662 GCF_003478085.1 Eisenbergiella sp. OF01-20 | reverse complement strand
GCCCGCTGTTTGCAGGGCGGAGGGCCGCCACCTGCGAAACTTGTATCCCTACCATTCCGCTATGGAACCGTCCTCATGCCTCCACACCGGATTTTTCCATCTGTGGGGTGTATGGCTTTCTTCCAGGATCAACTCCCTGTTAACCTCGATTCCAAGGCCGTCTCCTTTGGGAAGATCGGCAAATCCGTCTGTAAATGTATAAACTTCCTTATTCTTGATATAGTCAAGGACACCATGATGTTCGTTGTAATGGATCCCCATGCTCTGCTCCTGGATAAATGCATTATAGCATGTCGCATCCACCTGGAGACAGGCGGCCAGGGCTACAGGGCCTAACGGACAGTGCGGTGCCAGCGCCACATCATAGGCTTCAGCCATAGCCGCAATTTTCTTCACTTCCGTGATCCCGCCGGCATGGGACAAATCAGGCTGGATAATGTCCACACCTCCTGTCTGAAGCAGCCGTTTAAAATCATATCTGGAAAAAAGCCGTTCCCCTGTGGCAATCGGGATGTCACAGGCTCTCCGTATTTCTGCAAATTCTTCCATATGTTCGCACAAAACCGGTTCTTCTATAAACATGGGCTGGAACTCTTCCAGTTTTTTAGCCAGTATTTTGGCCATGGGCTTATGGACACGGCCGTGAAAATCGATGGCTATCCCGAAATATTTCCCCACAGCTTCCCGTATAGAGGCAACCCGTTCCAATACCCGATCGATTTTTTCATAGGAATCCACAATCTGCATCTCTTCGGTGGCATTCATTTTAATAGCGGTAAAACCTGCGGCCTTTTTTTCCAGGGCATCCCTCGCCACATCAGACGGCCTGTCCCCGCCAATCCAGGAATAAACCTTCACCTTATCCCTGCAGCTTCCCCCCATCAAATCATATACCGGCGCATGATAATACTTTCCTTTGATATCCCAAAGCGCCTGGTCAATTCCGGAAATGGCGCTCATGAGGACGGGGCCTCCCCGGTAAAAGCTGGCCCGGTAAAGCGTATTCCAGATATCCTCAATATGCATGGGATCCTTTCCCATCAGATATTCCTTCATCTCTTCCACACACGCTAAAACCGTATTGGCTTTTCCCTCGACAATCGCTTCGCCCCATCCGGTCAGGCCATCATCCGTAATGATTTCCACAAAACCCCATCTGGGCCTGCCCCAATACACATTAACTCCGGCTATTTTCATAGGCGCTCCCTTCTTATGCCCTGCATCAGGCTTTTCACATATTCCGCAGCTTCTTTCCAACGCTTCTTTTCCACATATTCCTTCGGGACCAGATTCTGCCCCATTCCCACACCGATAAAACCTCTGTCAAAAAAGGTTCTTATATTCCCGGCGTTCACCCCTCCGACAGCCACATATTCCGTTCCGTCAAACGGCCCCTTCAGGCTTTTTATATAATTTTCCGGCAAATCACCTGCGGGAAAAAGCTTCATCGTATCAATCCCATAAGATAAGCAGATATCCACGTCCGTCGGTGTCATCACTCCCGGTAAAATCGGTATGGAATTCTTCCGGCAAAATGCAATGGTTTCCCTGTTTACCGAGGGAGTGAGTACAAACTCCGCTCCCGACTCCAGGGCAATCCCGCACCGCGCGGGCGTGGTAACCGTCCCTGCACCTACCGAAGCCTCCGGCCCGAATAACTTTTTTAACAGCACAATCTGCCGGAAGGCATCCCCGGAATTAAGAGCTACTTCAAACATTTTAATCCCGCCTTCAAAAACAGCTGCAGCATAATCCTCCGTTATATCCAACGGAACGTTTCTCAAAATTGCACAAACCGGATTTTTCAGACATAATTCCCTCATTAAAATACCCTCTTATCCACAGGATCGGAACCCCCGTTTACCATATCCGGAGCAGAAACATAATTCCGTATTATGGAACTATATTTTATAATATGGAATCATATACCATATATACCGCAATTCCTCCCTCCTGTCAATGGTAACAGTCCAGAAGTCTTTTGTGTCCTGCTGCAACCAGCCATGTCTTGCTTTAACCGGAGAAAAATGATAAAGTTATATCAAACAAACTCAAACTTCGCAGGTGCCAAATGGCCTTCTGCCCGCTGTCCGTGCGGTACTCCCGGGACTGAAAAGGAATTTTTGCAGGTACCTTTCAGATTATGGAGATGAGACCAGTCAAGTGTGTCAGCCTCATCTGACATACTTGACATCCCTGGGCTCATCGGAATGCCCAGTCTGATGGATCTGCGAAAATCCTTTTCAGTCCCGGGAGCGCCGCACGGACAGCGGGCAGAAGGCCATTTGGCACCTGCGAAGTTTGAGATACAAAATATAAGAAAAAGGACTGAGGTACCCCCATGGCAGAAAATTCATCCGTCCAATCCGTGGAACGAACTTTTGATATTATTGAAGCTCTGTCGCCGGCTCCCCAGGGCCTGACCCTGTTGGAGCTTGCCTCAGCTGTAGGGCTTCCCAAAAGCACGGTGCACCGCCTTCTCTCCACATTGGGAAACCGGGGATATATTGCCCAGGATCCGGAATCCAAAAAATACCTCCTGACGCTGAAGCTTTTCGAAATCAGCAGCCACAGCCTTGCCGGTTATGATATTCTTTCGGTTGCCAGGCCCTATATTCAGCATCTGTCAAGGATAACAAATGAAGCCGTACATCTGGTGATAAAGGAAGGCCGGGAGGTGGTTTATATTTATAAGGAGGATTCTTCCAACAATACCGTACGGATGGCATCCCATATCGGGCTGCATAATCCCATGTACTGCACAGGAGTGGGCAAAGCCATTATGGCCTTCCTTCCCCGAAGGGAACAGGATCTGATTTGGGAAGCCACGGAAATCATCAGATACACGGAGAATACAATCACCGATTATTCCCATATGCGAAAAGAACTCGACCATATAAAGGAATGCGGATACGCCATTGATGACGAGGAACATGAAAAGGATGTACGCTGTGCGGCGTGTCCTATCTTTGATTATACCAATATGCCTTATGCTGCGATCAGCATCTCCGCTCCCTGTTCCCGTATGGAAAATACAAGAATCATAAATGCTATTATTCCGGAACTGCTTTCTGCCGCACACCGGATATCACAGATAATGGGCCGTCCCGAACCGTTCCCTCGTTAAAAAGCCAGGTTTGTCAACGCTTGTAACAGCAGGAGACAAAACCTGGCTTTTCTTAATGGCAGCCGTTCTGAGCGGTTGCCTTATTTCACTTATCCTTCTTACATTCGCACAGTTCAGACCTGTTGGGCCGCATTCAGCTGTTCCAGAAGCCCCTGCAGCTGTTCCAGGCTTACCTCCCCGCTGCGGAAACTCAGAACTCCGCGAAGAGGCATATATTTCATCATAGCCTGCATCATTTCGGAGGAAATAGCCGCAGCAGCCGCATCACTGTCTTCCTTTTCTCCTCCCACCAGGTCCAGCTTCATCATGGGTGCCAGTATCTGTCTGGCCTTCTCATCCATCATCAGATCCCCGAAGGTGGTGTCCATGGTGTAATGCACGGGAAGCTTCTTTGTGGATTCCACGGTAACAGATGCTTCCAGCTGGATATCCCTTGAGGATTTACCCACGAGAATACGGAACTCCCCGCTTTCCACATGCCAGTCATGAATCTGTGTATTCCAATACGCAAAAGCCCTCTTGTCCAGCGTAAAGGAAACCGTCCTGGTTTCGCCGGGCTGCAGTTCCACCTTATCAAAGCCCTTCAATTCTTTTACCGGGCGGATTACGGTACTTTCCACATCGGATACATACAGCTGTACCACTTCTTTTCCTGCCATACTTCCGGTATTGGTTATGTCCGCGCTCACCGTAAGCGTATCCGTATCCTTGATGGCAGACGCGCTTACCTGCAGATTAGAATATGCAAAGGTGGTATAGGAAAGGCCGAAACCGAAGGGGAAACGCACATCCATTTTCTTGGTGTCATAGTAGCGGTAGCCGACGAAAACACCTTCCCTGTATTCCACCTTATCCCCTTCGCCCGGATAGTACAGATAGGACGGGTTATCCTCCAGCTTGCAGGGAAAAGTTTCCGGCAGTTTTGCACTGGGATTTACTTTTCCGAAGAGGATATCCACAACAGCTTCCCCTACCGCCTGGCCTCCCAGATAGGCCTCCACAATTCCCTTAACCTTGTCTGCCCAGGGCATTTCCACAGGGGAACCATTATGTAATACCACAATTGTATTCGGCTGCACGGCAGTTACCCGTTCAATCAGTTCATTCTGGCAGCCCGGCATGCCCATATGGGTTCTGTCAAAGCCTTCGGATTCAAAAGCATCCGGAAGCCCTGCAAAAATAACGGCCGCTTTTGCTTTTCCGGCTTTTTCCACCGCTTCGGCGATCATCCCTTCGTCCGTTTCATCCGCCTGATCCCGATACCCTTCCGCAAAGGATATCGTTCCCCAATCCTTTACCACATCCCAGGCACCGGTTACCTTATGGCTGTTGATATGGGAGCTGCCGCCGCCCTGGTAACGGGGCTGTCTTGCATATTTCCCGATAAAAGCAATTTCCTCTTTTTCGGAAAGGGGCAGGATTTGCTCTTCATTTTTCAGAAGGACTATGGTTTCCTCCGCCACCTTTTTGGCATATTCATGATCCTTATCTCTGTCAAATACGGCATTTTTATTTCTGGTTTCTTCAAAACGGTATACGATATTCAGGATACGTTCCACGGCCCGGTCAAGGACAGCCTCGTTCATACGGCCTTCCCTTACAGCCTCCGCTATCTGTCTGTCATTGACTCCTCCGGATGCCGGCATTTCCAGATCCAGGCCCGCTTCCAGATCCGGCACCCTGTTATTTACGGCACCCCAGTCGCTTACCACAAACCCGTCAAAACCCCATTCATCACGGAGGATGTCGGTCAGCGCTTCTTTATGCTCCGCGGCATAGGTGCCGTTGATTTTATTATAGGAGCACATCACCGTCCAGGGCTTCTGTTTGCTCACAGCGCCTTCAAAGGCCGCCAGATAAATCTCACGCAGCGTTCTTTCGTCTACCTCGGAGGAAGCGGACATTCTCCGTGTTTCCTGGTTATTTGCCAGAAAATGTTTGATGCTGGTCCCTACATTTTTACTCTGTACCCCTTTGATCAGCGCACCCGCCATTTCGGAGGCTACCAGCGGATCTTCGGAATAATACTCAAAATTACGTCCGCAAAGAGGAGAACGTTTGATATTTACTGCAGGCCCCAGGATGACGCCCACGCCCTCCGCCTGGCATTCTTCTCCCAGGACTTCCCCCATTCCGGTTATCAGTTCCCTGTTAAAGCTGGCCGCCGTACCGCAGCCCGCGGGAAAGCATACGGCTTTAATGCTGTCATTCACCCCGAGATGATCCGCTTCCTGGTCCTGTTTCCTGAGACCGTGAGGGCCGTCGGAAACCATCATGGCGGGGATTCCCAGCCGTTCCACGCTCTCCGTATGCCAGAAATCCGCACCGGAGCACAGAGAAGCTTTCTCCTCCAGTGTCATCTTTCCTATCAGTTCCTGCAATTTTTCCCTTGTCATACCATTCTCCTTTCCAATCAAAGACCTTGCTTGAATAAAACATCTCTCGGACACCCTTATTTTTATGATAGCATGTTCCTCCCGGTACCGCTATCTCAAAACTGACTTACTATAGGTCAATATTGACTTATACCAAAAAATATAACATAATTAAATCATATTTTAGGGTGATTCTTTACCTGAAGGGAGTTTTTATGAAATATCTGAATGAAATCAGGAAGGAATTGGATACGCTGGCGCAGCAGGGGGAAAAGGGGATCGGCTATCAGCCGTCCTCCGATATCTATACCGCCTCCTACAGCGGCAGCTATTTCGACGGCATCCATCTGAAAAAAAATTCCCTTCCCGCCGGTTACACCCATGAAAACGTACAGGTGGAGCCTGACATACAGGTACGCTGTTTTTCCTATGAGGATGCGGGTGTGCTGGTGCCCCGGCATTGGCATAACAGCCTGGAAATCCTGCATATCACAAGAGGGGATATGGAAATCATGGTAAATGAGCGGGCTTTCCGTCTGGGGACAGGTGATTTCGCCATCATCAATTCCCGGGACATCCACGCCACCAGTTGTTCTGAACACTCACGGATCCAGGTGCTCCAGATTCCTTACCCATTTTTAAAAAAGCATGTTCCGGATTTTGACAATCTCCGTTTCCTCAATGGTTCCTGCGGGAATCCCGCTTCCGATGAAGCTTTCCGTTTCTGCCTGACGGAAATCCGGAATATTTATATGGAAAAGCCATACGGATATCAGCTCCACTTTACCAGCCTCCTGTATGAACTGCTTTTTCTGTGTGTAAGCAGCTTCCAGGCTACCGAAGGGGCGGAAGCCAGTTCCATGACAGATGAAGAGCGGGCCCGTCTGATCACGGTCATGGATTATGTAAATGCCCATTATCAGGAAAGTATATCCCTGGGGGACGCAGCTTCCCTTGTCGCGCTGAATCCCGAATATTTCTGCCGTTTTTTCAAAAAAAATATGGGAATGACCTTCCTGGAATTTGTCAACCAGGTGCGGTTTTCCCACATATGCGAAGATATCATCCGTACGGATGCAAGCATCACGGAGCTGCTGGCCCGACACGGTTTCACCAACTATAAGCTGTTCCGGCGGATGTTCTATGAAAAATATGGATGCACACCCTCGGAAAAACGAAAAGAGACCTCCGGAAAATAAGGGATTATTCTTCCGGAGGCTTCCTCCTATTTCCTGCTTAATTATCCCGGCCGTTTCCAACCCGGCCGAAAAAGGTAAGCAGATAGATGCCGCAGATACCCACTATCACATATACGATACGTGATATCCAACTCATCTGGCCGAAAATCAGCGCTACCAGATCCAAACGGAATAAACCGATCAGTCCCCAGTTAATCGCACCGATAACTGCAATCACAAGTGCTGTATAATCAAGACCTTTATTTCCCATGACAGCTACCTCCTTTTCTTACGTAACTATCATGCCCGTTCCTTTTCTTTTTTATTCTTTTTTTCTTTATGCGATAAAATATCCGTCGCGTCCTTCTCTTTTGACCTGATACAGCGCATTATCCGCCATTTTATATATCTCATCGTAAACGTCGCCCGGTTTTGTCATAACAGCTCCCATGCTGATTGTCACCTTGCCCGCACTGGAGACATCGAGCTTGCGTATTTTCCGGATCAGCCTTTCGCAGGTATCGGAAAGCGCTTTGGCATCCTTCATGTTATCCATGTAAACCACAAATTCATCGCCTCCCGGCCTTCCGACCACATCTTCCTCCCGGAAGCACTCCTGAAGCACCCCGGCAACCTCACAAAGGACATGATCGCCAGCCAGATGTCCGTACGTATCATTAATACTTTTGAATTTATCGATATCTATAAGAAGAAGAGCACCTGCGCTGCCTGCTTTCAGCCGTGCCAGCCGCTCTTCAATAAGCCTGAGACTCGTCTTAGCATTATAGGCATGGGTCAGGCTGTCCCGCTCCGCCTGTTTTTTCAGTTTTTCCTTTTCCCGCTTCTCTTCTTCGATATCATTCATTTTTCCTATGACACAGACAGGATTTCCTTTATAATCATAGATGGTTTTCATGGCGAGCCGGATCCATCGGAGGGTATTCTCTTCTCCCGGAGCGGCTTTTTTATATTGCGGCAGCTGAAGCTCCCGTATCCCTTCGTTTTCTGCAGTCATAATTTCCAACAACTGTTTCAGGTAATCCCGGTTCTGCCCTCCGCCTTCTTTCAGCCTGCAGGAAATTTCCCTTTCTCCGGCGTTTCCATCCGTTTTCATGGAGAGGGTGAACAAATCATTTTTTATATCATATTCAAAAAAATAATCATTCACAAGCCCGTATATCTCCCGGTGCTTTGCAAGCTCCAGGGATATTTTCCGGTTCAGCTTTCCCTTCGTATAGATTCCCCAGGCAAGCGCGGCAATAACCAACAGCAGAACCATACCCGCTGCCGCTACCGCCTGGAAAGGGTTTTCCTTGATATAATCCCCAAGGGTGGGATTCTCCTTGTTGATGGTATTCGAATAGATAATGGACTGCATTTCCTCCTGTGGCAGCGCTATTATCACTTTATTCAGAATATTCAGAAGTTCTGTGCTTGCAGGCTTTTTGACCCCGATGCAGGTGCTGCTATCGGTATTAACCTGGGGAATCAGCTTCAGCCTCCTGAACTCCGGCTTATTAAAATAATGCTGTGCCACATAGGCATCCATATACGTATAATATGGTTTTCCGCTGTTCACTGCCCGTACAAGCTCTTCCCTGGAATCAAAAAACACGCCGCCGGCAGCATCTCCCCAATAGCAGCCGCAGCCTTCCACCATAGCCATGCTCATGCCGTCCAGCTGCTGGTTCTGCATGTTATCACTTATGAGGAGCACATATTGGGTAGAAACATAGGGCCTGCTCATGGCCATGTTCCTCTCCCTGGCAAGCTCATAATCATAGGGCATGCCGACTACCAAATCTATGCTTCCCTCCTCCGCCATCCGGCTCAGGGTCTTATCATCCGGCGCTACCACCAGCTGGAAGGAAAGACCTGTCTGTTCCCGGATAATGTCCAGCAAATCCACTCCGATTCCCTTCAGCAGTCCCGTTTCCTCATCCATATACTGATAAGGCGGCAAATCCGACAGGACTCCCACCTTCAGCGTTCCCGCCTGTTCCAGATACTGCTTTTCCTCCGGTGTGAGACGCAGCTCGGTATTGGGAGGGTTGAAATATTTCTCATTAAGCGTTGTTGTAAAATAGGGATCCGCCTGTTCAATGCTGTGAAGCGCCTTATCCAGCTGATTGACCAGCTCCGTTTTCCCCTTTGTCGCCACGAAGTAAAACGGCCTGGGAGCAAACCGGGCCACTGTCCGAAGCCCTTCTATATATTCCATGCTGGTGCTGATCATGACATCCGCCCGATCCTCCTTCAGCGCCTGCACCATTTCCTCCTCCGACCGGCAGAGCACTACTTCCGGAACCAGCATACTTTTCCGGCAGTATTCTTCCATTTCTTCCCGGCGCTTTACCGCTCCCTCCATCATCGCCACCCGCAGATGCTGCTCTTCCCTGGAAGCTTCATTATATGCCGTATTTTCATAAAGGACCTTGAACACCGTATATACAATGCCGCAGCTATTGGAGGTATATTCATATTTCTCCTCCATCTGGGTATTATACAGTAACCCTCCCATAATATCGATTTCGCCGTTTTCCAGCATATCCAGCAGGGTGGTAAGGCTCTCGTTAATATCGCCCTCTATCCGGACAAATTCATAATCCCATCCGGTATATTGGGCGATTTCCTGTAAATAATCATAAATATAACCTGTATAGTTCCCGTCTTCATCCAACTCTGTCAGGCCCTGCTGCATGGGAAATCCCACACGGACTACCGGCCGGTCCCCGCCGGCTTCCACAGAAAACCCGGATAACCAAATTCCCAGAAATAATATCAAAATAGCCGCAAGGCATCCCTTTTTCCATAAAAGAAACCCTCTATACTGCATAGCTTCTCCTATCCGTTTACCGATTGATTGTTACATAGTATAAATGTAATGCAGGTTTCCTGTTATTTTAACACGTTTAGCAGAATAAAACCATACAGAATAAGAAAAGATATATTTTTCCAATGTGAAAAAAGGAGGTAATTACTCGTAACGGTTTGCAGCTCACAGCTGCAGATATTCCTTTATTACACTTTCCGGCATGAGGCCGCCCCCTGTAGCCCATAGGATATGTGTGGCACGGGCGCTTTTATCCGCCAGACCCACCCCGCCAAGAAAAGCCGTCCCTTTGGATCCCGCCAGTGCTCTCAGGCCGCCGAAGGCCGCGCAGGCAGACGGTTCCGCCACAATGCCTTCCGTTTCTTTAAGCAGACGCATACAATCCAGCAAAAAGGAATCCTGCACTGTATAAATACCATCAAGGAGCGGTTTCATATTCCGCACCGCCAGATCTGACGGACTTCCCACTGCCAGACCGTCCGCAAGTGTCTTTCCGGTAAGCCCCACATCCTGCACGCGGATTTTCCCGCCCTCACCGGTTGCCATTCCGAGAAGCATACAGGGGCTTTGTACCGGCTCCCCAAAGAAACAATGGACAGCATCTTTGAACACATATTTCAGGCCCAGGGTAATTCCTCCCGGCGCGCCGCCCACCCCGCAGGGAAGATACACAAACAGAGGATGATCCGTATCCACCGGGATTCCTTTTTCCTCCAGCTGCTTCTGCAGACGCAGCGCCGCTGTCGCATATCCCAGGAAAAGCAGGGAAGAATGCTCATCATCCACAAAATAGCTGGTTTTATCTTTTTGGGAAAGTGCCCTCCCTTCCGCAACCGCGGCAGCGTAGTCCCCGGTATATTCCTTAACGATCACGCCCTTGCTCCTGAGCAGATCCTTTTTCCACTGTCTGGCATCCGCGGGCATATGTACTACTACGCGGTATCCCACAGCGGCGCTCATAATACCGATGCTAAGCCCCAGATTCCCGGTGGAGCCTGCCTGTATGGTATGCCGGGAAAAGAAATCCCTGCAGTCCCTGAGGCAGGTATAATCATCCGTTTCCTTCAGAAGCCCCGCCTGAAAAGCCAGATCCTCCGTCACCTTGAGAATCTCATAAATGCCACCCCTGGCTTTTACGGATCCCGCTACCGCCAGCTCACTGTCCAGTTTGATCAGCACACGGCCCTTGCGTATTTCCTCCTGTCCGCCAATCCCCCAGGCCTTCCACAGAGCCTCCGCCATCGCGGGGATTTCACGAAGAGGGGATTCGATGATCCCCCGGCTTTTTTCCAGCTCAGGAAAGCAAGCCTCCAGAAAAGGGGCGAACCGGCACAGACGTCTTTGGGCATCCCGGATATCCCCCATGGTAAAGGAAAGGGCCTTTTCCGCCTGAGAGAATGCAAGCCGATCCGGATTTATCCACAGGGTTTCTTCCGCCCTGGACGCTTCCTCCGCCTCCGGAACCGCCAGGTACCGATCCCGTTTGTCTGTGATCTGGAAAACAGTCTCCGGGAAACGGCCAAGCGTTTCGCTTTCCGTCAGGATCCCGGTGTATACCGGACTGTCCCAGACCATTTTCATCCTGCCTTCACACAGAGGCTTCCATTCCGGAATACCTTCCCAATTAGGATCCCCGGTTTCAAAAAAACGGACATAGCTTTCGTAAATAAGTGTCGCCGTTTTCCGGCGTTCCGAAAGGGGAATTCCCGGAAAAAGCCGCTCCTCCCGCCAGGCACCGTCAAAAGCGGCCGCCTGATCCAGTACATGGGCCGCTGTCCCGAAATCCATACTGTAATACCACACACGGCTGTTGTTCCGGGTAAGGATATCCGCCAGGCGGAGACTATAGGTCCGGTACATATAATCGGAAAGAAGCTGTTCCCACTTTTCTTCCTGTTCCTCCTTTGTAAGCTTCCTTCCCCGGCTCTTTTCATAGTCCGCCAATTCTTCCCGGACAATCCGGGCATTTCTGCCAAATAAAGCGCCGGCTGCTGCCGGTGCATGACACGCAAAAGCCGGATCCTCCAGCCGCCGGAAGACCATTTCATGCCTGCAGCTTCCCACAATGGCATTCCCGGACCAGTAAGCAGGACTTTTCAGGATAGTTTCCCAGTCATGGGGGATGGTTATCCCATCCGACACCGGTCCGAACATACAGGTGTTTCCCGGATTATCCACAAGCCTGCCTTGTATTTCCAACAGGTTATCCACATCCAGCTCCAGGATATCCCCGGGATCCTGCAGACCGGCCAGCTCCAGAAAAGCATCCGTCACCGCCGCTGCTGTTTCTTCATCCCGGATACACTGATAGGCTCCGCTTGCCATCATCACCTGGCTGCAGCAGGTTTTCATTTCCGGCTTCAGCAAAAGCGCCCCCAGGGCTTTCGCTCCGGCGGATTCCCCGAATACGGTAATACGGGAAACGTCCCCGCCGAAGGAAGCGATATTATCCCGGATCCAGCCCAGGGCCGCCAGCTGATCCAACGTTCCGATATTTCCTGTATGCCGGAACGTTTCTCCCAGAACTTTTCCCAAATACAGATAGCCCAGCACTCCCAGGCGGTAATTTACGGATACATAAATAAAACGGTGATCCCGTATCACCTGTGCCCCGCTTCTGTCCCGGTTGCTGCCGTTCTGGAATGCACCTCCGTGTATGTATACCGCTACCGGCAGTTTTTCCCTCTCCTCTAAGCGGGCGTCTGACGGATTAGGAGAATAGCCCGCAGAGCATGACATCTGTTGCGGAACATAAAGACGGCCGGCAGAACGCGGCATCTGTTGCTTTCCCGGTACATAAATATTCAGGTTCAGGCAATCCTCCCCGTATTCCCGGGCACCCCCTTCCTGTCCCTTTTCCCCATCCTGCTGACAGGACTGGGGGGCCTTCCTGCCAAAGGCGAAGGCTTTGTAAACGCCTTCCCATTCCCTTTTTTCCGGAGGAAAAAACCGTTTTGCTTTTGCATAGGGAATCCCCAGGAAGTTATAATAACCATCCTTCCAGCAGCCTTCCACAATCCCGCTTGTTGTCTTTACCTGCATATTTTGTCCCTTTCTATGCAACTGTTACCTACCTGTAACCGCCTGAATCCCACTATCCAGTTTCGTCACCATCTCCGTCACCCCCGGACAAAGTTCCGACAACCCGCATAACTCCTCCGCCGCCTCCGCTATCCCTTCTGCGAAGGTGGGATGAGGCATGACTGCCGCGGCAATCTCCTTTGCCGTCCTGCCTCCGGCTATTGCCAGCGTCAGTTCCCCTATCATATCCGTGGCTCTGGCACACATGAGCTGTGCGCCCAGCAGTCTGCCGGTGCGTTCTTCCGCCACCAGTTTGATGAACCCCCTCTCCTGCCGTGACAGAAGGGATCTTCCGTTGAGGGACATAATGTATTTGCCTGTTTTTACCGGAATACCTGCCGCCTTTGCTTCGTCCGCCGTCATTCCCACACTGGCAATTTCCGGATCCGTATAAACACAGGAAGGAATGACCTGTATGCTACGGGAAGGCAGGCGTCCTTTCATATGATCCAGCGCCAGCAGCCCCTGTGCCGCAGCCGCGTGGGCGAGCTGGATTCCTCCCGTCACATCCCCCACCGCATAAACGCCGGGGATCCGGGTCTGATAATGCTCATCCACCGGAATCCGGCCGCGTTCCACACCGGCCCTGCCCGCCAGTTCCGGTGAAAATATCCCATCCCCGCAGGCGCTGCGTCCCACTGCCAACAGCAGGCCGTCTGCCGAAACAATCGCTTCCTGTCCTTCTTTTCCGGAAGGTGCCCCTTCTTTATAATAGCACAGCCAGCCTCCCTGTTCCTTTTTTTCCACACGTGTCACGGCGGCTTTTGTATGGATTTCCACCCCTCTTTTTTTCAGAATCATTTTCAGGTTCTGTGCGATTTCCCTGTCCATGCCGGGCAGAATCCGGTCCATAGCTTCCAGTACGGTGACTTTTTTTCCGAAATCACTGTAATATTGTGCAAACTCCATACCAATGACACCGCCGCCGATAATAACCAGGTGATCATAGAGCCGGTTCCCGGTAAGAAGGCTGGTGCTGTTTTCCACGCCGGGCTCGGAAAGGCCGGGTATGGGGAGTATCGCCGGCTCCGAACCGGCCGCGGCCAGAATGTGGGACGCCGAAAGGCATATGGTCTGTTCCGGAGCAGTGACCGTTACCTGATTATGTTCCGTTATCACGGCATTCCCCTGGTACCATGTGATTTTATTTTTTTTAAACTGCAGGGCAATCCCCTCCCGCAGGGAAGTGATGACATCCTTCCGCCTGTTCTGCAGGGCATCCATGTCAATCTGCAGATCCGATACCCGGATCCCCTCTTCTGCCGCCTCTCGTATTTTCCGGTATAAACCGGAAGCATGAAGAAGCGTTTTAGCGGGAATACAACCGTTATTTAAACAAGTCCCTCCAAGGGCGCCTTTTTCCGCAACCGCTACCTTCCATCCTTCCTGTGCGGCGCGGATAGCCGCCGGGTATCCCCCGGGTCCCGCACCTATTACGATAAGATCATAATGCATTTCCATAGGAACCCTCCCGTTTCCACTACGCTTTTTTACGGTCTGCGCAGGAAATGCGCAGCCTGTCTGAATTCTTACCTTTCCCGACCGTACCTCTTAAAAAAAAAGTTCCATAAGGTTTGTGATATCCTTTTTCATAAGAGTCTGTAATTCATTCTCCGTCTGAAACCCATCCATGGCATTCCGGATTTCCTTTTTCCGAAATAACAGCCCGGCGAGGTATTTTTCCAGCCGGCCCGTAAGCTCTGCATCCATGGCATCGGTGAAAAGACGGGCCTCCTGAATCCTACCCTCATCCACATTGAGCTGTATGCGGATTTCCCCCCAGGGAAAACGTTCCTCCACCTCATCGCTGAAGGGGATCTGCCTCCCGTATTTCCATTCCCAGGATGCAAACCGTTCCGCCCGTCTCTGTATGTCCTCCCCTTCCAGCCGTTCTCCCGGAAAATCTTCCACGGGACAGCCGTAGCAAAGGCCAAGCGCTTCCTTCAGCGTCTCCGTCATACGCTCCCTGTTCAAATCCGGTACCCAGGCGCACAGATTTCCCACCCGGCTGCGTACGGAATCGACCCCTTTGGAATCCAGCTTTTTCCGTGAAACCCGCAGATATCTTTCCATCAGTTCCTGATCCGTATGCAGCAGGATGGTTCCATGATGATAGCAGTAATCCCCGGTACGGTAATAGGCATTTCCTGATATTTTACATCCCTTTACCGTAATGTCGTTCCGGCCGCTTTTCTCCGCCCGGATCCCCAGCTTGTTTACCGCCCTGAGAATGACCTCCGTCTGTTTTTCCACATCGTAATTCTCTTTACGGGCAAGGAAGGTAAAATTCAGGTTTCCCAAATCGTGGAATACGGCGCCTCCTCCGGAAAGACGGCGGGCCAGATGCCCGCCGTCCTCCTCCAGCTTCTCCGCCCTGCACTCCTTCCAGGCATTCTGGTTCCGGCCGATTACCACCGTCCGTTCATTCTGCCACAGATACAGGATACACTCCGTCCTGCCGGCCTGGTACATCAGATATTCCTCCAGTCCCAGATTCAGATAAGGATCCAGGCTTCCGGATTCGATGGTATATAGCTTTTGAATCATAGTTATACCCCCTGCTTCTATGGAAACTCATAACGCAGACGGGGATTCCGGGCGGCTCCCACCTCATCCAGACGGGTGATCGGCGTCATATGCGGCGCCGTCCGCACCCATTCCGGATCCTCCAGCGCCTTCCGGTGGATTTCCAGAAACGCCTCCACTAATTCATCCAGATTTTCCATAGACTCCGTTTCCGTAGGCTCTACCATCAATGCCTCATGGACTATGAGAGGGAAATACATAGTCGGCGGATGGATCCCATAGTCAAGAAGAGCCTTGGCCACATCCACAGCCGTAACTTCTGCCTTATCCTTTTCCGGCTGCAGGGTCATTACAAATTCATGCATACAGATTCCGTCATAGGCCATCTTATAGCCTTCCGCCAGCCGGACGCGCACATAATTGGCATTCAGCACCGCCATATGGGCCGCCTGGGTAATTCCTTCCGGCCCCAATGTCAGGCAATAGCAGAGTGCTCTCACCACCACCAGGAAATTGCCGTAAAATGCCCGCACCATACCGATGGAATGGGGGTACTCCAGGAAATGGAAGCTTCCGTCCCCTGCCGCCGCTGCCTTTCCCGGAAGGAAGGGTTTCAGGAATTCCTTACAGCCCACAGGACCGCTGCCCGGTCCTCCTCCCCCATGAGGCGTGGAAAAGGTCTTGTGCAGATTCAGATGCACGACATCAAAGCCCATATCCCCGGGCCTTGCCACCCCCATCACCGCATTCAGGTTCGCTCCGTCATAATAGCACAGTCCCCCCGCTTCATGGACAATCCGGGTAATTTCCAGAATGTTTTTGTCAAACAGCCCTACGGTATTGGGATTCGTCAGCATAAGGCCCGCCGTATCCTCTCCCACAGCCGCGGCAAGCTTTTCCAGGTCTACGCAGCCTTCCGGGGTGGACGGGATGTTCACCACTTTGTAGCCTGCCATAACCGCACTGGCAGGATTGGTTCCATGGGCGGAATCCGGCACAATGATTTTGGTCCGCTTCCCGTCCCCTCTGCTTTCGTGAAAGGCCCGTATGAGAAGCAGCCCCGTGAACTCCCCGTGGGCGCCCGCTGCCGGCTGAAAGGTCATGGCATCCATTCCGGTTATTTCACAAAAAATCTTTTCCGCATCCCGCAGCACATGCAGGCAGCCCTGGACGGTTTCCTCCGGCTGCAGCGGATGAATCCGGGTGAAGCCGGGCAGGGAAGCCGCTTCATCATTCACTTTGGGATTGTATTTCATGGTGCAGGATCCTAACGGGTAAGCACCGTCATTTACACCGTGTGTGGCGTTTGCCAGCTGTGTGTAATGCCTGCTGATATCATTTTCCGATACCTGGGGAAGCCGTAAAGGGCTTTTCCTTTCCATGGAAGGCAGCACAACAGGAACATCGCAGGCAGGCAGCAGGCATAATCCCCTTCCTTCCTTACTTCGCTCAAAAATCAGTTTCATCCGCTTCCACCTCCCGAATCAGCCTCACCAGTTCATCCATTTCCGCCTTCGTGTTCTTTTCCGTGGTACACCAGAGAAGATTACCGTCCGGCAGGGGAAGCCCTCCCAAATATCCGTGCCTCTCCAGAACCTTGAGAAGGGTTTTGCCCCCTTGGGGTGCATCGGTCACAAATTCATGAAAAAATTCCGCCTCATACACGGGATGCAGACCTGCTTTTTCCAGTTCCGCCTGCAGATAATGGGCTTTGGAGGTACTTAAGACCGCTGCCTGCTTCAATCCGCCGGGGCCCATTGCCGACAGATAAACCGATGCCGTCAGGGCGCAAAGCGCTTCATTGGAACAGATATTGCTTCCTGCCTTTTCTCTTCTTATATGCTGTTCCCTTGCCTGAAGGGTCAATACAAAGCCCCGTTTTCCCTCCGTATCCACCGTTTCCCCCACTATCCTGCCGGGAAGCTTGCGCATCATATCCCTGGCGGCCGCCATAAATCCCAGATACGGCCCGCCGAAGGACAACGGCATACCCAAAGGCTGCCCTTCACCCACAGCGATATCCGCACCGCATTCACCCGGTGTTTTCACGATTGCCAGCGCAATGGGATTACAGCCCATGATGAGCTTTCCTCCTTTGTCATGTACCAGCTTTGCACAGGCTTCTCCGTCCTCCAGAATGCCATAATAATTGGGCTGCTGGACATAAAAACAGGCAACCGTTTCATCCAGCATATCCTCCAGGGCCTCCAGATCCGTGCTTCCCTTCTTGGCGGGAACCGTTTCTGCCACAACCTGCCGTCCGTGACAATAGGTATTTATCACTTCCAGCACCTGCGGATTGGTGGTTTCCGAAACCAGTACCCGGGTACGCTTCCTGTCTCTGCACATAAAAATACTTTCTGCCGCAGCAGATGCCCCGTCATAAACGGAAGCATTTGCCGCATCCATGCCTGTCAGTTCACAAATCATAGTCTGGTATTCAAAGATGGACTGCAGGATACCCTGGCTGATTTCCGCCTGATACGGGGTATACGCGGTAATAAATTCTTCCTTGGATACCACCTCCTTCACAATCGAAGGTATGTAGTGATCATAAGCGCCCGCTCCCCGGAAAATATGTCTGAAAATACGGTTTTCTTCCGCATAGTCCCCCATTTTCCGGATCGCCTCCATTTCCGGCATGCCTTCCGGTATCTGCAGCTTTCCCTGCAGCCTTACCTGCGAAGGGATCCCGGCAAATAGTTCTTCCGTAGATGCAAGCCCCACAGTCTCCAGCATCTTCCCACGCTGCTCATCCGTCGCCGGTATATAAGAACCCATCTGCTTTATCCTCCTTCCCGGAGTACTTACTCCAACCCCTCAACAAAGGCCTCATACGCCGCCGCGTCCATCAGTTCCTCCTGATCCGTAATATCCTTTACTTTTATCAGCCATGCCTCATTGGCATCCGAATTAATAAGCTCCGGACTGTCCAGCAGCTCTTCATTTACCGCTTCCACAATACCGGTAACCGGGGAGTATACATCCGATACCGCCTTGACCGATTCCACATCACCAAAAGGCTCTCCTGCGCTGACTCTATCCTCCGGTTCGGGCAGATTGACAAATACAAGATCCCCCAAAGCCTTCTGCGCATAATCCGTAAGCCCGATCCGGACCGTTCCTTCTCCGTCTGGCAACACCCATTCATGAGATTTTGAATACTTATAATTTTCGGGATAATTCATGTTTTTTCCTCCTGTTTCTTAGCCTAAACGGCAATTCTATTTATACCTGTCTTTTATAAAAAGGCAGCTTCACAACCTCCGCTTCCACGCGCCGGCCTCTCACCTTTGCCTCCACACGGCTTCCCACATCCGCCTTATGCGCCTGAACCAACGCCATTGCGACCGGATATCCCAGGAAAGGGGCATGTGTCCCGGAGGTACTCCATCCGATCTGCTCTTCTCCTATATATACAGCGGCCCCCTCTCTTATAATTCCTCTTCCGGTCACCTTAAGGCCCACCCTCTTTCTTGCGGGTTCTCCGGCTTTATCCAGGGCCTCTTTCCCGACAAAATCTTTTTTGTTCCTCTTAACGGCAAACTGTAATCCGGTTTCCAGTGGCGTAATTTCATCATTCATTTCATGCCCATACAGAGGCATAGCCGCCTCCAGCCGCAAGGTATCCCGGGCTCCCAGCCCGCAGGGCACCAGTCCCTCCTCCTTTCCGGCTTCCATCAGCGACTCCCACAAAACCGGCGCCTCTTTGCTGTCCACATAAAGCTCATATCCCTCTTCCCCCGTATAACCGGTTTTGGAAATCAGGCACCTCATCCCTGCAGCGCTCCCTTCTGTCTTACAGCTGTAATACGTTTCGGGAATCCATTCCGGTGCAGCAATCCTTCCCAGGATTTTCCGTGCCGCCGGCCCCTGGAGTGCAATCTGCCCTACCCTGCCGGATATGTCCGTAAAACAGGCGCCTTTCCTTTGATGCGCCAGCATCCAGGCAAAGTCTTTATCCTTATTTGCTGCATTTACGACAATAAAATAATGGTTATCCTTGATCTTATATACAATCAGATCATCCACCACACCGCCTTTTTCATTACACATAGGGCTGTATCTGGCCTGCCCGTCATACATCCCTGTGAAATCATTAGTCAGCAGGTAATTCAAATTATCCAGCGCCCCCTCGCCCTCACAAAGGATTTCTCCCATATGAGACACATCAAACAGCCCGCATCCGGTCCTTACAGCCATATGCTCCCTGATAACACCTGTTTTTTCATACTGTACCGGCAGCAGAAAGCCGGCAAAAGGTACCATCTTTCCCCCATATTTCATATGCATGTCATACAGAGTAGTTCTGCATTCTTCCATCCGCCTTATACCCCTTTCTTTGAATACGCTTCAGACATTCCCGGCTTGTTCCGGACACAAAAAGGCATATAGCCTTAAAGCTATATGCCTTCCCTGTCTTCGTACCTGAAAGATTACCCCTTTCCATATAGGTATCCGCAGTGGAATGACCTGTGGAAAGAAGCTGCCTCGTCGGTGGTGCCGGTGTGCGCCTAAGCCTTAAATCCTAAGAACTGTGCGGGTTCTTTGGGGCCTATGGTTCTTTGGGACCTTTGGAACCTTTGGTTCCATGCACACTTCACCTTTCCAGAGTTTCGTCCAAATCCGGTCCTTTTGCCTGAGAGTTTATGCCCCTTCGGCGCAGATGTTCTTGTCTCTCCCGGATTCTTCTTCCGAAGTTTATTTTGTTTTCCCGTAACTGTTCCGTACCTTCACCGTTACGTTTTCCCTGCGTATGTATCACCGGAAACCGATGCCTTTTACTTTGTAAGATCAGTGTAGCACAAATGGGGCGGAGGGACAATTGGTATTAATGGAGAAATTCGGACCAGATAAATCAGAGACGCCAATATAAATACTGCCGCCTGCGCCATGGTAACGAATGCCGCCATTGGAATTATTGACCCGTCTGCTCCTTCCAATGCAGCCTGTGAAGCTCGCCTTCAAGCAGCATCCCTTCAAAGTTATTCTGCCTCAGGGCTTCATACAAAACAACAGCAACAGAATTACTCAGATTGAGGGAACGGATTTTATCCAGCATAGGGATCCGGATACAGGTATCTTCATTATCCACGAGGATTTCTTCCGGAATCCCTGCACTTTCCTTGCCGAACATGATAAAGTCATCAGGGCCGAATGAGACATCCGTATATACATGTCTGGCTTTGGTAGTAGCCATCCATATTTTGGCTCCAGGGTTCTTTTCCAGGAATTCTTCATAGTTTACATAACGTCTTACGTCCAGTTCCTTCCAATAGTCCATTCCTGCCCGTTTAATTTCTTTTTCACTCAGGCGGAAACCCAAGGGTTCTATTAAGTGAAGTACCGAACCGGTGGCTACGCAGGTACGTCCTATATTTCCTGTGTTTGCCGGAATTTCCGGCTGGTGCAGTACGATATTCATACGTTACCCTATTTGCCTTTCAAGCTCTTTTGTCTTTTTAAGCATTATTTCATGGACTCTTTCCACTTCATCGAAAATCATGGCATCCATACCTTTTAATTCCGCTGTATTCTTCATCATTTGATGTTTTAGATTTTTTAATTCTTCCTCCATTTTTTCTTCCAGATTATCAAATCTTTGTTCTATCTTATCTAATTTTTCAAGAATCAGTTTCACCTCTTCGGACATTCCTCTTCCTCCTTCTCTATTCTTATTTCCGTTCCTTTTTCAGCCGTTCCACAAAATCCGCCAGCCTGCCGATAGCTGCCTTCAGGTTTTCCAAAGAGTAGGCGTAAGAAATCCGGATAAAGCCTTCCCCGCATTCGCCGAAAGCGGTACCGGGAACAACAGCCACCTTTTCCTCCTGCAGGAATCGGGTCGCAAATTCATCACTGGTCATGCCGAATTCTTTGATGCAGGGGAACACATAGAAAGCTCCATAGGGTTCAAAACAGGGAAGCCCCATCTCACCAAAGGAGTACATCAGATAACGCCTTCTCTGGTTATAGGCATCCCGCATCTCCTTCACATCATCATCGCCGTTTCGCAGCGCTTCCACGGCAGCATACTGGCTTGTGGTAGGGGCGCACATAATGGCAAACTGATGGATTTTAAGCATCTGTTCAATGATGACAGACGGTCCGCAGGCATAGCCCAGGCGCCAGCCGGTCATGGCATAAGACTTGGAGAAGCCATTGATCAGAATGGTCCTTTCTTTCATTCCCGGTATGTTGGCGATGGAAACATGATTCCCTTTATAGGTCAGTTCCCCATAAATTTCATCAGATATCACGAGCAAATCCTTCTCCAGGATTACTTCTGCTATGGCTTCCAGATCTTCCCGTTCCATAATGGCCCCTGTCGGGTTATTGGGAAAAGGAAGTACCAGAACCTTGGTCTTATCGGTAATGGCTTCCCGCAGTTCCCGGGCGGTAAGGCGGAATTCATTTTCCGGCTTCAGATCAATGATAACCGGAACCGCATCCGCCAGTATGGCACAGGGTTCATAGGAAACATAGCTGGGCTGGGGGATCAGGACCTCATCCCCGGGATTGACCATGGTACGCAGGGCTATATCAATGGCTTCCGAACCGCCTACGGTAACCAGCACCTCTTTGCCATAGTCATATGAAAGATCAAAGCGGCGCTTTAAGTAATTACAGATTTCAAGTTTTAGTTCCTTCAGCCCTGCATTGGAGGTATAGAAGGTTCTTCCCTTTTCCAGGGAATAAATACCCTCATCCCGGATATGCCAGGGGGTATCAAAGTCGGGTTCGCCCACCCCAAGGGAAATGGCATCCTCCATTTCACTCACGATGTCAAAAAACTTCCGAATGCCCGACGGTTTGATATCTACGATTTTATCGGACAATGGATTTCTCATGGCGTAATTTTCTCCCTTGTATCTTCATATTTTTTAGCAAGAATGGTTCCGTGATCCTTGTATTTCTTCAGGATAAAATGGGTTGCGGTACTCAGTACGCCGTCCAGGGCGGAAAGCTTCTCCGAAACGAAGCTGGAGATTTCCTTCAGGTTACGGCCTTCCAATGTCACGAGAAGGTCAAAGCCGCCGGATATGAGGTATACGGCATTCACTTCAGGATATTTATATACTCTTTCTGCTATATTGTCAAAACCCTGGCCTCTCTGAGGGGTCACACGCACCTCGATCAGCGCGGATATTTTATCAAGACTGGTCTTATCCCAGTCAATCAAGGTATGGTATCCGCAGATGATTCCTTCCGCTTCCATAGCCGCAAGCTCATTCACCACGTCGATTTCTTCCACGCCGAGTATAACAGCCAGTTCTTTTAGATCGATACGGCTGTTTTTCTCAATAATACCTAACAACTGTTCTCTTAGCTCTCTCATATTATCACTCCTGTCTGCCGGTCCGCCATCAGGCCGGCTTACTATAATTGATATAGCTCATCCGGTTTGGCCGGCTCCAGAAAACGCTTTTCCTCTCCGTTTTTCACGATCCGATCCTTTCCGCGGGTGGTTCGCCCCACCACTGCAGCCGGAATTTTTTCCGCTTCCAGCTTCCGTACCAGATCAGCCCCGTTTTCCGCTGCAATCAAAAGGCTTCCTCCCGAAATCAGTTCATAGGGATTCCAATCCAGAAAATTGCAGATTTCTACCGTTTCCTGCCGGATGGGCAGTTTTTTCAAGTCTATTTCCAGTCCGACGCCTGAACTTTCCGCCATTTCCCAAAGCGCACCGAATATTCCTCCCTCGGTCACGTCCGTCATGGCCCAAACGCCGGACTTTCCGGCGACTGCGGCCTCCGGTATAATCGAAAGGTATCTGTCAAAGGCCATGGCCTCCTCTACCAGAAAGCCAGGGAAGCGTGTGCGCAATTGTTCTTCTTTTTCTTTTGCGGCAATAGAGGTCCCTTCCAGGGCGATCCATTTGGTAACGACGAGATCCCCGTCAGGTTTTGCCGTACCGGTCGCCACAGCAGTGCCTGCCGCCGCCTTTCCCACAGCGGTAACCGTCAGTACCATACGGTTTACCGCATCGGTAACCTCCGTATGTCCTCCTGCTATCTGAATATGTAAAGACGCGCAGGTTTCTTCCGCCTGGGCCATCAATTCCCTGAGTTCCTTCTCCTCACAGGACGGAGGAAGAAGAATAGTCAGCAATACTGCTGTCGGCTCACCGCCCGACGCGGCGATATCATTGGCGGATGCATGGATTCCATAGCGGGCCATATCCTTGCCGGTTCCCGTAATCGGATCAGAGGACAGGAGTATAATTTCTCCTTCACCGGGTGCCAAAATGGCGCAGTCCTCCCCCAGACCTGCGCCAAGTATGATTTCACCCCTCCGGGTTTTCAGTTGTCTTAATACGGAACGTTTCAGAACGCTCTCTTGCACCTTGCCAATCTTCATCCCGTGCTCCCATTTTTCTGATTACACAGCTTTACTGCCCCGTCTGTTGCTGCTGCTGCGCCAGCTGCTCATTATACTGCTGAATCAAAGCCGCCTGTTCCTCCGGCGTTTTTCCTGCCAGTATAGCCGCTAATGCGGGATCCATTCCGTCCGCGGGCGGTGTGGTGCTTTGGCCGGATTTCAATGCCGCGGCGATACTCTTTACATGGTCAATGCTTCCCGTTGCAATGGCCGCCTGCATTTCATTATAAGCGTTGCTGTCATTGGTGGCAACCCCTACAGTTGCGGTGCGGGGTACCATTTTATAGCTGCTGCTGTTAATCTGTTCCCTGCTTACTTCCACTCCGTTTTCGGTGACCACTTTCCACAGTCTCGCCTTATAGCCGATATGGGCGGACTGTACCTCCACAAACCCGATAGGCTGTGATGTGGTCTGGACAATGCTTTCGGAGTTAGGCTGGATAGTCTCCAGCACTTCGCTTTCATAGGTTACCACATGGCCCGGATCTCTTGTCTCCACGCCGTAAATGGTGAAGGTAATATTTTTATTGCTGGTATATCCCTCAATATAGATAGGATATCCCGTATTATTTGTAAATTTGAAGTCCTTCCCCGCTGACTCGGCAATCGCCGCATCCATGGAAGGCTTTACATAACCAACTATCATGGAATGGTTATGCCTTTCGTCCACCTGAAGCTCCGATTTGAGCACCGCATTATAAAGCGTAGTGGATACCTGACAGATACCGCCGCCGATACTGTCCACCACCTGCCCGTTAAGATAGGAGCCTGCCATATAATACCCGTTGCTCTCTGTAAACGGGCTAACGGCCTCATAGGTGGAAAACGTCTCACCCGGCAGGATAGTCGCCCCGTTGATCAGATTGCAGCCATTGGTAACATTGGCGCTTCTGTCTCTTCCCGAAGAGGAGAAGCTGGTGGTAAAGGTGCCAAGCACATCCTTAACCTTGGACAGTTCTTCCGCGTTGCCCTTCGGCACTTCTTCCGTCACTGCCAGATCTACGGCACCGTCACCGCCCTTCCACTGAGTGGTCAGGTATTCATAAATCGCATTTTCAGAAGCCGTATTGTCAACCACGATACCGGTCTGCCCTTCTTCAATGACAAAAGAGCCGTCAACTCTTTTCAGATGGGCATCAACCGCTTCCACATTAAAAGCGTCACATTTATTTTCCACTACCGATGCAATCGCTTCTTTATCAAACGAAAAAGCGATGTCATATACCTTATTCTGATGCTCCAGATCCTTCAGCGCCTTGTAACGCACGACCACGTTGCCGGTCTTTCCCAGATTTACGGCATCCTCCACCAAATCCGGATTCCCCCAGCCCAGTCCCAGCTCGGCCGCAGTGACGGATACGGTGTTTCCATCCATTACATGTAAAACAATGGAACTGCTTCCCAGGGAATCCACATAAGACTGGACAGCAGTCCTGGCTTCCTCCCGCGTCATGCCGGAAAGGGATATCTCACCTGCATAAACCCCTTCCAGTATCGTATCATCCGGCCTTGCCTGTGCTTTGGAATGCATGCCCGCCGCAAGCGCAGCAATGCCCAGGGTACATACAAGCGCCAGTGTCCAAATCCATTTCTTCATATGCTGCTCCTATCCTTATAGAAAATACAGAAGTGTGGGCACTACCATCGCCAGCACCAGAATAATGATGATGACGGATGAAATTACTTTTTGTGTTTTCTTATTACTTAAATTAAACATTTACCATGCCTCCCGACATTTTCCATATACTTTACCGGATATGAAAAATCGCATTCAATCCCGGCAGCCGTTCAGACAAGTCTGAACCATTGCCAATCCTACCTGTTCAGATGCTTATTATATATGAATGCCTCTGTTTTTGCAAGCAGAGATAAGCCGGAAATTGTTACTATTCACTCCGCCGATGTAACAGTTCAGACAAGTCTGAACTGTTACCCGCCGATTTCTTATACTGACCCAGTATTTTGTCGATTGTCCGGCTGGCTTCATTTTTGGTCATTTTCTCTATATCCGTATCCAGTTCCAGTTTATGAAGGGAAACAAGCCTGTATAACCTTTCCTTTTGCGCCGGGGTGGCAGGTCCTTCCTTTTTCACTTTATAAACGAGAGGCTGGGGTTCAAAATCCTTTTCATTCCAGAACAGGCCGCACAGTTTTTCATAAAGCAGTTGTGTGGCCGCGGCATCCCCCAGCGCCCGGTGGGGTGTATGAGGAATTTGGAAATGCGAACATAAAAATTCCAGTTTCCGGCTTTCCAGTTCCGGCAGGAATTTTCTCGCCAGCTTCAGGGTATCAATCCCCTTCCTATCAAATGAGAAACCCAGATTTACCGCCGCTTTTTTCAGAAAAGAATAGTCGAAAAGGATGCTGTGCCCTAGAAGCGGCAATTCCTGGCTGAACGTAAGAAAAGCAGGAAATACCCGGGAAATGTCTGCCGCCGTTTCCAAATCCCCGTCCCGTATCCCTGTAATATCTGTGGTGGCCGCGCTCAGCTTACGGCCCGGATTCACAAGCATTTCGAAACGCTCCGTCACGTGCCCGTCTCTTACCTTAACAGCTCCGATTTCAATGATTTTATCATATTTGGGATGAAGGCCGGAAGTTTCCAGATCCAGGCAGATATAGTCCTTTACCGGGCCGTTCACTTGCCCGCACCCGTTTTCTTTTTTGAGGCTGTTTTTTTCCCGTTCTCCTTTTTATAGTATGGACAGTATTCGGTCAAAAAACACGCTTCACATTTTGCGTTAGGCGCTTTGCAGATTTCCCTGCCTAATGCGATGATTTGAAGATTATAAAGGATCCAGTGATCCTTGGGCAGCGCCTTCATCAGATCAAATTCCACCTTTACCGGATCTTCTTCTTTTGTCAGGCCCAGACGGTAAGAGATTCTTTTTACGTGGGTATCCACCACAATGCTGGGTTCGTTATATATATTTCCGCGGATTACATTTGCCGTTTTCCTTCCCACACCGGCCAGCGATGTCAAATCCTCTATGGATTCGGGCACCTGTCCGCCGAATTTATGAACCAGATCCTGACAGCATGCAATGATATTTTTTGCCTTGTTATGGTAAAAGCCGGTGGAATGGATATCTTTTTCCAGTTCTTTCAAATCCGCATTGGCAAAAGCCTCCACATTGGTATATTTCCGGAACAGATCCTTCGTCACCACATTGACTCTGGCGTCCGTGCATTGTGCGCTTAAAATAGTGGCAATGAGCAGCTGCCATGCATTTTCATAATCGAGATAGCAGATAATATCCGTACCGTAATGCTGATCCAAAAGTCCCAGTATGTTTTCAATTCGTTCTTTTTGTTTCATTTTTTTCTCCATTATGCCAACGGAAGCAGCATCGTATACGCTTCCTGATTTAAAGGATTTCTTTTCCTGTAATCAAACAGCAGGTAATATACGGCCCCGCCGCCGTTTCCCTGCGGATTCTCTTTCTCCCACACCGGAAGGGTAAAGCATTCGATATGGGTCATACGCGCCATCTGCCTTGCGTTATAGCCGTCCTCCACATATTCCTTCAGGAAGGACGGACTGCATTCCTCCCGGCGGTAAAAACCGTTAATTTTTTCTTTCGCTTCCTGCTGTTCCCGAAGAGGAAGGGCAAAGGCAGGGCGGCTTTTCAAATTCTCCCGCAGATACATATCCAGGGTGAGAAGCTGTCTGTACAGCGTCATATTGTCCGGATCGGCCGAAAGCGCAAAATCCAGAAGGACCTGATAGCGGTAAGCTCTGGCGGGATTGTTCACGAAATATCCTTTTGTCTCATAATATTCCGCCAGCTGTTCATACAGACGGAAGGGATCCGGAAACGCTTTCTCCAAAACCGGAAGCGTATGGGCAAACTGGGAACTGTTATAATACAACTCCACCATTTCCTCCACCCTTTTGAGCTTCAGGACCTGGGAATAAGGCAGCCATTTGGTAAAAAGGACTTCATAAGGAGGCTTATCCGTATAATGGATCTCATATTCAGAAGCTTTCTCATGCATATAAGAACCTTTCAGAACCTTTAGGAAACCAAGCTGCAGCTGCTCCGGCCTGCAGGCGTATACTTCGTTAAAGGAATTGCGGAAGCTAGCCGAATCCTCATAGGGAAGCCCCGCTATCAAATCCAGGTGAAGATGGATATTATCCTTTTCCTGCAGTGCGGCAACAATCCGGCGCAGCCGTTCCCAGTCCATACGTCTCCTGATTTCCCGGATGGTTACGGGATTGGTGGACTGTACGCCGATTTCCAGCTGCACCAGCCCCGGACGCAGGGACTGCAAAAGCGTGATTTCTTCTTCCGTAAGGATATCCGCCGATATCTCAAAATGAAAATTGGTTATCCCGTTATCCTGTTCCTTGATAAATCGCCAGATTCCCATGGCATGGCTGTGATTACAGTTAAAGGTACGATCCACAAATTTGACCTGGGGAACCTTCTTTTCCAGGAAAAACTGAAGCTCCTTTTCCACCAGTTCCAAACGGCGCAGACGGACTGTCTTATCAATGGAAGAAAGGCAGTAGCTGCACCGGTAGGGACAGCCCCGGCTGGATTCATAATAAAGGATCCTGTTATGGAAATCGCCGATATCCGCTTCATTATAAAAAAAAGGAAGCCTGCTGATATCGGTAAGCGCCCGATCCCTTGTGCGGCATATGCCTTCCTGCCCGCGTTTCCGAAAAACGATGCCGTCTGTCTGTTCCAGCCCCCTGATATCCTCCGGGCCGCCCTGCCGGTAAAACATAAGCAGTTCATGGAAGGTGACTTCCCCTTCCCCCACCATGATACCGGTGATAAAGGGCATTTCTTCCAGAAGTTCCTCCGCATTATAGCTGACCTCCGGACCTCCCAGCCAAATCCGGGTTTCCGGCAGTATTTTAGCTAATTCCCGGACGATATCCTTTACCATTCCTATGTTCCATATATAACAGGAAAAGGCAACGCAGTCCGGCATCCTTGCGTATATATCCGCGAGGATATCCTGAAAAGGCTGGTTTATGGTATATTCCGCAAGTTCAATATGTTTCTCAAGTTCAGAATCCTTCTGAACACTATAGGCACGCAGGCTGTAAATGGCAGGATTGGAATGGATATACTTTGCATTTACTACCGCTAATAAAAATTTCATATGGTATTCCTCCGGTTTTTATAGGATACAGCGAAACGCGCCGTGTGGCAAGACCGAAGTCCCGGGATTATGCGGAAAACCCGGACCTATATTTCTTCCACAAAATGAACCGGATATTTATCCCAGTATTCCCGGTATACCCGTTCCTCCTGTCCGTCCAGATTCAACTGGTACATGCGGAAGGTAACCGGGAAATCTTTGGGCTGCCACTGCTCCACATAGGAATAGCGGTAGGTCATCCCTATATGTTTCATCACATTGCCGCTTCTTTGGTTGTTGACATCATGGGTAGCGGTAATAAAGGGCAGCCCTGTTTTTTTCAGAAGGCTGACCACCGCCGCAGAGGCTTCCGATACCATACCCTGATGCCAGTGCTCCTTTCTCAGAGCATAACCGAAATCATGGCTTGCCCCGTCATCCACGTTCACATATCCAATAGGGACGTTATCCGCCTTCAGGCAGATCGCATACCGGTATCCTTCCGGTTTTTTATAGGTGTCCAGATAGCGTTCCCGCAGAAAGGATCCGGCGGCTTCTATGGATTGCAGGGGAAACCAGGGAAGGAAGGTATTTACTTCCTCATCGCTCATGATGCGGAAGAAAGCTGCTGTGTCATCGGGTGAAAAACGGCGTAATATAAGGCGCGGGGTTCTGATTTCCGGTGTATTTTCCATATTCGTATTATCCTCTCTGGTTCCGGGGTTCTTATGACCGGCTTGCTGTCATTGTTACGGCTCACGGCCCTTCTATGCTGCAGGACACAACGGGCCATCTGAACGGTTACCGATTATCTATATATTACCATATCCCCTTTGCCATGCCCATTTTATTTTCTTATTTTCTTGTGCTATACTGAGTTCGTAATCCACATATGTGTAGTTTTCAGCGCAATGGCCGGTTTTGCTTTTGCCAAGTACAGCTTCCGGCATAAAAAGCTTCTGTTCCAGATCGTGCTTATGACTATGATGGTTCCCATGGAGGTGGGATTAGTGGCTTTTGCCTGGGAAATGCGGATACTCCATCTGTCCAAAACCTTTCTCCCCCTTATTCTGCCCAATATCGCCAACGCCTTCGGGGTATTCTGGATGACCCAGTATATGAAGGATGCTTTTCCTTATGAACTGGTGGAAAGCGGACGGATCGACGGCTGTAATGATATGGGGGTATTCCTGCGCCTGGTTATGCCTATCATACGCCCTGCCATTTTCACGCTGGGCATCATATCCTTCCTGCAGTCCTGGAACAGCTATCTGCTTCCTATGATTATGATAAATAATCCGAAGATGTACACAGTTCCCCTTGTGATCGCTTCCATCGGCAACATGTTTGTGGCAAATTACGGTGCGCGTATGCTGGGTGTGGTTATCGGCATACTGCCCATCATCCTTCTGTTTATCATCTTTTCCCGGCAGATTACGGAAGGCCTTGCCGCAGGCGCCGTTAAGGGCTAAAATAACAGAGGACACGCGCTATGGTTCAGTAAGGAGAAAAAAATATGATGCTGCTGCCTGATTTATACCAGCTGTGCGGCCCCTGCTATGGGAGCCACCAGAACGTTTATGCTTTATCTTTTCCTGCCGGGAAGGAACTCCTCCTCTTTGATACCGGTCTGGACGAATGGGATCGGAATATTATCGAGAAGAATCTTTCGGTGTGGGGACTGGATACCTATGATATCCGCCATGTTTTTCTTACCCATTCCCATTTTGATCATGCAGGGAATGCGGCGTACTATGCCGAAATGGGAGCCCGGATTTATATGGCGGGACCGGATGCCGACGCGGTGGAAAACGGCTCTTCCGGCACTATCTCCTATTCCTACGGCGTTTCTTTTCCCATCTGTCCCGGCATTCAGAGACTTTCAGACGGAGAAGTGAGGGAAGCAGGCGGCATCTCCATCAGCTGCTATTCAGTTCCCGGCCATACCCCGGGCAGCATGGCTTACGGTTTTACATGGATGGGGAAAAAAGTGCTGGTAACCGGAGATTTTCTGCAGACAGGTGCGGATATCCATACGCCGGTGCTGGGCATCCGGGTGGATGAAAGATACGGTTATGAGGACTACCGCCTTTCCCTGAAAAAAATGGCGCAGCTTCCCTGCGATATTATTCTGCCCGGACATTTCCGGCCTTGCATGGAAAACGGAAGCCGGCTGTTGGGGGCCGGCTTCCGTGAGATTCTGGTAAACAGGGATTTGTATAAAGATTAGCAAGGACAAATTATTCCAGAAGCTTTTTATCCGCCACGGAAAAAAGCCTGGATATGGCATAAAGCGGCACATTTACCAGAGCATCCTGTTCACGGTAATCGGACATGGATGTTCTGATGCCGAAGGGAAGGCTGTTTTTCGCCACAAAGGTTTTCAGGCTTTTCGCGTTCAAATTCTCAGCTGCCTTTGCCTCTATAGGAATAATAGTTCCGGCAAATTGGATTAAAAAGTCTATTTCACCCGATGAAGATTCCGCTGACCAGTAATATGGCATTACCTCCAATTCCGCGGCCATCTCCTGACATACATACTGCTCAGTAAGCGCCCCCTTAAACTCTGTAAAAATAGAATTTCCCATTAGCAGCGTTTTCTCATCAATATCTGCCATGGCAGCCAAAAGTCCCACATCCACCAGAAATAACTTAAATGCCTGCAGATCCTGATATGCCTTAAGCGGGAAACCGCCCTTTCTTACTCTGCTTACTTTATGACACAGGCCACAGTCCACAAGCCATTGTATAGCTGTTTCAAATTCCTTCGCACGTGCACCTTCCCGGAGAACACTATAGATAAATTTTTTATTTTCTTTAGCCAGCTGGGATGGTATTCCATCCCATACCATTCTGACCCGTGGGACGGTTAATGGAGGTACATGCTTGGAAAAATCCTGTTCATAATCGTTCAGCAACCGTTTGTGCACACGGCGAACCTGTTTAAAATCTCCGGTCGAGATATACGTATTTACTGCCGCAGGCATTCCTCCCACATAATAATAAGTTTTTAATGCATCCATATATTTATCTCTGAATGTTGTTATCATGGGAAAATCATCTTCGGTAAGCAGTTGGATCAGCACTTCCTGCTTCACGGCATCCAGAAACTCCGTAAAAGTAAGAGGATATAGATTCATAGTATCCACTTTCCCAACAGGAAAGGATGTTCCGGTATGAAGTGCCAGCCCAAGCAGGGAACCCGCAGCAATTATATGGTATTGATGACTTTCATCTTCCATAAAATATTTAAGACCCTGAAGAGCCGCCGGGACTTCCTGTATTTCATCCATAATAATAAGTGTATTATCCGGATCAATTACTATCTCACTCTCTATAGATAATCCTTTCAAAATTCGTTCAAGAGAAAAATCTCCCGAAAACAGAGACTTCATTCGTTCGTTTCTGTCAAAGTTAATATATGCTGTCTGTTCATAATAATTTTTCCCAAATTCTTTCATCAGCCAGGTTTTTCCTACCTGCCGTGCCCCTTTTATGATCAGAGGCATTCGGCCAGGATCATTTTTCCATTCAACAAGCCGTTTCATAGCATTACGATTCATGCAATTACCCCGATTCTCTATTTATAAATTAATTATATGCCTTGAATTACATTAAGTCAAACCAAAAAATGTGTATTTACTACAAATGTCAACATGATAATGTGATTTTACAACAAAAAGGCATATTCAAAAAACAGCTGTACGGCCTCATTCCGTACAGCTGTTTTTACTTACTCCATCACTGACCATGTATTTGCCTACTGATTCAAATACGCCACAAACCGCCCGAACGCCTCCCGGCCTTCCTCCGTCCGCTTATAGACTCCGGCATCCTCCAGAACCTCCATGAATACTTTCCCGATTTCCTCCCGGATAATTCCATGGATCGTTTCGGCATTAATGTGTTCATACTTCGGGAGGAACTCTTCCACCCAGTCTGCGTGTTTGCCAAGCACTTCATCCTTGCGGATATCGGCGCCTTCCAGAATGGCTTTTTCCAAATCCGCCATTTCACCATCCAGGCGGGAGGGAAGGACGGCAAGGCCCATAACTTCTATCAGACCGATATTTTCTTTCTTAATGTGGTGCAGCTTGGCATGGGGATGGTATACCCCAAGAGGATGCTCCTGCGTTGTGATGTTATTGCGCAGGACCAGATCCAGCTCATAGTTTTCTCCCCGTTTTCTGGCAATAGGGGTGATGGTATTGTGAGGCTCCCCGTCTGTCTCGGCATAAATAAATGCCGCCTCATCGGTAAACTTACGCCATTTGCCCAGAATCACATCGGCTAGGGCGATCAGTCTGTCGCTGTCCGGGCCGGACAGACGGATTACCGACATCGGCCAGTTTACGATACCTGCCTTCACATCCTCAAATCCTTTTACCGTGAATTCGGTTCCCACAGCGGCTTTTGCCATAGGGAATTCATAATGTCCCCCCTGGAAATGGTCATGGCTCAAAATAGAACCTCCCACGATAGGAAGATCCGCATTGGATCCCAGCATATAGTGGGGGAACAGCTTTACGAAATCAAACAGCTTTACAAAGGTGTCGTGTTCGATTTTCATGGGGATATGTTTGGAATTAAAAACGATACAATGCTCGTTGTAATACACGTAAGGAGAGTACTGGAAGCCCCACTGTCCGCCGTTAATGGTGATGGGGATGATCCTGTGGTTCTGCCTGGCCGGATGGTTCACGCGGCCGGCATAGCCTTCATTTTCCATGCAAAGCTGACATTTGGGGTAACCGCTCTGTCTGGCTGTTTTTGCCGCCGCAATGGCCTTCGGATCTTTTTCCGGTTTGGACAGGTTGATGGTGATATCCAGATCGCCGTAAGGCGTGGAGGTAACCCATTTTTGATCCTTGCAGACACGGTATCTGCGGATATAGTCCGTATCCTGGCTGAATTTATAAAAGTATTCGGTAGCTGTTTCCGGGGAGTCGGCATAACATTCCCGGAATTTACGGATGATTTCGCTGGGACGGGCTACAAGCACACTCATGATCCTGGTATCAAACAAGTCACGGTATACCACGCTGTTATTTTCCAAAAGGCCGGTCTTTGCCGCATAGTCCAGCATATCCTTCAAAATGGCCTCCAGCTTTCCCACCAGCTGTGTCTCTTCGTTTTTATCCGCTGTAATCGGGGTATCTGCTTCCGCAAGCTCTTCCAGACCGAAAAGCTCTAAAAGGCGGTTTGTTGTATAGATGGTGTCCTCCGGCTCCACAAGTCCGGTGGCAAGCCCGTATCTCACTAAATCCCTGATGCTGTTCTGAATCATTTTTCCCTCATTTCTGCGCCTCCGGTTCCTTCCCGGCGGCATCCGGAATGCCCGGCGCGTGTTAATCCTGCCGGTACCAGACACGTTGCTTAGGTATCCGGCCCGGCTATTTTTCCAGAAGAAAGGACGGCCGGAACCCAGCCGCCCATTACTATCAGATTACGCTCGGTCCGTCGCCGATTTCCACCACATAGAAATCTGCCGCATAGCCGATTTTTTTCAGATACTCCGCTCCCACCTTCTCAATAAAGCTGTCGATAGCATCTGTTTTCACAATGCTTACGGTACATCCGCCGAAGCCCGCCCCTGTCATACGGGAGCCGATGACGCCGTCAATCTTCCAGGCTTCTTCCACCAGGGTATCCAGTTCAATCCCGGTCACTTCATAATCATCCCGAAGGGACACATGGGATGCGTTCATAAGCTGTCCGAACTGTTCGATATCATTCGCCTTTAAAGCGGCAACCGCCTTGATGGTCCTCTGGTTCTCGTACACGGCATGTCTGGCGCGTTTTCTGCGTACCTCATCCTTAACCACTGTCTGATACTGTTCGAACTGTTCCTCTGTCAGGTCGCCCAGGGACTTGATTCCCACAACCTCCTGAAGTTCTGCCAGAGCTGTTTCACATTCACTTCTTCTCTCATTGTATTTGGAGTCACCTAAGCCCCGCTTCTTATTGCTGCATGCAATAACAATCTTGGCCCCTTCCAGCTGGATGGGCGCATATTCAAAGCTCAGATCTGCAGTATCCAGGAAAATGGCATGATCCTTTTTCCCCATGGCAATCGCAAACTGATCCATGCTCCCGCAGTTGACACCGTTGAAATTATTTTCGGAATACTGGCCGATAAGGGCCAGATCCTGATTGGTTACATCAAAGCCGAACATATCCCGGAGGACAAAACCGGTGAGCACCTCCACGGACGCAGAGGAGGAAAGGCCGGAACCGTTGGGAATATTCCCGAACAGAAGCAGATCCATGCCGTAGGGAATCTCAAATCCCCTTTTTTCAAAAGCCCACATTACTCCCTTGGGATAATTGGTCCAGTCCGCCTCTTTTTCCGGCTTGAGGCCGTCGAGACTGCTTTCCAGGACTCCCAGATGTTCAAAGTTCATAGAATAAAAACGCAGCTTTCTGTCAGCACGCTGCCTCGCCGCACCGTAAGTTCCTATGGTCAGTGCGCAGGGGAATACATGTCCCCCGTTATAGTCGGTATGCTCTCCGATCAGGTTCACACGGCCGGGGGCAAAATAGGTCTTAACTCCTGTGGTATCCCCAAATACTTCCCCGAATTTATGCAATATTTTTTCTTTCATGCCCTTTCTCCTTTTCTGTTCATCCCTTTTTGTGTCCCGATATCTGCGGCTTTAGCCGCTTTCCAGTTAATTTTATCATATAATAAAAACAGGTACCGGCAAAGGGACATTTGTTGCAGGTACCTGTCAAAATGTTAACTTACACAGTCCAGATAAGTCCGGACCGCTACAATTCATTAATCTGGCTGATAAAGTCCTCTACCTGCTTCAGATATTCTTTATTTCTGCGGTTTTCCCCTTTTTGCATCTCTTTCCGGTATCCGGACGGGGACATTCCCTTCATCTGTTTAAATGCTTTCGTAAAGACAAGAGGATCGTTATAGCCGCAGGACAGGGCGATGCTTTCCACCGGCAGATCGGTCACCGCCAGCAGCTCCGCTGCCTTGGTAATCCGGTAAGTGGTAAGGAACTGCTGGGGAGACATTCCCATGGAATTTTCAAAAAGCGTATACAGGTAGCTCCGGTTAATGCATACATATTCCGCCACATCCGTCACTTTCACCGGGTTGCAGTAATTACGCTGGATGAATTCCACCGCCCTCTTCACATACTGGTTTGCCTTATCCTCATCCGCTTTTTCCGATGGACGTGCATTCTCCGCTATGAGAGATAAAAACAGATGCAGCTGTCCGTTTCTGCGAAGTTCATTGGTCAGGCCGAAGGTATTATGTTCCATCATATCCCGCACACTGCGGTACAGCTCATCGGATCGCCCGGAATGGAATACGGGATGACGCACGGACAGTCCCATGTAAGAAACAAAGCTTTCCGCACCGCTTCCCGAAAAACCTACCCATACATAGGTCCAGGGCTCTTTATCATCCGCCTGGTAAAAAGATAGCTCCCCCGGGGTTATGAGAAAGCCGCTGCCCGCCTCCAGAGGGTATTCCCTGCCTCCGGTCCGGAAAATCCCTTTTCCGCTGAGCACATAATGAATCATATAATGAGGCTTAAGGGCCGGCCCGAAGCTGTGCAGCGGCTCCGTTTTGGAGCAGCCGCAGCAGTTTACCGCGAGGGATCCTGTCTGTTCATTTTTAAATTCCAGCTTGTATGCTTTTTCCATAATTCTCTTATTTCATGTAACCGTTCAGACAAGTCTGAACGGTTACTCTTTCATTATCATGCTGTTTATGCGAAAATTCTTCCGTCCAAATCTTTCTGTACCTGTACCAGATTATCCCTGATGGAAAGCTTCTGGGGACATAAAGCTTCGCACTTTCCGCATTTGATACAGTTCTTTGCTTTCTCTTCTTCCTTCAGCTCGTTCTCCCATGCCCCTTTCACATGGCCGTATGTACGGTACATATGGTAGTTATTCCATACCTTGAAGTTGCCGGGGATATTGACCCCCGCAGGGCAGGGCATGCAGTAGCGGCAGCCGGTACATCCGTTCTGCACGCGGGAACGCATCTCTTCCACAATGCCTTCCATCTTTTTCTGCTCTTCTTCGCTCAGCACTGTGAATTCATTAAAGGTTTTCAGGTTATCCTCCACCTGCTTCATGGTGGACATACCGCTTAAAATCACTTTTACATTGGGATGGCTGCCCACCCAGCGCAGGGCATAGGATGCGATGCTTTTGTCCGGATCCATTTCCCGGAATTTCGCATTGATATCATCTGAGAAATTAGCCAGGCTTCCCCCTTTAATTGGCTCCATAATAACAAGGGGGATTCCCAGACTTTCCGCCAGGGCGTAGCCCTTATCTCCGGCCTGTTCCTGGGTGTCCATATAATTGTACTGGATCTGGCAGAAATCCCAGTCACGGTAATGAATGATCTCGTCAAATACTTCATAATCATCATGGAAGGAAAAGCCATAGTAACGGATCTTTCCTTCTTCCTTCAGCCTGGCACAGTAATCCACCACGCCCAAAGCCTTCATGTCTTCCCATTTTTCTTTATTTACCGCATGGAGAAGATAGAAATCAATGTAATCGGTCTGCAGTCTCTGAAGCTGCTCTTCAAAAATACGTTTGGCATCATCCACGCTTTTTACCGCCCATAACGGGAGCTTGGTTGCCAGATAGAAGGAACTTCTGTCATATTTTTTAAGCACCCTTCCTACCAGCGGTTCGCTTTCCCCGTTGTGGTAGGGGTAGGCGGTGTCAATATAATTTACGCCGGAAGCAATGGCCTTATCCAGCATTTTTTCCGCCTCCGCCTCGTCAATTTTGCCGTCCGGCATGGTGGGAAAGCGCATGCACCCGAAGCCCAGCAGTGATGTTTCGATTCCCAGTTTTTCCAGTTTTCTCTTTTCCATTGTGTCCTCTCCTTTTTCGATGTAAGCTTGTTATTTCCGGTTATCCGCCGCAGAAATGTCAGCGGTTCACCGACAGTGCCATTCTGTGATAGGTATGCCGCACACCACGGATAGCGATGGAGTACGCCATGCTATTTTCCGGGACAGCCATCCCCGGATAGCCGGCCGACATGATGGATTTCCGGGGTTCCCGGTCAACACGAGCATCTGTACGCCCATCTCACAGGCTGCCTCCGCATTTGTCACATCGCCCAGAACCGGCTGGGTAATTCCGATACCCTCTCCGGCCAGCACCCTTCCTTCGCTCCCTGCGATGGAAGAAAGCAGCTCCTGCCTGGTAAATGCAGCCAAATCCGATGTGCTGCAATCAAGTATTCTTTTTGTCATTCCATCCCTCCCCCCAAACCTATGTTCCGGTTTTTACCTGATAATTTTTATTATAAAGCATCGCATTCGGATTTACTATCCCCTTTCGCAAAAAAACAAGCGGGATCCGCATTTTGTAATTTTCACGGAATTCCGCAGATTATCATTGAGTGCCGTTCTTTTTCATGGTATTATTAAAGCGTTTGAATTCAGAAGAGAAAGGTATAAAAACCATGGAATTACAGCCTTCCGTTATCTTTGGCATTGAAATTATCGGGACCATTGCGTTTGCTTCCTCGGGAGCTATGGTTGCCGTCCGTAAAAAGCTGGATCTGTTCGGGATTATTGTTCTGGGTGTCATCACCGCTGTCGGCGGCGGGATGCTCCGGGATATCCTGATAGGCAATATCCCGCCCAACATATTTCGTAATCCCGTCTATGTCCTGGCGGCTTTCCTCACCGTCCTGATCCTGTTCCTGCTTTTCCGGCTCTGGCCTTCTCTTTTGGGGAGCCGGTATATGGAAGGCTATGAGAAAATAATGAATATCCTGGATGCCATTGGCCTGGGTGCCTTTACGGTTATCGGTATCGATACCGGCGTGGAAGCCGGTTACGGCAGTTATCATTTTCTGATCATTTTCCTTGGTGTGATCACGGGCATCGGCGGAGGTATCCTACGGGATATCATGGCCGGTGAAACCCCTTACGTCCTGAAAAAGCATATCTATGCCTGTGCCTCCATCGCCGGAGGCTGCCTGTATGCAGGGCTTCTGGAGGTAACCCGTTCCGACTCCGCCATGATTGTCAGCGCGCTTCTTGTGGTTGCCATACGGATTCTTGCCAGCCACTTCCGCTGGGATCTGCCAACGGTATAAGTCAAATACCCTGCGGAAATAAACGCTGCTCTCCCTGGTGCAGTTCACCATCCCGTAAAGGTATCTTACGCCTCTTTCGTTGCTGCAAAAGAAGAAACCTGTTATGATTTATACAGCCAGATACCTCACGGCAAACGAAAGCCAGCGGGAATAAAAAGAGACATGAAAAGGAGACGTGCCCGGATGAAGCAAGATCAGTTGGTAATACGTGAAATGAAGGACGGGGAACAAAAGGAAATTATGAGGGTGGGCAGACAGGCTTTTACGGCTTTTGAAGCACTTTTTGTAGAATTCCCCCGCCATGCAATGGCCGCTGTATATGAGGAAAAAATTGTAGGAGGGATTATCTATAAAATCATTCCTTGCGGGAAGAAAAAAATGGCATATATAGCGGAAGCTTTTGTAGATCCTGCCTGCCACGGCTGTGGTGTGGGGTCAAAATTATATGCGGAAACCTTCCGGCATATATGGGCCCAGGGCTGTGACGGCATGACGGCCCTTGTAAAAGATGACAATGTGGCCTCCTGGAAACTCTTTATGGAAAATGGGTTCCAAAGGACGGGTTTCATTGAAGTAATCCGGCAGACCGGTCTGTCCGGAATGCTTCTGCAGTATCTGAGGACTCCAGTACCGTTTGCTATCGGAATGGATTTTTATATGGTGATGAAGGACGAACCCATTAGAAGGAAAAAAACCGGTCTGCTCCAGCTGTTTTATTTTTTTCTTGCTAATAATCTCCTGATCCTGCCGATGTGGGCAGGGCTTATCCGCAAAGACCCTGGCAGCATCCCCTGTTCTGCAGGCGCTTATTTTGCTGTACTGGCCCTGTTTATCCTGACCCGGTATGCTGGGACCCGGTTCAGCAGACATCCATGGGAATTCCGCCTGAATAACGGCGGGAGCTTTCTCACCATCCTGTTGAGTATCTGGGGGAATCCCTTCCCCATGAACGGAAACTGGTATCCGGATACCTATGAAAACACACCTGCCTTCCGCAGGGATATGGCTGTTCCGGAGTTATTCAAATGGGCCGCTTTCAGCCTGGCGGCCTTGTCTGGTTTAACCAATGTCCCTTTTTTCAGAAGCATTTCACAGATTGCCTGCTATTACCTTGTCTTTCTTATAATTCCCCTGTATCCTTTTGAATCGCTGGGAGCGGGGCGGATTTACCGCTTTTCCAAAGTAATATGGCTGTTTACGGCTATCATTACAATGCTGGAGCTGATGTGGCTCTATTCTTTTGCATCCTGAGACGGGAAGAAAGGGAAAAACGTAACCGTTCAGACAGATACGGACGGTTACGGGGAGACTGCACGATTTTATTTTATAAGCATATAATATCATAACAAAACATACTTCAGGTGGTTTAAAATGAGTAATGACCCTCGCGGCACCATGGTACAGCAGGGGAATATCATGCGTATAGACAATGCTTTAGTGGAGGAAACCTTTTGTTTTAGTGATTCTAACGGATATATTATAGTCTCTTACGCCGTACCGGGAGAGAATAATACTACTTTTATAGAAACAATAAGGCTTAATTATAACAGAAATACCGTTATAATCAATTCCTTCGGGCAGAATGTGTGTCCCTGCTGCCTTCAGAAGGGAATGTGGGTGAATGTCACCTTCTCTCCGCGCATGACCAGGAGTATTCCCCCTCAGTCAAACGCGCTGATGATCGTTGTACAAAGAAGATCCCAATCCTCTTCTGCTGTTACCACAGCGCCTGTGGCATATGTGGATCCTGCCAATAATTTTCTATATACAGGCAACCCCAATAACATCAACAGCCAGACCCGATTCGTAATAACCAATACCACCACGATTACGAACCGTTTCGGGAATCCCATCAGGCTCGGCGCGCTCCGCCCCGGCCAGCTTGTCAGGATAAGGCATGCCGATTTTATGACAGCAAGCATTCCTCCCCAGACTACGGCTTTTGCCGTACAGGTAGTGTAACAGCCAAAAAGGGGGAACCCGGCTGCATTTTCCATATGATATCAGGGAATTTCAGAGGCAACGAAAACAGCGGCTCTCCGTATTACGGAAACCGCTGTTTTATCTGGTCTTTAGGAGAGCGATAGACGGGGCTCGAACCCGCGGTCTCGACCTTGGCAAGGTCGCGCGTTACCAACTACGCCACTATCGCATTGTTGAAACAAAAAGCTTTATGCAGCAGATAACTATCATAAAACGGAACCTTTTCCGGAAACAGGCAATCACCCGTAAACCGTTCATTATCTGCAAGCGGGTGATGGGAATCGAACCCACGTATCCAGCTTGGAAGGCTGGTGTTCTACCATTGAACTACACCCGCATATATATAAAGCGTTCCACGCTTCGGTGTTTATCACCTGCAGCGCTTCCCGCGAGATGCCAGAACTGAAATGGGAACAGTTATGCATCACGAACGAGTTATATATTAGCATGTGGATTTTCACTTGTCAACCCATAACTTGATTTTTTTGATTTTTATCAAACCTTTGTCTGGAATGTTAAACCTTTACATAAAGTGCAATACGTTTTAAGTGAATAATCACCGCTGTTTTCTCATGATGCGATTCGGAAATTTAAAGGAAAAGCGACCAGGAAGCATATTAGAACAAGGAGGAGCATATCGGAAAATAGGGACTAGGGTATTTTTACCGCCTAACATTTGCAGAATTAGAGAAAGTAAGAAGATCCTATGAAGATCAAGTGCTAAAAACCACAGAATTTCATAGGATCTTCTTATTCTTTTTCTTTAGAAAGAGGCTTAAAAATCGGTATTAACCGACAGCACCTTAAGTTCTTAGTACATTTTTTCGTAGTACTATTGATTATACAATTGAAACTTCTCTTACCTGTGTTTCCCAAAACGCAAGTCCTGGAGGACTATTCAGAGTATATGAAGCCACTGAACCTATAGGTGCTTCTGCTATAATTCTTCCATTTACTGCAAATCTCATTCTTTTAACATGTCTATCATCAGATAAACACTCCCTATTATTGATTTAATCCGACCCCATCCGGATGATCAAGTGTTTTCGAATCATATATTATTGAAAAAGTTATTTCATAATTGTCACTACCCAAATATAGGACAATCGATAAATCCTCGGTATCCCAGGAATTTCTGTACTTTACCTCACCGATACTTAACGCTTCTCCCTCTGAGGAACAGTAACCGTACAGTCTTCCCTTGACCTTTTCCGTCTTTGCCTCTCCGTATTTAAGATTCAGATTTTCCGTAATAGAACCGAACTTGCTGATGTACAGACTATAATCCGTATGAGGCTGAATAAAGCTGACTACTATGCAGCATAATTGATCTTTATCATTCAACTGATAGTAGATATAGGCATCCTCCCCTTCTACGGCATCTTCATAGACTATCAGACTTTCACCGTTATCCTCATCCTGTTTTGTAATCAGTTCCGCCGTTTCGTAGCGCTGCACCACCTCAGCGCTGTCTCCCATCCTGACCTTTCTGAATAAACAATCATCCCTGTTTTCCACAATCAAATTCATGGTTTTCGTTTCAGAGATATTCCCGCTGCCGTCTTTCGCCGACAAGGAAATCTGATAAGTCCCTTCCTGGTTCAGATCATAATCTCCGCCGGTTTCAATTATACAGACATCTGCGTCATTGACCTCCGTGTTATCCTGCGGGTTGTACTTGCTTCCCCTGGCTATATATACGGTATCATTTAAAAGGGACAATTCCGGCGCAACCGTATCTGTCACATGAAATTCGAAAGGTACTTCTTTTATATTCCCTCTCTTATTTTTGATACGGAACAGAACTTGATAATCTCCCGTTTTGCCTGCATTAAAATTACCATCATCCGCTACTGTAACTTCGATAATATTCTCAGGGTCATATTCCAGATAGGTAACCAAATTCACATCTGATCCCAATTCAAATGTATCTTTGGCCTGGGATATCATAAAGGAACCTTTGTATACGAATTTGTAGCAGATAACTATAACCGCACCAATAGCAAGGATGCTTCCGATAATAATGAGCGGAAGTATTAGTTTCTTTTTATTTTTCCCACCGGTTCCATCTGTTTGTTTTTGTACGGGGAAGCCGCAGTGCGGACATGCAGGTATCTGATCTGATATTTCCTTGCCGCATTCCGGGCATTGCATAAGTGCCATTTTTATCCCTCCGCATTATATGGAAAATTTTCTTTTACCAGTTGTTCCGTATATGTGTTATTATAAATTTTATAAGTTTTCCGACAGGGTACAACAAATACGTGGCCGGAAAAACCGCAGATTCATACTGTAATAAAAATCCATTTCATAGTTATCATTATCTTAACGGGTAGTGCAGACTGCGGAAATGAATTTCCAAACTCTCTCTAATCTAAACGAACCCATATTTCTCTTGCATCCGTGCTTGTAAGGGCAGGAGAGGTTATCATTACTGTTTTTTCATCGTTAAATTCTACGGTAATTGTTTCCCAATCATCCCCATAGCGTAATACCTTCATTTTGTTACCGCTTATAACCTTATAATCATAAGTAGCCACAGTAGTATCCAGCCACGCATATCCCGTTTCCAGCCGGTATTCCACATCCTTATCAGAAAAATCCAGCACACAGAGAATATAGGAATCTTCCTCCCCCTCCACCTTACACCAATCGCGTTCCAGTTCTTTCTTAAGTTTCGATGCCTGCACCGCGTTAATCCCAAATATAACAAGCAGTACCACAATAACCGCAGCTGCACCGACTCCCACTATCTTTTTATTTTTGGAAAAGAAATGCGCGGGTTTTGTTATCTGCCCTGCATTCTGCGCCTCTCCATCAACCCTTGTCCCGCATTTAGCGCAAAACAAGGAATCATCAGGTAATTTCTCACCGCAAGCAGGACATACTCTTTCTGTTGTGTTTTCCATAATACCCCAATCCCTCCATATATTATATTATTGGTTCACTCTATGTATTTCATATATTTGGCAAGCACGATTACTTTATTGAGCTATCCTCCTCCGGCTGTTCAAAATTCTTTGACTCATAAAGCAGTCCAAAGCTTACTTCATAATTATCCTTGCCCAAATACAAGTAAACGGACAACTCATCCGAATCCCAGGTATTTCTATATTTTACCTGCCCGAGATTTAATGCCTCTCCTTCCGTACTGCAATAATTATATAAGCTCCCTTTCACCTTTTCAGTCTTAGCTTCGCCATAAAGCGCCGTCAGCTTTTCAGTAATTCTATCAAATAAACTAAGGTACATATCATTGTCTGTATGTGTTTCATTAAAAATTATCGTTATGGCATATAGCTGGTCCTTTTGATTCATATCATAATAAATATAAGCATCTTCATTTTCTACACTCCCCTCGTAAATTAGAGTTTGGCTGCCTTTATCATCATTTTCCTCCAACAAATCCGACGTTTCATAGCGTTTTACTACTTCCGCGCTGTCGCCGAATTTCACATTGCGGAAAACGCAGTCGTCCCTGTTTTCCACAATTAATTTCATACTTTTCGTTTCTGAGGTATTTCCGCTGCCATCCTTTGCGGAAAAGGAAATTTCATAGGTACCCTCCTGGTGGAGATCATACTCTCCGCCGATTTCTATGGTACAGGTATCTGCATCAGATGCCTCCGCATTGGTTTGAGGGTCGTACTCACTGCCTTTGGCAACATAAACAGTATCCTTAAGAACAGACAGCTGTGGCGCAACCGTATCTGTCACATGGAATGCAAAAGGGACTTCTTTTATATTTCCCCTCTTATTTTTGATACGGAACATAACCTGGTAATCACCGGCTGTCCCGGCATCAAAATTACCATCATCTGTTACCGTAACTTCAATGATATTCTCCGGATCATATTCCAGATAGGTGAGCAGGTCCACATCTGTCCCCAGTTCCACGGTATCTTTGGACAGGGTTATTTCAAAGGACCCTTGGTATACGAATTTATAGCAGATAAACAGAGCTGCCGCAAGAATAAAAATACTGCCGATGATTATAAGCAGTATGAATTTTTTCTTTTTATCTTTTCCATCCCCACCTGTTTGTTTTTGTACGGGAAAGCCGCAGTGTGGGCATGCAGGTACCTGATCTGATATTTCTTTGCCGCATTCCGGGCATTGCATAAGTGCCATTTTTATCCCTCCGTATTATATGGAAAATTTTCTTTTACCAGTTGTTCCGTATATGTCTCAATACAAAATGCGAACCCCCATGACGTCAGGCCATAGTCCAAATCATAATTGGTGCTGTTCACATATTCGGACTGCAGAGAAGAATACATAATATGGGAACGCATCGTATTGATATACTGGCCCAGCTGCGAATCGGTGTTTATTTCCAGCGCGTCGAATTTTTTCATTGGTTCGATTAAGGTGTCCACTAATTTGCGCAGGGAAGTGTAATCACTGCTATGTAATTTATCGTCCACTTCCTTCAGCGTTTCATAAAAGGTTCTTGCATCCCCATAGACCTTCTGATCATATTCCGCAAGTTCTTTCAGGCCCGCCGTGTCGTAACCTAATTCCTCCAATTGCCCGTAGCATTTCAGAACATTTTCAAAATCCGGGATCGTATAATACTCCTCCGATTCAGCCAGTATCCTTTGTATTTGTTCCTGTCTTTCGTTTTCCCTTATCTGTTGGACTTTTTTGACACCAAACAACGTGCCTGTGATGATAAGAACCAACACCGCAACTGCTGCCGCCGCTGCAATATATTTCTTTTTCTTATTCTTCAGCTTATATTGGCAGCCCGGGCATTCTTTTGCCTTATCCGATATTTCCCGCCCGCATCCGGGACATTTTACCAGAGCCATCTTTTGTTCCTCCCCTCATAAGTTACTTACATTATACCTCTGAAAATTACTTAAATCTACATATTTGTTTTATATGATATTACCTTTATTTCCCACGTTTAATTTTCAAATTAAGTTCCACCCCGACATGGAAGTTAATCAGCGAAACTGGAAAT